>JAPTVL010000114.1 GCA_028065725.1 Betaproteobacteria bacterium
CTTGCTGGAATCGGGTCTCGCGGAAGAGGCCTACAAGCGCTTTGCGATCGACGCGAATCAAGGCACCACCTATCTCGCGACGTTCCGGGCGATCGCCAGGAAATACCCGGGAATTCCGAAGGAAACGATCCTGCGCGATCTCGTTGCCAGCACGCCGGGCAACGAGGGCAAGTGGTTCGCCGCGGCCAAGGATACTGGGCTATTCGATATGGCGGCCGAGTTGGCCAGGCACCGGTCGGCTGACCCGCGCACCCTGACGCGTGCCGCCCGTGACTATGCGGAGAAGCAGCCTGGGTTCGCGCTCACCGTCGGTCTGGCGGCATTGCACTGGATGGCGCTCGGGTATGGCTACGACATCACGGGTAGCGATGTGCTCGACGCCTATACGGCGGTGTTGCAGGCTGCGCCGGCAGCAGGCGTCGCGGTCGAGCAGGTGCAAGGTCAAGTCCGCGATCTGATCGCGGGGTCGCATCCAGGGAGCACGTTGTTGGAGACCATGCTTGGGCAGCGTGTGGGCAGGTGACTGGGAATCTGGGTAACCGGACTTCCGCCTAGACATCATGGGCAGTTCGTGGAATCTGAGGCGAGGCTCAACCCGTCCCGGAGCGCCTACCGCGAGAGCGGTTTAGTCCTCGGCCGACGAACGGTCTGTCAGACAGAAGGTGTCGGCCGTTGAGTCACTGCCCGGCCGACTCTTTGATGAGTATCGCTGAGTGCATCGAGTGAAAGGGGGCCGATCGCCAGGCGAAGCGCATGAGCGGTGTCCGCCATGGCGGCACGATGACGAGGATCCGTTAGAACTCTACGGCTTCAGCAGAGCATAGCCAGCACAGCACCGGCGCAGACAGCCGTGGCGCCTGCGACCATCGCCCGGCTGAAAGCGGCTGCGCCGCCGCTGGTCGCGAACACGCTGCCGAGGACGGCCACTCCCAGCGTGGCGCCGACCATGCGCGCGGTGTTGACCATAGCGGATGCCGTGCCGGCCCGCGCCGATGCGACCGCGGAAACAGCCAACGCGAGTACGGGGCCGGTGTTGAGAGCCATGCCGATGCCTGTGAGGAACACGCCAGTTTCCGCAAGTCCTAACGGTCGCCCCGCGCTTGTGAGAGCAAGCAGCGCGATGCCGGACGCAATCCCCATCATGCCTGCGGCCATCATCCGCCGCGTGCCGAATCGCGAGGCCCAATACCCCGAGCGGTGCGAGAGGGCCACGAAGGACAGCGACATGGGTAGCAGCGCGAGTCCAGCCTGCAGCGGGCTCATGCCCGACTGGCGCTGCCAAACCAGCGGCAGCAGGAACAGTACGCCGTACATGCCGAAAGTCATCGCCGCCGCCACCCCATTGGCCACGGCGAGACGCCTGTTGCGCAGTAGGGCCAGAGGAATCATTGCCGACAATCCGGCCCTCGATTCCGTGCGCACGAACAGCACGATGCAAAGGGCGGCCATGCCCAAGGCGGGCAGAGCATAGGCGTGTGCAATGGCTGCGAGGGTGACGCTGGCCAGCGCGATCGCTCCGAAGGTCTGACCAGCGACGTCCACGCTACGCCCCTGCTCGTCCCGAGATTCCGGAATGACGTGACGTGACCAGATCACGACGACAAGGCCGAGAGGAACGATCAACAGGAAGACGCTGCGCCACCCGGCTAGCTGGATCAGCCAGCCACCCACGGTCGGGCCAATGGCCAAGGCCGCACCGTTGGTTCCGGCCCATACGCCAATCGCGTGGGCCCGCTTCTCAGGCTCTGTCCAAATGACGCGGATCAACGCGAGACTGGCCGGCAGCAGCAATGCAGCGCCTATGCCGGAGAGAACCCGTCCAGCGACCAGAATCGAGATATCCGGCGCAAAACCTGCGAGCAGCGAGCCGGCGACAAAGAGCGAGGCGCCCAGCCGCAGCACGCGCCTGCGGCCGAAGATGTCGGCCCATGTGCCGCCGGTCATCAAGAGCGCCGCGTAGCTCAGGTTGTAGCCGTCGACCACCCACTGCAGCGAATCAATCGACGCGTGCAGGCCGATTCCGATGGCATGCACGGCGAGGTTGACGACTGAGGTGTCGACCTGCGCCACGAGCACCGCGAGGCAAAGGACTAGCAGGACCGGGCCGTTGCGCGGCGAGGAAGGATGGGCATCGAGCATGGAGCAAACCGTGTTTGGCGAGAGCTATCCATGTTGCCTCTGATGGTTTTTGCATGCTTCGGCCTCGGACGAAGCAACGTTTCACAATTCCAGGACAATGCGCTCCATGGCAACCGCTTCCCATTCGAAGATGACGCAGGATCTGGATATCGCGCACGTCGCGGCGCTCGTCGGTGAACCGGCACGCGCGGCAATCCTTCTTGCACTGGGCGACGGCAGGGCGCTTCCGGCTGGCGAATTGGCTGCCTGCGCAGGAATCGCCGCGGCTACCGCGAGTGAGCATCTGCGTCTTATGCGGGAAGGTGGACTGCTGCAGAGGGTCAAGCAAGGCCGGCATCACTATCACCGTCTGGCTTCGTCGGAAGTCGCCGCGATGCTGGAGTCGTTAATGCTCGTCGCCACGCAACGCCCCGGCGAAAAGGCGATGTCGCGGGTTCCGTCCCGGTTGCAGGCAGGACGTACGTGCTACAGCCATCTCGCGGGGCGCTTGGGTGTCGGTTTGTGCGATGCGCTGATCCGGAAGCAATGCCTGAGCATCCATGAGGACGTTGCACGTCTGACGCCGCGCGGCCTGGACTTCCTGCGGGATTTCGGGATTGACGTCCGTGCGTGGGAGCGAAATCCGGAGTCGAAGACCTGCATCGACTGGAGCGAGCGCCGCCACCACCTGTCTGGGCCGCTCGGCGTGGCACTGCTGCGACGTTTGACGGAGTTGGGATGGGTACAGCAGGACCTGGACAGCCGGGCGGTCACTTTGACCGAGCTTGGGCTGCGCGGACTGCGGGGCCGATTCGGCCCCTGGCCCGCAGGTTGAGCCGCACTGGTGTCTTGCCCCTTGCCAGACTCGCCGGTTACACGGCGCTCCTGCTGGATGTGCTCATGGAGGATAGACCTCGATGACAAGGCGGCGACGATCCTGTCGATCGATAAGCCCAGGAAGCCGACCGGACAGTTTGGCGAATCGGATGACGGCAGCGCGTCGAGAGCGCCCGCTCGCAAGCGCTGGAAGCTGTCGGTCACGACGCCACTGGTGCGACTGACCGCTGACCGCTGACTGCAGGATTGCAGCCGTCGTTGAGATCTCTGCTCGATGCCTGCTCCTCGGCCGAACTGCTGTCACTGCCCGGCGTGGCTCAAGGGCCCCGCTGGGCCGACGTCGACCAAGCCTTACCCTGGCGAACAGGATCGCTGTTCGAATGCCGCAGCGTAGCCATCGCGGCGACCGGACGCTCAAACGCACGGGATTCTTGAGATTCGCCAGCCAGGACCACTGACCGCATCAAGCAGCACCTGCTGCAACCTCCTGCGCAATCCAGGTAAGGGCCTAAGCCCAACACCCATGCACAGGAGGAATGATGGCGGAAGCCAACCCCTATTTGAACGCGCGCCGCGAGTGGGATGAGCGCTATGGCGATGCACTCGCCCGCGCCAAGAGCTGGCGCTACGCGGCGATTGGCGCGCTGGCCGTCGCTGCCATCGCCGTCACCGGCGTCGTCTTCATCGGCGCCCAGTCCAAGATCAAGCCCTACGTCGTGGCGATCGACAGGATGGGCAATCCGGTCGCCATGGCGCAACCGGTCTCGGGCGGCGCCGTCGACCAACGCATCATCGAAGCACAGGTCGCCAACTGGATCTGGAACGCCAGGACCGTCATCCCGGACGCTGCGGCCCAAAAGACGCTGATCCATCGCGTCTACGCCATGGCGAGCAGCGACACCGCCGCCTACCTCAACGGCTACTACAGCAAGCATCCGCCGTTCGGCGACTTCACGGTGAGCGCCAACATTACCAGCATCCTGCCAGTGAGCAAAGACACATGGCAGGTCGGCTGGGATGAGGTGCGGGTGAACGGTGGGCAGCCGCAGCCGGTCGAGCACTGGAAGGCCGATGTCACCACGGGGGTCGACCCCAAGCTCGCCGAGAGTCCGCAGGTCATGTTGGACAACCCGCTCGGGTTGTTCGTCAAGAACGTGACCTGGACACAGGTCTTCTCCAAAGGCCAGTAAGGAAGCCGCCATGAAATTCTTCCCATACTCACTGGTGGCGCTCGCCATGGTGGCCAGCTCCGCTATGGCCATGCCGAGCACGACGACGATTCACCTGATCGGCACCCCGGACAAGGGACGCACCAGCGACCAACTGGTCCATGGGGTCGCTCCGGTCCCGCTCTCGTCGAGGGCTACGGAGGACGCCAGCCAGGAATGGCTGCAAACCGGAATTGCGCCTTCTCTCGTCGGAACGAATGGGCAGGTGATGTACCCCTACGGCCAAAGCCGGCCCACGATCACCTGCGCACCGCTGCATATTTGCGTCATCAACCTGATGGCCGGGGAGCACATCACCAACATGTCCATCGGCGACTCGGTGCGCTGGCTCGTGCAATCGGCCGGTGCCGGCGATCGCCCCGTGGTGGTGGTCAAGCCCACGGCTGCCGGCCTGGTCACCAATCTGGTGGTCACGACCGACGCCGGTCGGGTCTACTACATGACCCTGGTGAGCGACGCCCATGACTACGTGCCGCTGGTCGGTTTCTACGACCCGCAGCAACTGGTGATCAACATGCAGCAGCAGGCAGCGCAGGCGAGGGCGGCTGAGCAGGCCAGGGTCGAGGCCAGGAAGAAGGCTGTGGTTGCCCCCATGGGCAGCATCGACCCTGCCAGCCTGGACTTCGACTTCATCTGCAAGGTGGATGACGGCCATGTCGATCTTGAGAACGCCGATCTGAAGCCCGTGCGCGTCTTCGCAGGGGGTGGCCACACCTACCTGCAGATGCCGCCCGACATGAAATACACCGACGCGCCAGCCGTGTTCAACGTCACCAACGGCCAGACTGAGCTGATGAACAGTCGCCTGGTGCATGGTTACTACATCATCGATGGCCTGCCGCAGACCTTCAAACTGGTCGTCGGCGTTGGCAACGTTGCCCGCAGCGTGACATGCCGGCACGGTCAGGCAGGTGGTGGCGGCTGGTTCTCTGGGCGGTGAGGGCGCGTCATGACTGAAGCGACTCAAGACGACAAGCCCCTGGACGAGAGTCTGCTCAACCAGGACCTCAACGGAGCCGCGGCGCCCAAGAAGGGAGGGGCCCTGAGCATCAAGGGCACGCCGCGCGAAGGCGGAGCGCGCCTGAGCAAGAATTTCAAGAAAATCGCCTTCATCGGTGGCAGCGTCGTCGTCGGCGGGATGGTGATCGGCATTCTGACGGCCGGGAACAAGAGCCAGCCCGCTGAGAGTTCCGGGACGACCGCCATGGTCGGGCAGACATCGCCGGACGTCGCTGCCATGCAGCGCGCGGCTCAGCAGCATTTGGGCGGGCCTGTGGAGGCGTCATCCGATCCAACCGACAAGCCCGCATCTGCGCCCGTCGGCGCCGCCAGCAGCCCGGGCGCGCCTTTGAACCACCCGAACAACCCCGGCGCGGCATTGCCCGCCAGCGGCGAGCCGCCGCAACTCACGCCGGCCCAGAAGTACCGCCGTTGGCTGATCGAGCAGCACTACAAGGATCTGGAAGGCGCCGTACTGGTGGACCAGAGTGCACACCTGGCCAAGACCAGCGCGGGGAACATGGGAATGATGAGCGGCATCCAGCCCCAAGCCGCAGCCCCATCGCGAGCCGACGCACTGCGCAACCTCACGGCTCTGGCCGCAACGCCTCAGGGCGCGGCTGATCCCAACCTCCAGAAAGCCCTGGCGGCACTTCAGGGCGCCTCGGGTATGGCGGGCGACGTCCAGAGCCCGCAAGCCCAGAACAAGGCGTTCCTGGCCAATCAGGAGCGCAAAGCGTCGAGCGGCTACCTCGATGCGGCGGCGCAACCGCCCATCGGCAACCATGAACTGTTTGCCGGCGCCGTCATCCCTGCCGTCATGCTGACTGGCATCGATAGCGATTTGCCGGGTACGATCACGGCGCAAGTGCGGCAGACGGTCTATGACAGCCTCAATCCGGCCGTGGTGCTCATTCCCCAGGGCACTCGCATCGTCGGCGAGTACAGCAGCGACGTGGCCTATGGCCAAAGCCGCGTGCTGGTGGCCTGGAATCGGTTGATCTTCCCCAACGGCGCCATGATGGATCTGAAGGGGATGAGCGGCACGGACGGGGAGGGCCA
>JAPTVL010000528.1 GCA_028065725.1 Betaproteobacteria bacterium
TAGAGCGGCAGGCTCGCGATGTCCCGGCCTTCGAGGCTTCTCGCGTGGGCACGCAGGGTGTCGGCGTCGAGGCGGCTGATCCAGATGTGGTGACTGTCTTCGCCGGCCAGGCGGGCGAGCAGGTCGTCCACCAGCGACGGCGGGGTGAGTTCGCCGGATTGATACAGGCTACGGAGGGTGGTGATATTCAGGTTGGAAATCTTGGAAATCATGTCAATCGATTTTGAGGGGGGAATGCCTGAGGCATTCGCTTGTTTTGAAACCATCCACTTTATACAAAAAGCACGGGTGCTTCCCAGACCGCCAGCACCACGCAGCCTTCCGGACTGGCGACACTGTGCCGCGTGCCGGGAAGGCTCACCAACAGGGTGCCGGCGTGATACACCCCACGCTCGTCCTGCTGGGCGCCGGCCAGGATCTGGATGTATTCCATGCCCGTGTGCAGATGCTCGGGCACCGTCGCACCGGGAGCATAGCGCAGCAGGGCGAGCTTGGTATTGCCCGCGGCATCCTGATAAAGCGGGCTGAGCTCCACCCCCGGCCCCAGGGGCTCCCAGGAAAATTCGCCCAGCCGCCCGGGAATCGAGGCGAGGTCGACAAAGACAAGGCCGGAAGCGGTCTCAGCCATATGCCTTGTCCAGTCCTGCGAGCACCGTCTCGCAACTCGCAACCCAGCCGACGATGCCGCCCTGGGCCGTGATCATGTCGAGCGTGGCGCGCTTGAATTCGGGGAAATAGCTCTCGGTGCCGTCCTCGACCAGCAGGCATTCGTAGCCCCGGTCGTTGGCTTCCCGCATGGTGGTCTGCACGCACACCTCGGTGGTGACGCCGGTGAACAGCAGATGGGTCACGCCCAGTTGCTGCAATATCTCCTGTAGCGGCGTGGCATAGAACGCGCCCTTGCCGGGCTTGGCGATCTCGATCTCGCCCGGCGCGGGCTTGAGTGCATCGATGATGGCGTTGCCCGGCTCGCCGTCAACCAGCAGACGGCCCATCGGGCCGGCGTCGCCGATCCTCAGGCGGCAGTCGCCGCGCTGGCGCTTGGCCGGCGGACAGTCGGACAGGTCGGGCTGGTGGGCTTCGCGGGTGTGGATCACCGGCAACCCCAGCCGGCGGGCCGTCGCCAGCAGCCGGGCAATCACCGGCACGCAGGCCTGCAGCAGGCTCACGTCGTTGCCCAGCGCGGCGCCAAAGCCGCCGGGCTCGATGAAGTCGCGCTGCATGTCGATGATGACCAGGGCAGGCAGCCGCTCGGGCAGTGCATAGGGATAGGGGCGTGCGTCAATGTGCATGCGCTTCT
Organism: Betaproteobacteria bacterium; assembly: GCA_028065725.1. The sequence continues at coordinate 1,301 of JAPTVL010000528.1, forward strand.
TCTCCATGGCCCGCCATATGGCGGCCGATGACGATGGGGTTGGCCTCGGCGGGCGTAGTTTCATAGACCAGCCGCCCGCCGGACATGACGAGGATGCGGTCTGACAGTTCCAGGATTTCGTCGAGATCCTCGCTCACCAGCAGCACCGCCGCACCGGCGTTGCGCGCAGCCATGATGCGGTCATGGATCTCGGCCACCGCAGTGAAATCGAGGCCGAAGCAGGGGTTGGCCACCACCAGCACGTTGGGCTGTTCGCCCAGTTCGCGGGCGAGGATGGCCCGCTGCACGTTGCCACCCGAAAGGTCGCCGATGGGCGTGTGGGGGTTCGGCGGGCGCACCTTGAAATCGGCGATGGCACGTATTGCAGTTGCCGCCATCACGCGCCGGCGCAGAAAACCGCTCAAGCTGTAAGGCGGCTGATCGAAGCGGCGAAAGGCAAGGTTCTCCGCCACGCTCAGGCGTGGCACGCTGGCGTTGCGCAGCGGTTCCTCGGGCAGGCAGTGGAAGCGGTGGCGCAGCAGCTCGCGGCGGCGGCCGCTGTAGGCTTCGCCCATGACACGGATCGCGCCGCCCGACGGCGAACGCTGTCCGGCCAGCGCCTCCACCAGTTCGCGCTGGCCGTTGCCGGAGACGCCGGCGATACCGACGATCTCGCCCGCCCTCACCGCCAGCGACAGCGCGTGGACGGCAGTCGTGCCGCTGTCGTCCTCCACGCCGAGGTCGGCGATGTCCAGTTTCAGCGGCTGCGTCTCCACGGTCATCCGGTCCAGCGCGGCACGAGTGAATTCGCTGCCCACCATCATCTCGGCCAGCCCCTTGACGTCGATCTCGGACACCCGTGCCGAGCCGGCATGCCTGCCCCGACGCAGTACCGTGACATCGTCGGCATAGGCCATGACTTCGCGGAACTTGTGGCTGATCATCAGCACGCTCAGGTCGGCCTCGCGGGTCATGGCGCGAATCTGTCCCAGCACCTCGTCGGCTTCGTCGGGGGTGAGCACCGAGGTGGGCTCGTCAAGGATCAGCACCTTCACGTCGAGTAGGAGCTGCTTGATGATTTCCAGCTTCTGCTTTTCCCCGGCCGCCAGCTGATTCACCGAAACATCCAGCGGCAGCCGGAAGGGCATGCCTTGCATGCGTTCGCCGAGCGCTCTGCGCTCTTTCTTCCAGTCGATCACCGCAGGCAGGTGCGGCCGCGCCAGCACCAGATTTTCAAGCACGGTCATGTTGGGGATCAGGGTGAAATGCTGGTAGACCATGCCGATTCCCAGGTCGTGCGCATCGCGCGGATTGGCGACACTCTGCTGGTGTTCGCCAACCACGATCTCGCCCTCGTCCGGTGCATGGAAGCCAACCAGACACTTCACCAGGGTGCTTTTGCCAGCGCCGTTCTCGCCCAGCAGGGCATGGATGCTGCCCTGCCGGAGTTTCAGCGAAACCTGATCCAGCGCCAGCAGTTCGCCGAAGCGCTTGCTGACCTTGATGGCTTCCAGCGCAAGGCGATGCGTCACGCCCATCCCAGCGCCTCAAGCAGCTGCGCAGACGAGGCGACCGCGCCGAACACCCCGCCCTGCATTTTCACCATTTTCAGGGCAGCCAGATGGTTGACGCGATCGGTGGCGCCGCAGCAGTCCTCCAACAGCAGGCATTCGAATCCCATGTCATTGGCATTGCGCATGGTGGTGTGCACGCATACGTCGGTAGTAATGCCGGTGAGAATCAGGTTGCGGATGCCTGCCTTGTGCAGCAGCAGTTCAAGGTCGGTGGCATAGAAGGAACCCTTGCCCGGCTTGTCGATGATCGGCTCGCCCGGCAGCGGCGCGAGTTCCGGGATGATTTCCCAGCCGGGTTCGCCACGTACCAGCACCTTGCCGCAGGGCCCCGGATCGCCGATGCCGGCTCCGATGCGCCGGCTGCGCCAGCGCTTGTTGCCGGGCAGGTCGGACAAGTCGGGACGGTGCCCTTCGCGGGTATGGATCACCATCATGCCGAGGTGCCGCGCCAGCGACAGCACCCGGACGATGGATTCGATGGGCGCCCGGGTCAGGGACAGGTCGTAGCCCATGCGATCGACGTAGCCGCCGTGGCCGCAGAAGTCGGACTGCATGTCGATGATGATCAGTGCCGTATTGTCCACCCGCAAATCGCCGTCGTAAGGCCACGGGTAGGGGTCGGCCGCCAGGAACACACTCATGTATTACTCTCCATTGATTCTTTAACGGGACGCCAACGCGCCCGGCATGCCTGAACGCACCCGGGTCGAGGAAGCGGAGATCATCAGTATCAGGGTCAGGACATACGGGGCAGCGTTGAACAGGTAGTAGCCCCAGGTCACGCCCACCGACTGCAATGACGGCCCCAGGGCGCCGGCACCGCCGAACAGCAGCGAGGCATAAAGACACCGCATCGGATCCCAGCGCGCGAAGATCACCAGCGCCACCGCCATCAGGCCCTGCCCGCTGGACAAGCCTTCGCTCCAGCCGCCCGGGTAATACAGCGACAGGAAGGCCCCGCCGACGCCGGCCAGAAAGCCGCCGGCCATGGTGGCGAGCATGCGAACGCCGTTGACGTTCAACCCCATCGCGCGCGCCGCCTCGTCGCTCTCGCCCACCGTGCGGATGGTCAGTCCCCAGCGGGTGCTGCGGAAAAACCAGGCCATGGCGGGCGCCAGGATCACGCCGACGATGAACAGCACGTTGATCTCCAGTGCCGCGCGCAAGGCCGGGTTATCGCTCCAGGCACCCAGACTCAAGGCAGGCAGGTGCGGTGCGCTGGGCTGGATCAGCGGCTTGCCGAGGAAGAAGGCCAGGCCGGTGCCGAGGATCATCAGGGCGATGCCGACGGCGATGTCGTTGACCCGCGGCTGCTGGCACAGCAGTGCGTGAACGAAACCCAGAACCACGCCGGCAGCACCGGCTGCCAGTACGCCGAGCCAGGGCGAGCCACTGATCCAGGCCACGCCGTAGCCGGCCATCGCGCCCATGACGAGGTTGCCTTCGAGGCCGAGATTGATGCGACCGCTCTTCTCGGTCAGGCACTCGCCAAGGCTGACGAACAGGAAAGGCGTGCCCACCCGGATGGCACCGCCGAGGACGGCAATGACGACCGTCGTCCACTCGATCGATTCGATATTCATGACGCGCTCCCGCGCCGCCTGGCCAGCCTGGCGAACACAGCTTCGCTCGCCAGGATGAGAATGAAAATAATGCCCTGCAGCACCAGGCTGGTGGCGTCCGGCAGATCGTGATCGCGCTGCATCAGTCCGCTGGCGGCGCGGATGCCGCCGAACAGGATGGCCATGGGAATGATGGCGAGCGGATGGTGGCGGGCAGCGAAGGCAATGAGGATGCCCTCGTAACCGTAACCGGCATTCAGCGAAGTATTGGCACGGCCGTGCACGGCGGCCACTTCCACCATGCCTGCGAGACCGGCGGCGGCGCCGCCCATCATGCACGTCAGGAAGACGATGCGGCCCACCGGAAGACCGGAGAGTTTGGCGGCGCGCACGTTGCCGCCCACCATGTCGACCGCGAAGCCGAACACCGTGCGCTTGTAGAGCACCCACAGAATCAGGCAGGCGATCAGCCCGAAGCCGAAGCCCCAGTGGATGGAGGATTCGCCCAGCGCGCCCAGCATATGGGTGTCGCCGATGTGATGGGTGGAAGGCTTGTTGAGGGTTTCGGGATCGCGCAGCGGCCCGATCACCAGGAAACTCAGGATGGCGATGCCGATGTAGTTGAACAGCAGGGAACTGATGGTTTCGTTGACATTGCGGCTGTGGCGCAGCCAGCCCACCAGCCCGATCAGCAGACCGCCCGTCAACATGGCCGCCAGGGCCATGCCGGTGAGGGCCACCCACGGGCCGGCGTCGACCAACGCCAGGCCGGTCAGCGCGGCGGCGAGGCCGCCCAGCACCACCGCGCCCTCGCCGCCGATCACGATCAACCCCAGCCGTGCCGGCAACGCGGTGCACAGCGCCGTAAGCATCAGCGGCGCCGCGCTGGTGAGGGTGTTCTGCCAGGAAAACCAGGTACCGAATGCGCCCCGGAAGATGGACTGGTACACCTCCGTCACGTTCGCCCCGGCCAGGCCGACGAAGCCCCCGAACAAAACTAGGGACAAGGCCAGCGCAGTCAGGGGAACCAGAAAGGACACAAACGGCATTGGCATGCTTATCCCTTGGCGCTGCCGACCACGCCCTCGACCAGCCAGTTCATGCTTTCAAGCCAGATGTCGGTTTGTCCGTATGCCTTGCCCTTGGGGATCACCACCTTGCCGGTGTTGTCCTTGATCGGGCCCTGGTAGACCACGAAGTCGCCCTTCATGAACTGGGCGCGCACCTTGTCGGCATGCGCTTTGGCCTTGGCGCTGACCGCCTTGCCGTAGGGTGAGCTCTTGACCAAACCTTCCTTGAAGCCGCCGCGGACCAGGTTGGGGATCTTGGTGCCCTTGGAAATCATGGTGGCGTAGTCGAGATAGACCTTGCTCCAGTTCCATTCCGCGCCGGTGAGGAAGCCCTTGGGCGCGAGCTTCGACTGATCGGCGTGATAGCCGCAGGAATAGACGCCGCGTTTCTCCGCTGTTTCCACCACCACCTTGGGACTGTCGACGTGGCAGGTCAGCACGTCTACCCCCTGGTCGATCAGGCTGTTGGCGGATTCGGCTTCCTTCACCGGATTCGACCAGCCGCCGGTGAACACCACCTGCACCGTGATCTTGGGGTTGACGCTGCGGGCCGCCATGGTGAAGTTGTTGATGTTGCGCAGCACCTGGGGAATCGGCATGGCCGCGATGTAGCCCAGCTTGCCGGTCTTGCTCGTGTGGCCGGCAACGATGCCCGACACGTACACCGCTTCGTCGATGTAGCCGAAGTAGCTGCCGACG
>JAPTVL010000352.1 GCA_028065725.1 Betaproteobacteria bacterium
GGGGATAGGGATTCATGGTCGGGTCCGGTTGAATTTTCATGGTCGGATGTCGCTGCGCAATCGGGCTTCCCGCGGGCAAAACGCCAGCGGGCTCTCGTTCAAGCAAGCATTTGCTTGGTGATTATCCCTCCCGTCGCCGCCGCTGGCAAGCCGGTCACCCGGATCGGGCGCGCGCGGAGCGGCCATCGGCGCCAATACGATCGCGTGCCGGGCAAGGTCCGTCAGGATGCCCTCCGCCTCGGCGACCCTCAGTCCATGCAGCTTGCGCGGGCTTGGCCGGACGAGCACCGTGCGCTATCCGGCCAGCAAGGCCTCGGATAACACGAAAGGGAAAGCCGCGACGAGGATGCCGAAATGCGGGTGGCGCGAGGAGCCTCCGCTTGTGGAAATATCACATCAGAACGATGTCGTATTGAGGGCACATCGCGGGAAACTTGTTTAAGATAAAAAGGTTGCGATGCGTGACCGTCTTCTGACTCAGCCTGGCTACCCATCTGGCTACCCGAGGAGCGAGGGCTCTGATGGGACGGTCGGCGACGTGCTGGGATAAACAGGTAACGCCTCACGCGCCACTTTTTGTCAGCGTACCACATCGCCGAAAATTTCCTTGAGCAGCCGTGCCGGGCTGTTGTGATTGATCGGGCTACAAGGCGTGTCGGCCAAGCGCATCGACAGGGTGATCAAGTCCGAAGTCTCCAGGTACTCTCGGTAGCCTTCGGCCAGGAACGAAAACTCGTTCATCGTACCGACGATGCTGCGGTTGGCCGTCTTCGCCAATGCGACGTCGGACATCTGCGCCACCTCACGCTCGATGAACGCCCGACTGGCGCCGTGCCTGCTCAATATCGCGGCCAGCTCGTCGGGAAACCGTGTGGCCAGCGTCGAAGCGGGCGCCAGCGGCATCAGCACCGGCAGCAAGGTCCGCTCGTTCACGAGCAACGCAAGCTGCGGCTTCCAGAAGAGCGCCGTTGCGTACCAATTGCCGAGCGCCGTGGTCGGCGGCGGCAGCGATACCGCGATCGAAGGCTTGATGCGATCAAGAAGCTTCTTAGTGCAGTGCAGGCTGTACACGATAAACCTCGGCCTTTACAGTTGTTTCCTCAATTCTGAAAAGCTGCATCAACTTGTTGATCACTTTGACCGAGGCCACGGACGTGGGCTTCTCGAATGGGCCGAACTTACCGAGAGTAGGGATTGATCAGATTGACTCCGGTTGGTTCGAAGTCACTTGCGTTGCGAGTAACGACTGTTAAGCCATAGGTAAGCGCGGTCGCAGCGATCAACAAGTCGGCACCTTCGTGCCCAAGTTGCGCGGACAGGCGACCCCAGCGGCGTGCCACGCTGGGCGTAACCGGGAGAATTCGATCTGCATACAGGCGCGTCAGGCTCTCAAGCCAAGCTGTCAGTGCTTCGGCGAACTCAGGATCGCCCTTGCGGCGCTTTTCTATGCCCCGCTCGATTTCGCCAAGTGTGACAACGCTGAGATGTAGCTGATCGGCCAACTGCTTCGAGACCCAGCGAACCACCCCGACATTCGGCCTCTTCTTCCGCAACTCGGAGACGATTACGGTGTCGAGAAGAAACATCAGAGATCGATGTCACGCAGAGCAATACGACGGGACTCGGCATGTGGCGCATCGTCCTTGGGTATGGCAAGGAGATGCGCGACGAATCCTGGGGCACTGGCACGAGCACCTTCGCGAAGCGCACGATAATTTGCCTCAGACAGAACGACCACCGCCGCCCGACCTCTCCGTGTAACGTGTTGTGGCTCACCCTGCAAGGCCGCCTCGACGACCTGACTGAACTGAGTTTTTGCGTCCTGCAACCGCCACTGCGATCCATGCATGATTGGCTCCTCGCTTACTGGAAATTTACACTGGTCAGATTATCTGGTCTGTTGGCTTGATAGTCAAGTTCGCCAGATCCAGTGTGGCATCAGAGGTCAGGAAGAAAACGATGTGAGCCGAATCCCAGCATTATTCGGCTCATCCCTCCTCGGGCAAGGAGGTCAGGCGGCCCACGGCCACAGCGCTTCAGCCCAGTTCTGTCATGCGAGGCAAGTCTGCCAGCCAGTGTTCCCGTCCGACTATGTGTGAGCAAGCCAGGATTGACCATGCCCATTATGGGCATTAAGATACCTAAAATGGGTACGATTTCCAAAGCACCAGTCGAGCGGACCAGCCTCATCGGCGCCGGCTCGGGTGCCGTGCAGCGCGAGCTGGCACGGCTGGCGCAGAGCGGCCTTGTGACCGTACATCCGGTCGGCAACCAAAAACACTACCAAGCCAATCGGGATTCGCCGATTTATGCCGAGCTGTGCGGCATCGTCCAGAAGACCGTCGGCCTTGCCGAACCCCTGCGCGAGGCCCTGGCACCCCTGGCAAAGAAGATCAGGGCCGCTTTCGTTTTCGGTTCGGTCGCCAAGCGGCAGGATACGGCGGCGAGCGACATTGACTTGATGCTGATCAGCGACAGACTGACCTATATTGATATTTTTGCTGCGCTTGACACTGTGAGCAGCCGGCTCGGTCGCCCGGTAAATCCGTCCATCTATACCCGCAAGGCGCTGTCCAAGCGGATCGCCGAGGACAATGCCTTCGTCACACGGGTGCTGGCACAACCAAAGCTTTGGTTGATCGGGGGTGAAGATGACATCACCGTTTCAGAACTTGGCCGGGCCCAATAAACCGCTGAAGGCGGAGCCGCCAAGGAGTTTGCCGGACTGTGCCGATGTCGACGTCACATTGGCCAACTCACGGCTTGCGACGCACGGCCTTGATCTGTTCCTGGGCCGCGGCGAGTGCTTGATCTTCGCTGAGCTTGCCGTGCGTTCGCGCGCGGCTCACCAAGTCGTGGGCATCCTGCCGCGACTTGATGCCGTAAAACTCTAGGCTTTCGTCGATCAGTTGCCCGATGGTCTTGTCGCGCTGCGCCGCCGCCTCCTTGAGCGCCCGGTAACGCGCTTCCGACAGGGTGATAGTCAGACGGGGCATGCCAGCCTCGCATTTGTGCTTTGACAGCAACACGCTAGCGCAAGCGCGGACACCCGGCCAATACGCGTGGTGCCAGGTTGACCAAGATAACCATGTGGTTTTCTCCACATCCCGGGCTCGTGATTGTATAGGCCTCTAATCCACATACGGCTCAAGGTCTGCGATCAAGCTTCGCCCTTCTTCCGACGGGTAGGCTTGCCCGTCGATTGCTCCGGCGCGTTCAGTGCGTAAAACTCGTGCAGCTTGGCAGCCAGCAGTTTCTTGTCGGGCAGTTGGGTCTGGTATTCGGCCACCAGTGCCGGTGACAGTGAGCGGCTCAGCGCGTATTCGACCACCTCGCTGTCCTTCGACGCGCACAGCAGCACACCCATGGCCGGATTCTCATGAGGCTTGCGGTGATCACGGTCGAGGGCTTCGAGATAGAAACCCAGCTTGCCCAGATACTCCGGCTCGAAGCGGTCTACTTTGAGTTCGATGGCCACCAGGCAGTTGAGCCCTCGATGAAAAAACAACAGATCGAGCGCAAAGTCTCGACCGCCCACCTGCACCGGATATTCGGAGCCGATGTAACAGAAGTCGCGCCCCAGCTCGGTCAAAAACCGCCCAAGGTTTTGCAGCAGCGAATGGTGCAGGTCCGCCTCGGAATGCTCGCTGGGCAAGGCCAGAAATTCGAGCATATAGGCATCCTTGAAATGACTGTCGGCATGAGGATGCTGCTCTCTCAACAGTGTCGAGAGTTTTGGCGGATGCAGGACTGTGCGTTCGAAGAGGGCCTGACGGAACTGTTGTTCAAGCTCACGTTTGCCCCAACGCTCCTGGATGGCCATGCGTAAGTAGAACTCGCGTTCTTCCGGGCGTTTGGACTGCGTCAGGATGATGAGGTTGTGGGTCCACGGCAATTGTGTCACCAGTGGTGACACTTTCTCATCGCCGGCGTAGGCATCAAAAAATTGCCGCATTCGGAACAGGTTGCGGCGGGTGAAACCGCGCAGCCCGGACAGGGTGTGCTCCAGATGTTGCGCCAGTTGGTCTACCACGCCTTCGCCCCATTCGGCGGCGTCCAACTTGCGGCTGATGTACTGGCCGATCTGCCAGTACAGGCTGACGAGTTCGGTGTTGACCGCCTGGTAGGCGCGCTGGCGGGCCTGCTCGATAAGGCCGACGACTTCGGCAAAAGAAGTCTCGATCGGCTCGGCAGGTGACCCTTTCGGAACGACGGCTCCAGGCTTTGCGGAGGATCTCTTTACCTTCACGTCTTTCCCCCTTTCAGCAAATCATCGAGCAGCCCGCCGAGCCAACCGGCAACGATCTCGGCCGGGTTGGCGCCTCACTTATAGTCCGTCCTCCCCAGAACAGCGAGCCGCCATCATATGCCGATGAAGAGCCCCGTCAAGGCGGCAGTGACAGACTTGGCAAACCTGACCCGACTGCCAGAGCGGATCGTCAATGCAGCGTCCACGTTCGCTTGCTCGTACGCCACGCCTCCAGATCGATTGCCCGGTCCACCTGCCGTGCCAGCCGGGTGCGCACCACACCCCGCCCGATGCCAGCCATCAGCAAGTATGCCACCGCCGCCGGCACAAACAACACCATACCGATGTCGCCCCAGACGACCGCCATGACCAGGAACACTATCGGCAGCATCACGAATTCCCAGACGCGGAGCAGCGACGGTGCTTCGGTGCACGCGTAGTTGACCCCGTCGATCGTGGTCCAGTTAGCCAGCCCCAGGAGCTGCGGCAGCTTGTGGGTGGTGACGATCAGGCTGACTTCATGCCTTTGTCGCGCCGGCATGGTCCGGGTGTTGACGGTGAACTTGCGCTCGACGCCCTCACGCGGCTTGATCCATAGCTCGTATCGGTCACTCGGCCCGGGCGGGCGGTGCCAAAAAAGAAGGTGTGCATTGGTGTAGCGTCGCAGATCAACGATGCGCCCGTGGACGGTTTGCAGAGTCGGCATGGCGGCTTATCCCATGGGAAGATCTGCCCAGCATCGCGCACCGGAAGCGCGTTTCAACCCCGTGATCTGAATGAGTGCACCGTCAACGCCAGGCACTCACTCTCGGGTGTCACTGCACTGCGACCCGAGTGTCGGCGTAGTGTCAGTGCCGGGCTGGGCATCCCCTTCCGAGCGCCTTGTCAGGGATGCCGCTATCACCCAGGTGACACTGGAAAATATTTGCGTTACTGCCTCATTCATCGGCTTGGAGCCAGAGGTATATCGTTGCCACGTCAAGGCCACCGGAAATCCCGGCGATTGCGGCTGGTGGCGTGCTAATTGGCAATTTTCGCGCTTGCAAGGGCGCGTTTTGGGCGCGATACTTAATTCGCATCATCCTGGTCCAGCTGGCGGTCCATCGTGCCTTGAGCACCTGACTGCCGACGGCCGCACTTTGCTGCGACCGTTCTGGCAAATCCCCATCTCGCGCGCCTCATCCAGGCCGCGAATAACGCCAGCCCTGCGGGGCCGGCGTTCGAGTTCCTTCCCCTCGCACTCACGCACTGACGCTGTCAGCCGTGCGCTGCCGCGCCTTGGCGCAGCGCCACGGCCCGCGTGAACGGCATTGCGCGCCCGTCGCGGAACGGGCGTTGCCAGTCAAGCCGGCGATGGGGGATGAGTTCGCGGTGCCGCTCGGGCACCGCTCCGGAGGTCACGCCTCCGGGGTTGCCTCGGGTTCCTTGGGAACCTGGTTCGCTGCGGCGAACGCCACATCGCGCAAGACGCGTGCTGGCCGGCGATCACTTTTAAGCACCTCCGCGCAGCCATCGCCCCGGCGACGGCCGCAAAGCACTGGCCTGGCATCGGTGTCCGGAACCCGCTGATGCAAGAACGATAGCGTTCCGCCGAATCGACAAAAGGAAAAGACGTCATGGACAAGCAATGCAGCGACAAACGAACTGACCGCCTCACCCTAAGCCGGCGAAGCCGGAACCAAACAGGTTAAAGTAATCGGTATGCGGCGAGTGAAGGGGAGGCCATCATGACCGGGATGCTGACGGATCGGTACAGAGACAGGTTGGCAGGAGTGCTGTCCTGTTATGACCGGATAGTGATTACGGGAACGCTGCCGGGTATTTGCTACGCGGCGGGAATGACGAGCTTTTTGAACGCCAAGGGGGTTCGGATTTTTGACTACCCGCGGTTTGCTGAGCCGCTGCG
>JAPTVL010000249.1 GCA_028065725.1 Betaproteobacteria bacterium
GCCCTCGATCACTGCGATGCGGTGCTTGTCTTTAAGCCGTTCGATGGTGCGGGTGAGCAGCGCAGTCTTGCCGGAACCCGGACTGGAAACCAGGTTGAGTGCGAAGATGCCGCACTCGGTGAAACGGCGGCGATTGGCGGCAGCGTACTGGTTGTTCTTGGCGAGGATATCCTGCTCGATCTGCACCATGCGGCCCTGGCTCATCCCCGGTGCATGGGCGCCCGCAATCCCGGTGCCGAAATGCAGGTCGCCGTGGCCGTGTTCATGCGCCGCTCCGTAGTGGTGCAGATGATCGTGGCCATGCTCGTGGGCATGAACGTGGGTATGGGCGTGTTCCTCACCCTCGATTTTGGTTTCACCCTGGCCGCAGCCGCAAACTGTACACATGATTATCTCCAGGTAATGGGGAATGGGTGATGAGTAAAGGGGGTTACCCATTACTCATCACGCATTGCTCATCACTCGTTCATCCTAGAAAAAGCAGTTTGAACCGCAGAGGCGCGGAGACGCAGAGAAAAAACAATATGTTACGGCTTAAAGCATCGTCACCAGCCGGGTGAAGCGGCAATTTTCAGTAACCCCATGGTTTCTCTGCGCCTCTGCGTCTCTGCGGTGAGTCAACTGAGGTTTCTAGGTTCATTCGACTTCGAGTTCCTTTACCCGCATTTCCATGCCGCCGGTCGGCTCGACCTGGTAGCCGCCGCACAACGGACAAAGATCGTAGCGTAGCTGGATGGCGACGGTTTTACCACAGGTCAGGCACCAGCCCTGGCCCTCGGTTGCAACGATTTCCAGCCGGGCACCGTCCAGCAGCGTGTTTTTGACGACCGCGCCGAAACAGAAACGCATCGCCTCCACCTCTACGCCGGCCAATGCCCCGATCTCCAGCCACACTGTTTTAACCCGTGTGAAGCCGTTGCTTTTAGCGCTGTCTTCGATCACCTGCAAAACGCCCTCGGCGAGCGACATTTCATGCATATAGAGTTTGCCCCTTGATAATTTCGATTTCATAAGCAACGCAGGGGTCCAGCGCCTGCACCATCAACTCGGCGCAGTGGCGCGCTTCATCCGCACTGGCGGCTGCCCTGCCCGCCAGTCCGTGGACGCAGGCCCCGGCAGGATGAAAATTCCATTCGGTCGGGGCGACGATGCGGTAATCCCGGACATTGCCGCTATCGTCCACTTCCGCCCGGTGAACCAGCAGGCCGCGCGCGGTTTGCACCCAGGCCAGGCCGGCTCCGTGACGCAACGCGGCGCCCTGCACCCATCCCGGCGACTCGCCGGCGGGAGCGCGCAGCGTCTTTGTCAACTCCACCAGTTCGACCAGGCGCGCAAGCAACCGTGCCGGCACGGTTGCCCCGTCCCGCTGAAGCAACCCGGCCAGCAGCGGATGGTCCCGCATCCGCGCCAGCGCGCCGGTTTCCATTACCCGCCCGCGCCAATGGGGGCGAAAGGCAAAATCCGGATCGTTTTCCAGCCCCGGCAGCAGTTCGTTCAGCACGCGTTCGCGGCTCGTTTCCGGCATCAGGGCAATCCCGCCGCCGCCCCACAAACCTTTGCCGTTCCACAATTTCAGCAGCAGCCGGGCGGTTGGCGTAGGGGAAGCGTGCAGCCAGCGCGCCGTCTGGCCCACTGTGATCGCCTCAGCCCAATCCGCTGCCGGCAGGCCTAGAATATCCGCGCTGATCACCGCCTCGACGTCGCGGGAAAATCCCTCCCACGCCGCTGCGTCCGGCTCGGGCAATTCCGCCCCCGGCGTCTTCCATTCCTCCATGCCGAGCACTGGCGCAACCACCCGTGCGAAGCGCCGGCGCAATTCGGTCAGCCGTTCGGGTTGGCGCTGCTCGCCCATGATCCCCGGCAAATCGAGCAGAAAGCGCCACAGCAATTCCTGTATCGCCTCGCCCAGCACCATCAGCTCGCGCCATTTTGCGGCGGCCACCCCGGGGGCCGCCCCCTGCGCGGCCTCCAGCGCGGTCACCGCGGCGGCGGCCTGGGCCTTGGCACACAGGCTGAACAGCATCGGCAGCGTATGCGCCGCCTGCACTGCCGAGTTGCCCCGCAACAGGCCGGCGGCCTGCAAGGGATGGCGCGGTTCCAGTTCCACCCGGACGATGCGCTGCCCGTCCCAGTGCAGGCGGACGGCGATCTTACCCTCGAGGCTCATGCTGCCTTCCGGGCAGAAAACTTCCGCGCAGAAAATCCCGTTTCGTCATCGGCGCGGCGACCGCTGCGCGCATTTCCGCCAACGGGCCAGCGGGCTGGGTTTGAACTGGCACTGGTGGCTCCGGTTCGATACTGACGATCTCGGCAAACAGCCCATTCAGAACAGCCTGTGCGGCGGCGCGGGCTTCCTCCTGATCGGCGAATTCCCTCATCGGCGAAAACAGCGAGCACACCTGACAGGGCCCGACCTCCGCTTCGAACCCGGCGTAAAATTTCAGGGCGCCGCCTGGAAATAGCCAGGACTGGCTCTCTCCTTCGGCCAACACCGGGCAAAGCGCCGTTCCGGACAGAAGCATCAGGCTCATGAACCACGGCGTAATCAGGACGCCCACCCACAGGCCGCGAAACGGCACGAAACCGACCGCTTCGACCTCCAGGTCAGGATTGAGAATGGGGAGTCCGAGCATGTGCTCGCGGTGGATTTTTCGGTAAATTTCTTCGAGCAAAGGGCCGGGACGGGCGGCCTCCACCGATTCTGAACTTCTCATCATGCAACACCTGCGCTCATACTGGTTATATATGCGAAAAAAACCAGCCTCACAGCCGGCTTTAACCTAAATTCGGCAGTTGCAGGCCATTCATGGTTCGATACGCCTTGCTACGCAAGGCTACTCACCACGAACGGCTTCTCACCCGGCTGGCGAATACCCCGTTCGCCCTGAGTAGCCCGCGCAGCGAGCGTATCGAAGAGCTGGCAGTTCGCCAACCGCGGTTTCTAGGTTTAACGGAGGTCAAACTCTATGCGGTCGCAGGCGGTCCGATCACGGCGCTGAAAATATGCAGCGCTTCCTGGGCGGCAGCATGCTCGACGCGCTCGTAGGCGAAGCCGCCGGCCTGCACCAGCACATAGTCGCCCAGCGCCACGTCGCTGCTCATCAGCATCAGGCTGACATCGCGCCGCTCGCCGAAGCACTCGACGGTGGCCATTTCGCCAGCGAGGGCAATGATGCGGGAGGGAATAGCCATGCACATGGCTAGGCCGACTCTGCCGCGATGCACTTAACAACCACGCCCAGTTGGCGCAACTCCGCAACCACCAGAGACACCACTTCGGGCAGCACCGCTTCCACTTGCGGCGAAAGCGCCATGGCGGTTTCCAGCGATAACGGCTCGATGCCGATCACAGTGACACCGCCGGGCTGTTCGCCGGTCAGCGCCAGTGTCGCCAGCACGTCCGAAAGCCCGATCTGGTGCGGCGACAGCTTGGTACTGAAGAACACCGGCACCTGCTCGCCGGCAAGCCTGACGATGGAAGCCGGCGCATGGCCGCTGCGCACCGCGTCGACAATGATGATGTGGCCGGCGCAAGCCAGATCTTCGAGCATCTCCATGCCCGTGGTGCCCCCGTCGATGACATCGACCCCGGCAGGCAGGACGAAATCCCGCTGCAATTTCTCCGCTGCCCTCACCCCGACACCTTCATCGGAGAGCAGGATGTTGCCGACACCGAGAACGATGATGCGCATTTTAAAACCTTTCACCGCAAAGGACGCGAAGGATCGCCAAGGAAAAACCTGGTAAACCTTTGCGTACCTTTGCGTCCTTTGCGGTTAACCCTTAAAGCGCCTTGACCTGCACCACCGGCTTGCCCTCATTATCGAGCACGTGCACGGCGCAAGCCAGACAGGGGTCGAACGAGTGCACCGTGCGCAACACTTCGAGCGGACGCTCCGGATCGGCGACCGGGGTGTTCAGCAGCGACGCTTCATACGGGCCGGGCACATCGCCCTCGTTGCGTGGCGCGGCGTTCCAGGTGGTCGGCACGACTGCCTGGTAGTTGGTGATTTTGCCGTCCTTGATCACCACCCAGTGCGACAGCACGCCACGCGGCGCTTCGTGGAAGCCGAAGCCGCTAACCTCGCCCTTGGGAAACACCGGCTTGTTGAAGGTCTTGGTGTCGCCCTTGGCGATGTTGTCCACCAGCAACTGCCACTGGTTTGCCAGCTCGTCCACCTGCACCGCGCAGGAAACCGCGCGGGCGGCATGGCGGCCGATGGTGGAATGCACCGCGGCGAGAGGTATCTTGGTCTTGGCGAGCTCGCCGGCGGTGTCGAGCACGCCGGTCAGGTATTTCAGCGTCGGCGCGTGGTTCTGCGCGGCCATCGCCAGCACCCGCGCCAACGGGCCGACCTGGGCGGGCTTGCTGTAGAAGGTGGGCGACTTGACCCAGGAATATTTGCCGTTTTCCTGGAAGTCGGTGTAATCCGGCACGGTTTCGCCCTTGTAGGGGTGCAACGCGCCCTTGCCGCCCTTGTACCAGGAGTGCTTGACGCTTTCCTCGACGCCGTCGCGAAAATAGGCGTCGCCGAAGGCCTTGATCGGCTTGATGCTGGCCAGGTCGCCGCCCTTGATGTAGCCGCCGGGCAGAGCGAACTGGGTACCCTTGGTGTCGAGCGGCAGGTCAGGTACCGACAGGTAGTCCATGACGCCGGCGCCAATCGCGGTCCAGTCGGCGTAAAACGCGCCGATGGCGGCCACATCCACCAGGTAGACGTTCTTGACAAAGTCATTCAGTTTGTCGATCCATTCCTTGATCGCAAGCAGACGTTCGACCGTCAGTACCGACTGGGAATCCAGCGCAATCGGGTTGGACACCCCGCCCACCGCCATGTTCTGGATATGCGGCGATTTGGAGCCGAGAATGCTGACGATCTTGCTGGCGTAGCGCTGAATCTCCAGCGCCTGGAGGTAGTGCGTCACCGCCAGCAGGTTCACTTCCGGCGACAGTTTCATCGCCGGGTGGCCCCAGTAGCCATTGGTGAAAATGCCGAGCTGGCCGGTGCCGACGAAGTTGCCGAGGCGTTCCTTGACCTTGGTAAATTCCTGTTTGCTGTTGCCGTTCCAGCTCGACAGCCCTTCGGCAAGCTGCGCGGTCTTGGCCGGATCGCCCTTGAGAGCGGAAACCACGTCCACCCAGTCGAGCGCCGAGAGGTGATAGAAATGCACGATATGGTCGTGGATGGCATGGGCCGTGATGATCAGATTGCGGATGTACTGCGCGTTGAGCGGCACCTCCATGTTGAGCGCGTTTTCTACCGCGCGCACCGAGGCCACGGCATGCACCGTGGTGCACACGCCGCAGATACGCTGGGTGATCGCCCAGGCATCGCGTGCGTCGTGACCCAGCAGGATATGTTCGACACCGCGCCACATCTGGCCGGATGCCCACGCCTTGGTGACCTTGCCGCCGTTCACCTCGCAATCGACGCGCAGATGGCCTTCAATCCGGGTGATCGGGTCTATCGTGATTCTTTTTCCCATTTAAATTCTCCTGATTTTCCTGATTACTTTTGGGCGGCAACGGCTGTCGGCTCGATTTTTCCTGGCAGGATCGGCAGGTAACGCACCAGCACGATGTAGCCCAGTACCTCAAGGGCGATTATGCCGATAGAAACCATGATTTCCGGCACCGACGGGAAGTAGTGCCAACCCGGCCCGGTTTCATACCCGACCAGGAAGGAATTGATGCGCAGCAGAAAGCCCGCCAGCATCAGGCACACAGCCGCCGCGAACAGCTTGGCCGGATTCCGGCGCGCGGCGGGCTGGGCCAGAATCGCCAGCGGCGCGATAAACAGCGCCATCTCGATCCAGAACATGATGGCCTCGATGCTCGCCTCGAACATGCTGCCGAGCGCGCCGCGCACCACCAGATCAGCCAGCCGCACTACGAGGTAAACCGCCAGCACCCAGATCATCAGGTGCGACAGCTTGCCCAGCAGGTGCAACTCCAGTGGACGCTTGAAGCCGGACGAAGACAGGCAGGCCTCGAAGATGACGATAGCAAAGCCGATCAGTACCGCCGTCATCAGATAAAGCAACGGCAGCAGGATGGTCTGCCACAAGGGGTGAACCTGGTAGCCGAACACCACCAGCAGCGAACCCAGCGAGGCCTGGTGCATGGATGGCA
>JAPTVL010000078.1 GCA_028065725.1 Betaproteobacteria bacterium
GTCAGCGCACCCTGCTGAATCAGCAGTTCCCCCAGGCGCAGCGCGTCGGCGCCCTCTTGGTCGGCAGGCCGGGCCTGTGTGCTTCGCCGGAACGAGGACAGCATGGCAGACATTTCAGAACTCCAGGGTGCGGCGCACCGCGCCCTTGGCCAGCACCACGGTGTGCGGCGCGATCGTGGCCACATGCCATCCGCCGGGCAAGGCGAACCCCGGGGCCACCTCGTGCGCGCGACCGTCACCATCGATCAGAAGCGCGGTGTACCGCCCGTTGAATCCACTGATTTCCGTGACACGCCAGGACGATGCGCCGGCATCGTCGGCGCGCGCACCACGCAGCGGAAGAGCGCCGTACCCCTGCGCCGCCCCGGCCATCGGCACGCTCGGAAAGCCGGGCTGCATGGCGTTGGTGGATTGCGGCTTTCCAGCATCGGCGATCTCGGCCTTGAGCTTGGCGATCTCCGCCTGCGCTTTCAGCACCGGAATTTGCGCCTGGAGGCTCGAGAGCTGCGCGGCGGGCGTGGTTTGCGCGCTCGCCTGCCCGGAATGGGCAATGCATCCGCAGGTCGCCACGACGGCCATGAGGCGACGGAATTCACTGGACATGAGGATCTCCTGGGGGATTGCCTGCGGACATCGGACCGAAGCTCGGCGCGGGCATGGGGTTGGGGCGAGGCATGGCAGAGAGCACCGGCAGCGGCGGCACGCCCCTGCGAGATTGGGAGACCGAGGCACCGGCTGTCTGGAATTGGGACTGGGGTTGCGGCTGACCGACGTACAGCGAGCCTGCCAATGTCCATCCAGCACCATCCCAGGCGATACGCGTCCAGCGCAGACCGGGCACTGCGTCAGACGGCTGCTGCATGCCCAGCGCCCAGGGCGGTGCCGGAAGTTCGATGCCGACGGACCAGATCGTCCACGGATCAGCAGGGATCTTCTGCTGGGCCACGGGCGCGGCGCCCGGGAGCCCCGTGGGCCGCTGCTGGGAGGCAGAACTGGTGAGCGACATCGGAAGGCCCAGCGTCTGTGCCATGCCCCGGATAGCGCGCTCGGCCGGGTCACTGGCGAGAATGGCTCCGGCGCCGGGTGGCAGGGGCCGTGCCAATGGCAGAGAGGCCCTGACGGTATTCCCATCGGCAGACAGCACGCCGGCCTGCGTGCGCAGGTCAGTGCCGCCCATGCGGCTCCAGGTCCGATCGACGGTGGTCTGTCCACCAGGGCCCTGGAGGCAATCCCAGGCGGACAGCACCCAGCCGTCCTGCGCCAATGGTGTCGCGTCGAATGCCCGGCCACATGCCTGCAGGAAATCTGCGGCTGACGCCAGCTGCGTCCACGGCAGGATGGCTGCGGCCTTCGGCACCCTGGCCGCCATGGCGGCCCGCAAAGCCTGCTGGCGCGCCAACGCTTCCTGCCGCTGCTGGGCCACGGCTTGCTCGTGACGATGCCAAAGCATGAGCCCTGCTGCTGAAACCAGCAATAGAGAAGCGCCGCCGACGGCAGGAGCCCGCCAGGGTCTGGACTCACTGTCCAGCACAGGGAATGAGCGCTTGCTGCCCGAGATCAGGCTCAAGACCGCGTCGGCGTCGCCGTCGACGTATTCCCATCCGCCGAAAGACGCATGCCGGGCCCGCGCCTCCTCGATGTCGTCGCGGTTGCCGATCACATCGCCATCGGGCAGGATTTCCTGGTTGTCGCGCACGGCGATGTACCAGTAGAGTCCGTCACCCAGATCGAAGATGCCGAGCCACGGTTCAGGCTTGGCGTCCGCCACCAGGGCACCCAGCGATTGCATCGCCACAGCCTTGCGTCCCAATTCCAGGGAGGCAAAACCGGTCTGGTGGCTGCCCATGCTGGTCCGGCGCCGGCACACCCAGCGGCCCCGCTCTTTGGCTGCGCCGCGCAGTGCCTTGGTCGTGGGTGCGCGGTCTTCATGCCGCCAGCGCATGCCGACGACCAGCTTGCGCTTGTCGCACGGCAGTTGAATGATGCGGGCCGCGCTCACAGCAGTCTCGCGGAGATCACCACGGCCAGGATGCTGTCGCTGCTGGATGCGTCCACGCCGCCACCCAGCAAAGGCATTTCAGGCGATCCGACGCCGTTGTTCGTGACCGAGGCACCACGCTGGCGGTAGCCGGTCAGCACCAGAGTCTGGCCGGACTTGAGCGACACCATCTGCTGGAACGTGGTCTGCGCGATGCTCGGCAGCTGCAGCGAGCTGCCGCCGCTGGTGATCGTCTGGATGCCCAGCAGATCGCTCAAGGTCATGTTGACGTCGAGCAGGATCCTGCCGTCGACCACCTTAGGCAGGAACGTGGCGGTGAAACCCACCGTCACCGTGCCCGATTGCAGGGCAGTCGACGATCCGCTGGTCGAGGTCAGCAGGCTGGTGCTTCCGGCCAGGTAATTGACCTGCTTAGCCGCCTGGATGGCCAGCATCTGACCGTTGCTCGTGACGCCCGAACGGGACACCACCTGCGACACGTCGCCCAGGGTGGAAAGCGCCTGCACCGCCAGACTCGAGCCGGTCAGAGGACCCGACAGGATGTTGGCACCAAACGCGAACGGTGTCTGGCCTCCGGTCACGGACGGTACCGGCGCGCCGGCCACTGAAATTCCGGTGTGGCCGGAAGCGTTCTTGTAGGCCAGGTTCAGCCCAACGCCGTAGTTGTCCTCGCGGCCGGTCTGCACGTTGTAGACATGCACGTCGACAACCACCTGCTTCTGCATGTCGGCGGCGAGGCTCTTGACCCAGTCGGACACGCGCTCGAGTTGTGGCGGTGTCGCTGTCACCGTCAAGATGCCGAGCGATTTGTCGACGTTGACAACGGCGCCGGTGCCGGCGACCGAGGCGGCAGCCTTTTGCAGGCCGGCCCAGTCATCGACGGACAACGTGCCACTCATCAAGGTGCTGCCGGAGCCGCCGCTGGACGATGCGCCCGTCGCCGTGCTTGAGGCACTTGTCGTTGACCCGCCGGCCATGCCGCCTGCGGCGCCCGTCATCGTTCCGCCGGTCGAGACGCCCCCCGTCGAGGAGGTCGATTTGGGCAACTCCGGCAGGGTCCAGGTTCTGGTCTCCGCGTGGAAGATGTGCACGCCGTCCAGTCCGTAGCGCCACCACACGCCAAAGCGCGCGGCGATGACGTCCAGGAAGCCATGGAGGCTGCCGGTATAGGACAACCGCGTCGGCCGGGCGATGGTCGCGGTGCGGTCGCCCGAAGCGCCGGCTGCGCCGACCGTGGGCACACCAAGCGCGGAGGCCACCAGGGACGCCTGGCCGCCTGCTGGCGATGGAAATGGACCGGGCATGCCAACAGGCGCTCCCATGGGCCCGGGTACCGCTGAGCCACCAACCGGTGAGTCCAAGCGCTGCCCCGGCCCGCTGGCCTTGGCGCCTGGCTGCGCGGACGCGTCCACCGTGACGGCAACACCGGTGTGTTGCACGATCCACGCCGCGAAGTCCTGCAGCGTCATTCCGGACACGTCGGCGCGCTCGAACGTGACGGCTTGCGTCAACGCCGGCGGCGGCGCTTTCGTCGGTCGCACGACCGCTCCCATCAGCCAGGCGCCCTGATGGACAGCGACGACCGGGCGCGATGGGGGCGGATTGAGATTCGTCACCGCCTTGGAGCGGATGGCGGATGCCGTGGCGCGGGTCTGGCTGACCGAGGCGCATCCGGACAAAAGCGTGCTGGCCACAGCGATGGCCAGCAGTGACATGTGAATCGCGGTGCGTTTCATTGAGATGGATCCTTCTTCAGTGCGGCGCTCAGGCGCCGGACCATGCGAGTGCGGTATTGATGAGCCAGCAAGGGGATGTGGCTGTGATACCAACCGAGCGCCGTCCAGAGGTCGCCTCCCGCCTGCTGGCGGTACAGCGCCAGAATTCCGGCCGCGACCGTGACGTTGAGGCAGCCGTCGTTCGCAACCCTGGCCGGAGTGATGCCGTGCGCGCGCAGCTTCCTGAGCCACAGCGTGTTGATCTGCGCCGGCCCGAGGTCGTAGCTGCCGTTGGCGTTGCGGCTCCACAGGCCGGGTTTTCCGCCCTCGTTCATGAGGATGCCTGCCAGCGCCCCGGGCGGCAGGCCGAAGTGCTGCGCCGCCTGCACCGTGCACTGCACGGTGGGTGCCGTTGGCGGATCAGCGGGAACCACGACCGCAAGCATGTCAGGCCCCCTGCCCTGCGGCATGCACCACCAGGGTCTTGTTCGCGGTGTAGACATCGGCGCGGATGTCGGCGCCGTTGGCGGCAAGCGCCTGAATGACCTGTGTTGCAGCCGCCCTGAAATCGCCCTGGAACTGCACGGTGTTGGGCACCAGCCAGTCCTGGGGAACATTCCAGACGACCTTCCAGCCCGAGGCGTGGGCCCAGGCATCCAGGCCGACACTGATGGCCTGATTCGCCCTGAGCGTCCACAGCGGGATTGGCTTGAACACGGGGATGCTTATGACTACGGCAGGCACCGCGGCTCGCACGCTTGGGCGTTGCGGCGCAACAGTCTGTTGGGCTGCAGCCGCTTTGGGAGCCGATTCCGACACGGGCGCAATGCGCAGCGTCTTGCCATCCAGGCGAGCCTGCAATCCCATCCCTCGCAGCATCGACTGCAGCGCGCCCCAGCGCGACCCCGGTGCCCAATGCGCAGGCGCGTTCAAGTTGGCAGCCAGAACTTCCAGTTGCAGGCTCGGCGCAAGGGATGGCGGCATGAGCATCTGAATCGCGTCGATCAGGTGCACGTCCCGCGCCGGCATCGCGGGTGCGTGCATTGACCAACCCTCGCCGCCCGCCGGCCTGCTGGGGACGGGTTGTCTCTCAGGCTCCTGCGCGGTCTCCCGGTGTTCAGGCCAGGTCTGGGTTGCCGTCGCTGCTGCGGCTGGCATCCCAGGAGATCTGGCTTGCGCCGTCGCAGCGGGAAGTCCGACCGTGACGCGACGAATGCGCGGTAAGCGGAAGATCAGCAGCGCGTGCGCGGGAACGTTGAAGCGCACGCCCAGACCGGCCGACTCGGCGGCTTGTCGGAGTTGCTGCTCCCAATCGCCCTGCTCTCCCCACGACAGCCGCGTGTCCGTGGGAATGCTGTTGTCGACGTTGATCTCATACGGCTGCGGCACGATCAGCGCCAACGCCGTGAGAAACCGCGCAGACTGGGCCTGCCTAGGCAGAACATCTGCCATCGCAGCAGGCAAACTGCAGAGGAGTGCGATCGCCACCGCCAATTTGAACAAAGGTCGTTGCATGAAAGCGTCCTTGGTAAGGGGTCTCGTGACCCTTACTGGCTTTCGGCTGGACGTTGCACGGGGTCCGCGCAACACGGCAGCGAACCTGGGTATGGGGCCCATCACACTGAACGCCATCGAGGAGTGCGCACCGAAGGTAGCGGCCGTGACCATGGCGGCCATCGTCCAGCAGGAAAGCGGCGGCAACCCGCTGGCCTTGCACGACAACACAACCGGACAGTCGTACCGACCCGCAAACCTGGCTGAGGCGGCGAGGCTCGCCCACACGCTCATCCAGGCGGGTCACTCGGTGGATCTGGGTCTGGCGCAGATCAACAGCAGGAATCTGCCCGCCCTGGGCTTGGATGCCGATCAGGTCTTCGACCCGTGCAGCAATCTGCACGCGGCGCAAGTCATCCTGCTGGGCGCCTGGGCGCAATCAGGCGGGTCGCTGCGAGGCGCCTTGTCGGCTTACAACACCGGAAACACAACCGGAATTGCTGGAGCCCGTTACAGCGCGCGGGTCTATGCGCAGGCCGGCGTCGTTGTCCCCGCCATTCCAGGCGGCCGGCTGGCCCGATGGGCAGTGGACAGCGTTCCCGTTCCACGCCCTGACCTTCCACCGATTCGGCCCCGCATCACGTGGACGCCCCAGGCCAGCCCGCTGGACCCAAAGGCCGTGGGTATGGCGCCTCAGTGGTGATCAGCGCCCAAGACGGGCAACCTGATCAACGATCCAATCCCTTGGATTTTTTGCGCAGCGGCAGCGCACGGCGCATGCCCTCAATGGTCGAAGGCTCGTTGCCTTTGGCTCGATCGGGAAGCTGACGTTCGGAGATCGTCTGCCCGAGCAAGCTGATTCGCCGCGTCAATTCTTCGTGCGTCAGCCCGTATTCAGACAACCGCTCCTGAGGAA
>JAPTVL010000310.1 GCA_028065725.1 Betaproteobacteria bacterium
AAACAGAACCACGGCATGAGCGACATACCCACCTCGGGTGATATGTGCAGTGCACATCGCTTCTGAAGTTACGTGCAATCGACTTCTGAAAACGACACCGGCGCGGCACGGGAATCAAGGCATTGCGATTCTCGAAAATAGTTCTTGAAATTCTATTCTTGATTGCATATCATCTCAACGAGTTTCGATAAGAAAGGATGCCCATGCGACCGTCTGTTGTGCTTGACATGAAGCGAAGCGCAGTGCGTGAAGCGGTAGGCCGCTTTCGCGCCGCGAACCCGCGCGTCTTCGGCTCGGTGCTGCATGGCACCGACCGGGATGGCAGCGACCTCGACCTGTTGGTCGATGCGCTGCCCGGTGCCACGTTGTTGGACTTGGGCGATTTGGAAGAAGAACTGAAATCGCTGCTCGGCGTTGACGTCGATCTGCTGACTCCCGGCGACCTGCCGCCGAAGTTCCGGGCCAAGGTGCTCGCGGAGGCGCAACCGATATGAGCGAGAACCGCCTGCCCGATTACCTCGACCACATTCAGCAGGCCGCAACCGATGCGCGCAGCTTCGTGGAAGGGATGGCCAAGGACGACTTCTTGGCCGACAAGCGCACCCAGCAGGCCGTCATCATGAGCCTGATCGTCATCGGCGAGGCGGCCACAAAGGTGATGGATGGCTACGTCGAGTTCACCCAGGCGCATGCCGACGTGCCGTGGCGCAGCATGCGCAATATGCGTAATCGCATGGCTCACGGCTATTTCGACATCAACCTCGATGTGGTGTGGGAGACGGTACAGGAATGGCTGCCGGCGTTGCTCCAGCAATTGCCCGCCGTGCGTCAGGATGCCGACGATGAAGACCGTAACGACAAAGGCATGGAGCCATGACCAATCAAGCCGCCGATGTTCGGCCCCTCTGGCGTGTTCGATCCCGCGACCTATGAGCCGCGCTCGGGCAAGACCTTCTGGATGGCCGCAACGGACGTGAGTTCGCTGGTGGGCAAGGAGGCAGCAGCCGACACGCTCATCGGCAACTGCACGACCGCACGACCAGCCTCCCGTTCAAATTCGAGTTAGAACTCATATCCAGCCTGTCTGGGGGCACTGTGAAAGAGGGATCTCCGATGACTGTTGAATCGAGAATATTTTCTGTAGCCGAGTATGTTCAGCCGTCCGAAGGCGAGCCTATTCGTTCCGTTGTGCTTGAAACCCGAGACTCAATTATCGTGGTTTGGCATGTCCATCCCGGGCAGGAAATTGCGGCTCACATTCATCCTCACGGCCAAGACACGTGGACTGTTTTGTCGGGAATGGCTGATTACTTTCAGGGCAATGGGATTGTTCGTGCCCTCAGGGAAGGTGAGATAGCCGTGGCAAGACCGGGCCAAGTGCACGGGGCGCGAAATACAGGTACCGAGCCATTTGTGTTCGTCTCGGTTGTGGCATCAGCCAATGCCGGTTTCGTATTGGCTGAGCGATAGAGCCCAATCTCTGGAGTTGGTCCAATGAGCGGTCGGGGAGATAGGTAACAGACATGCAGCGGACACGGCTGCTAAACCAGGTCGCAAACCTCCTTGCGTCGCAGCGTGCCGCAAGCGACGCGATCAATCGAATGGGGTCGGCATGAGACTGAACACCATCCAGTTCCCGACCGCGTAGCCGCCTGTCCTGCCGATCAGGTCTTGACCATCGACGCCTGGGATCAGTCCTGAATGTTCTTGGAGACCACTACGTTATGAGCCGCAGCCGCCGCAAAACACCCATCGTCGGGCACACGACCTGCGGCAGCGAGCGCGAGGACAAGAAGCTCTGGCATCAGCGCTGGCGCACCCGTGAGCGCACGGCGCTGACCAGCGCGTCGCCCGAAGCCCTGAGCGCCCATCTGCCCCTGCTGGAAAACCAGGCCAGCAGCGTCTGGTCGATGGGCAAGGATGGCCGCTCCTACTGGCCCGTCAAGCGCCAGGCCGCCACGGCGGATCGCATCGCCAATCACAAGGGACGCAACCCGCAAGAACGCGCCTCCCTGAAAAAGCGCCTGCTGCGCAAGTGGATGAGCAAATGAAGCTCTCCTTCCATCAGCACATTGCGCTGTTCTGGATGATCGGTGCTCCGGGCGTCTTCGCGCCCGTGATCGAGAACGCCAAGCGGCCCGATGCCGGCGCCGTCATGGCGTGGGGTGTCGCGATCGTGGCGGTGATGATCCTCTTCACCCCTTTGCTGCTGCGCTGTCCACCATTCCGGCGCTGGTATGGCCGGACGGATGCGCTGTCGGAGCGGCAGCGCCAGGCGCTTGCCGAGCGCGGCCTGCGCCGCTACTACCAGACCGCTTTCGATGACGGCTACGTGCCCCGCGTGATGCCCTACGTGTGGCGCATCATCTGGACGGTCGGCGGGTTGATGGCTGTGACCGCCGTACTGCCTACCAACACCGGACGGCCAGCCTTCGATGCCTTGGTGGTCTTCTCGACCTGGTATCCGATAGGCGTGATGCTGCTGGTTTTCGCGTCGAGGCCCCTTGGCCGGTTGATTCGCCAAAGAGCACAGGAGCGGCGGAAATGAGCACGTCAACCATCGAGGCGCTGGCCAGCGCCTGGGCAAGGATTGCCGAGGAAGCGGAATTCCCCGCTGACTACGAGGGGACTGCCACACCACAAGCGCATCGGGCTAGCGAAGCTATTCAGGAGCAGATTCGGGAGCGCATCGTCGCCACCAACGACATGCGGCTGTTCAGCCTGCTGCACCTGCTGGGTCAGGCGTCGCTGCGCATGGAGCAAGCGCTGTGGCCGGAGGATTACGAGCGGATGACGCGCGAGGTTGAGGAAGCCCTGCGGCAAGCCACCGACGCCAACGCCAGATCGTACACCCACGAAGAAGTGATGCAGGCGATGCAGGAACGCATCGACCGGGCGCGAGACAAGCCATGTTGATTGGCTATGCGCGCGTCTCGACGCAGGATCAGAACCTGGAGCTGCAACGCGAAGCCTTGAGCAAGGCCGGATGTAAAAAGGTCTTCGAGGACAAGGTGAGTGGCACGCGGGCAGACCGGCCTGGCTTGGCCAAGACGCTCGAAATGCTGCGCGAAGGCGATACTTTGGTCGTCTGGAAGCTCGACCGGCTGGGCCGGTCGGTCAAGCAACTGGTCGATCTGGTCGGCGATCTGCACAAGCACGGTGTCCAGTTCAGGAGCCTCACCGACTCCATCGACACCGGCACACCATCCGGGCGGTTCTTCTTCCACGTCATGGCGAGCCTTGCCGAAATGGAGCGCGAGCTGACCGTCGAGCGCACCCGCGCCGGGCTGGAAGTCGCCAAGCAGCTCGGCCGCAAAGGCGGCCGCAAGCCGAAGATGACCGACAGCAAGATCGAGTCGGCCAAGAAGCTGCTGGCCAGCGGGGTGCCGCCCAAGGACGTGGCCAAGAACCTCGGCGTGTCCATTCCGACGCTGTACCGCCGGGTGCCAGCCTCCACGCACGCTTAGCGTGCTTTATTTTCCGTTTTCTGAGACGACCCCAAGTTGCCTCGCTGCATTTCCCGGATCCCCAACGGTGCGGGCGTGGTGCTCGGGAGAATCAGGAGCTTCCGACTGAATACCGATTTCACGTCGCGCAGGGAGAGGTAATACTCGACGCCTTGATTGATCACGACGTCGGACTGCGACACGACGCCCTTGGGCTCGCCCGATTCGTCGATCACCAGAAAATGGCGGACATTCTCCCGGCGGAACTGCGAGGCTGCCTCGCCGATGCAGGTGTCGATGTGGATGGTCTTGACCGGCGAAGACATCGACAGGGAAACTGGTGATTGGCCTGGCTCCGGAGCCGAGAAGTCCACCGTCAGGGCGTCGCGCTCGGTCCAGATGCCGACTATTTTCCCTTGGTCCTCGACCAGGATCGAGCTACGTTGCGCCTCGATCATTCTTCGCGCTGCTTCCGCAACCGGAGTGGCCGCGGCGCAACTTAACAGTGGGTGATAAATGAGGTTTCTCAGCGTGGTTTCGGTTTGACTCATTGCTTTGCTGATGGCTTCAGGCCCTGGACGGCTTGTGATCAATGTTCACCAACCATAGCATTAATTTCCCTGACCTTGTTATTCAGCCTTGCGGCTGAATAATTACGGAGATGGCTGGTGAGGGAGGGCCGTCTCCACGATTTTCACAGGTTTTCCTTGGATCGTTGTCTCCGGGCCGCGATGGAAGATCAAGGCTTCGACCGGTCGGCCGCCGACGAGATGCTCGCGTACCACGCGCTGCAGGTTCTCCGGCGTGATGTTGTAGTACCAGATGCCATCGGGCTGTACACAGAGGATCGGGCCGCCGCGGCAGGCGGCGAAGCAGGAGACCCGGCTGCGCTTGACGCGCAGTTCGCCCTGATCCAGCCCGGCGGCCTTGAAAATCGCGCCGAGGCTGTCAAAGAGCGCCTGCGATTCGCCGCTGGTGGTGCAGCGGGGGCCGGTGCATACCAGCAGGTGGCGGCGATAATCAGCGATGTTGGGTTTCTCGACGGCATTCACGCGTCTGCCTCCTCGGTGTTTTCGCTATCGTCTGCCTCATCCGCCTCCGGCGCTTCGGCCATGGCGACGGCGATGTAGCTGGCCGGCAGGCCGTACAGCACGGCCAGTTCAGTCGATGTTTTGCCGCTGGCGCGGATCGCCTCCAGCCAGCCATCGAGGCCGGTGGAGAGTGAGCGCCCGGCCTGCTCGCCGGCGTGGGTGTCGCCGCTGTCCACGCTGTATTTGTTGGCATAGCCGCGTGGGGTGACCATCAGGCCGTCGCGTACGAAGGTGTTGGAGTTGCCGATGAGCACGGTGGAGAGCATGCCGATGGCGCATCCGGCCATCTTGTCCAGGGTGGTGAATTCGATGCGCTGTTTTGGCCGGTAGGCGGATTTCACGATGACCACCGGAGTGTCGGGACCGCGATGGGCGAGAAAGAGGCGCTGCGCTTCCTGGATCTGCCGGGTGCGGCGGCCGCTCTTGGGGTTGTAGAGGGCGACGACGAAATCGGCCTCGGCGGCAGCGTTGAGGCGCTTGGCGATGACCGGCCAAGGCGTCAGCAGATCGGAGAGCGAAATGGCACAGAAATCGTGGGTCAGCGGCGCCCCGACCAGCGCCGCGCAGGTGTTGAGCGCCGAGGCGCCGGGAATTATTTCCACCTCGATGTCGCCGGGTTGGCCACTGGGCGGCGTCCAGCCGGCCTGGAACAGCACCTCGAAAGTCGGGCCGGCCATGCCGTAGACGCCGGCATCGCCGGAGGAGACGATGGCCACTTTCTTGCCCTGTTTGGCTCGCTCGTAGGCTTCGATGGCGCGATCCAGTTCCTCGGTCATCGATTTCTTGATCACCTCCTTGCCGACCACCAGATCGGCGACCAGGCGGATGTAGGTGACGTAGCCGATGATCGTATCGGCTTCGGCAATCGCTGCACGGGCACGCGCCGTCAGGTGGTCGTTGCTGCCGGGGCCGAGGCCGACCAGCATGATTTTTCCGGATTGTTTGGGTGCGTTGTCGATGGCGGAACTCATTGGGGAATCCTGGCAATGGAGACGGTGGCGCTGCGTCCGTCGGGGCCGCGCAGCTTGTGTTTTTCGACGATCAGATGGTTCTTGTCCGCGCCGGCGGCGAGCAGGGCGGCGGCCTCCGATACGGAGGCTGTGCCAGTGTGGCGGCGCACGGTCTCCGACGGATTGGGCACGGGCACGGCGGCCAGTTGTTCCGGGGAGTAGAAGCTCAGCATCCAGCCCTGCCCGGCGGCAAACGCCAGCAGGCCGGCTTCATCCGCTTTCAGGGTGACGCTGGCGGCAGCCCGCACCTGCGCCGCATCGAGCCCGGCGCTGTGCAGGGCTTCGGCCACCGCGCGGGCGATGGTCTCGGCTGGGGTGCCTCGGTCGCAGCCCAGGCCAATGGCGATGTTCACAATGCCGCGTCCTGAGGCGGGCGATAAATCACGCGCTTGCCGGCCAGCTTCGCCGCCCAGCCGGCGGGCAACTCGCGCCGGCTCACCCACAGGATGGCGCCGAAGGCCTCGGGATCGATCTCTTC
>JAPTVL010000313.1 GCA_028065725.1 Betaproteobacteria bacterium
GCGTGAGCGCCGCGGACGCGGCCCGGCTGCTCGGCCGTGATGGTGCCGTCAGTGGCAACTGCATTCGAATCCCGTATTACACCCTCGACGGTGCGCCGCTGCTGGTCAATGAGCTGCCGTTTAACCGCCTACGCCTGCTGTCCGACCGAGACCAGCAGACCCTGAAGGCAAAGTATTTGTCGCCCGGGTCTTCAGGCGCCCATGTCTTCATTCCGAACGGATTTCGCACCCTGCTGGAGGGGGTGGCCCCCGACGCGCCGGCACCACTCGTGGTGACCGAAGGGGAGAAGAAGGCTGTCGCGGCGGTGAAGGCCGGTGTGCTGTGCCTGGGCATACCAGGCGTCCGGATGGGTATCTCGGATGGTGCCCTCGTGCCCGAGCTCGCGGCCCTGATCGAGCAGTACAAAACGCGGGCAGGTCTCGACGCCCGCGTGGTTGTGATTTTCGACTCGGAAGGCGCGCTTCTCCCGACCGATTCCGCTGTGCCGGAGGGCAAACACGCAGGGCGGGTAGTGGTGCGAGGCGTAGAGCACGCGACCGGCCATCGCGAGGTGGCGCAGGCTGGACTCGACCTCGTTGCGGCACTCCGCGGCGTCGGGGTGGCTGCGGCATACACAGCCTGCCCGGCAGGTGAGGGCGGCGCGAAAGTAGGCATCGACGACTTGTACGTTCAGCAAGGCGCAGCTGCCGTGCTTGAACTGGTGCAGGAGGCCGAGGCCCACTGTACCGATGCGGACGATGAAGCCGAGGCTGAGGTCGCCGCCATCTTGGCCGACTTGCCCTTCACGCCGCTGGGTACAGCGCCGGACGGCAGCACGTTGCATTTGCGCATGCGAGCCACGGGTGACATCGTGACCTTGCCCACTCGCGACCTCACGCTGGCTCGGCTTACCGCGCTTTTCGGGGCAAGCTGGGTCGAGAGCCGCTTCGTGGATGTCACCGAGCAGGGTAGGCGCGTGTTTGGTGGGCTCGAAGCCGGGCTGTTTTTCGGAGGACTGTGCCAGCGCTGCGGCATCTGGTCCGAAGACCGGCGCAGGGCGGCTGGCGCGTGGCGCGATGCCGACGGCACGGTGCTTCTCAACGCGCACGAAGGGCTGATTGACGGCAGGACCGGCGAGACCTTGTCCCAAGATGATCGCGTCCGAAATGGCGTGCTGTACGACGTCGTGCGCACGTCGGACCGCGTCGGTATGTCGGTCGCGGCAATCTTGCACGCGCCGGAACACTCACCTGCCGGCGCACTGCTGCAGCACTTCCAGGCCTGGGGCTATGCGACGACCACGGCACCCTATTTGCTCGCCGCCTGGGTGGCCGTTGCAGCGCTGCTGCCTGCGCTCCCGATCCGCCCCCACGTTTGGATTTTCGGTCGAGCGGGGTCCGGGAAAACGTCCCTGGCTGAGAGCATCACTGCTGCCATGGCGGGAGGCTGCATCGCGATCGACGGAGGGGCCACCGCTCACACGCCGGCAGGCCTTCGCCAGAGCATCGGCGCGGCGTCCTTACCGGTTGTGTTCGACGAGGCTGAGGTGCATTCATCGTCCGATCCGCGACTGATTGAACGTGCACGGGCGGTGGTTTCGTGGGCACTGTCTCAGGCTCGTGCCGGCTACACATCCAGCGGCGACGGTGCGAACACCATCGGATCCAGCCGAGGGACTCCATCGGGCCGTGCGCTGGTGAGCCAGGCGGTGACATCCTGGTGTTGGCTTTCCATCTCGCCGCCCGAACTCCAAGAGGCTGACCGAGGGCGTTTGGTCCTGCTGGAGATGGACGCCGCAAAGCGCGTGGGCAGTGCACCGCCCAGTATCGATATCGCCGAGCGGCTGGGTGCGCAGGCGAGGGCTTGGATGCTGCGACATCTGTCAGCACTTGAAGCGGCGTTGGCATGGGTGCGCGAAGACCCACAGGCTGCGGCACTGGTCAGCTCCGGCCGGCTCCGGTCGACGTGGGGGCTTTTTGCAGCAGCCTGGTGCGTGCTCCAGCACGGCAGCGACTGGGCGGCGCATCAGGTCGAGACGCTTGCATTGCTCACGCGCATTCGCGACGACCAAAGCGATGGCGGAGGCGAAATTGAGTCGATGGGCACCCGCCTGCTGCGCGACATCTTGACGCTACGGATTCAGGTTGGTGACGGCATGGACCGCGTGGAGCGTACGGTCGGCGAACTGCTGACCGAGGTCGAGCCAGCCACCCGCGGCCAGGCGGACACTGCCGCTGGACGTGCCCTACGCGACAACGGCGTCGTGCTGCTCAGCGAGCGCCAGCTGTTCGTCGCTGGCGGGCTGAGCGTCCTGCGTGACCGCCTTGGGCGCTCGGGTTGGGCCGCAGTCGATGTCGACAAAGTCCTGGGTCAACTTCCGGGAGCCGAGCGCGCCGGGCAAGGTGAAAGCTGTCAACACCCGCGACAGCGCGTGGCTGGCGGGGTGCGCATGTCCGGGGTGGTGCTCCCGCTGCCCGCAGACCTGTTCCAAGACCCGGGCGTGGAGGGGGCTTGAGTATGGGAGCCCAGGTTCATGAAGCGCCCGGCTTTGCGGGTGCCCTTGGCGGCCTAGGCGTGGTAGGGCGGCGCCAATGGCCTGAACGCCGCAGGCCATTCTGGAATACCTGTAAGTGCTTGATGAGGAATGAATATTTCGCGCATTGCGCGAATGGCCTGATCGCCCCGGATGTACATACGGGACTGTTCTCGCGCCCGCGCGCACGCGTACTACCTGGTTGTACGCGTGATGTACGCGAGCGTACGTGGCTGTGTGCTCAGAAATCAGGCCAAGCAGGACGAACTTCCCTAACTCGTTGATTTTGAATGTTTTGAAATGGCCTTCCCCATGGACTGGCAATGGCCTGATCGGCTTGAAATGACCTGTCTCGCATCGCCGTCACCCACCCTGTAGCCGCGCTATCCCAGGCGCGCAGACCCTTCTACGATCGTCACAATGCTTCGAAAAAAAACAACCTCCCAGGCCTGCAAGGTACGAAGCCCCTCGGGCGTGAAATCGTGGGCCGCCCCGGCGTCGGGGCTCGGCCCTGGGGACGTGTACGCCGTGCTGCAGTCACTCGCCAGCGCCGACGCCGTGGTGGTCGACCTCGAGGCCACCGCGCTCACGCCCTGGGCGGGCCCGGTCATCCCAGGAGCATCGCAGCGACTGGGAACCAGCGAGACGGTGCGTGACTACCTCGAGCGCGTGGGGTGCACGCTCGACGCACGGCCCCGGGCCCGCATCCTGACCATCGCCCCGGTAGCGGAGGACGGCAGCAACGTGCAACGACCGTGGGTGTTCGACCTCGACCTTTTCGTGGACGCTCGACCAGAGCGTGATGCATTGCTCCGAGGCCTGCATGACAAGCGATGGTATGGGCACAACGTGGCGTTTGACCTCATGTGGGTCCGCCATTTGCTCCCCGACGTTACACCGGCCGCTCTGGTGGACACCATGCTGATCGCAACGGTGTTTATCCCCCAACTCGTCGTCATCGTGGATTCGTGGTCGCGTGGTGGGTCGTTGCACCAGGCGTTCCCGGCCCTCGGCCTCGCGGACCGATCCCCAGAGGCGAAGGCCTACGCAACCTCATGGGTGGCAAAGATGCGCGCAACGGCGCGCAAAGCGGACGTGGGCTCGGGGCGGATTGCTCTTGAACCCCTTGCCCGGTTGCTTGCCGGGGCTGAGTTGAAGAAGAGCTACCAGAGCCCGCACAACTGGATGCCGAGGGTGCTGACCCAGGACCACCTGGCCTACTGCTGTGAGGATGTAGCCCACATCCCGACCATTGCGAGGCGCCTGCTGGGCATCGCACCCGGTGTCTCCGAAGCCTCGCTCCTTGAAGCAATGGTGGAAAAAGCCGGTGCCGCTGCGTACGCGAATGCGACTGCAGCGGCCCTGGTCCTGT
The DNA here is from genome assembly GCA_028065725.1 of Betaproteobacteria bacterium. The sequence continues at coordinate 3,886 of JAPTVL010000313.1, forward strand.
GCGATATGCAGCGCCGCGGGCAGGGCTTTGACCGAGCAGCGGCGGATCACTTCCGCATCAAGCGCCTGACTGAGGCGCATATCGCGCGTGAGAAGTTGCTTGCGCTTGCGCCGGAACTTGAAGCGCATGTGGCGCCGATCAGCGACGGCAGTGCCCCTGAGGATGCCGACGACGCATCTCGAAGGAAGGGTGCATTGACCACCGCGATGAAGGCCGCGTTTGCCGAGTCGCTGGAACGTGCACATGGCACGCCGGCACCGCGCAACGAGCGTACCGGGGAATTCCGACTTGGAGCGAAGGACCTGCAACGAGCCTATCCAGGCTCTCCGCTCGTGGACGCCTGGACAGACCTTCAAGGCTCGCTGCACGCGGCCCAGGCAGCAGACCTGTACTCCAGCGCCGCAGTGCTCGACGGGCGCGTGCATGCGCTGACCACGATCTCCGCAGCGACTCTGCGCACGACATCGCAAGCCCCAAACTCGCAAAACGCACCCCGCGCGCAGGAGTTTCGTGCGCTGTTTCGCGCGCGGCCAGGGCACAAAATCGTCTCGTCAGACTTCGCAGCGGTGGAGCTGCGCGTTGCGGCGGCGCTGGGCGCACGAGCGTATGCGGAACTGCATGCCTTGCTGCAGTTGCTGTCTGATGTCGGAGTTGGGACGAAGCCCGTCGAGGTGCTGGAGTCCGTCGCGGTGGGCTGGGTCTTCAAGAACGGCTTTGCCCCTGATCTGGCCAGGATTGATGCGATTTTGGCTGCTGCCAATCGTGACGCGGATGCTCCGCCGCCTCCACGCCGAACCGCCAAGCCTTTCGGCCCTCAGGCCGGACCGCAGGTGTACGCACAGCATCTTTTCGACGATCTGCTCCGCGTCGTGCATGCACTTGTGCGGCGCATGAGCAAGCCTCTCGATGCCGAAGAGTCCGACCCGTTGCCACTTCGCGAGGTTTTCCGTCGCGGGCTCGACCCGCATCTGGCGACGGCCGTTGCCTTGGCGAATCACGACACTAACGGTATGCCCCCGCTTGACTACCTCGCGAGCTTGCAAGCGTCTGAAGTCGATGCGCTCAAGCATCAGCTCAGCCACGCCCGCCAGTCCGCGAAGGCCGTGAATTTCGGGCTGGCATACAAGGAAGGCCCCGCAGGATTACACGCATACGGCATCGCGTCGTATGGCTTGGCATGGTCGCTCGACGAGGCCGCTGATGCGCGCGAGGTCTGGCTCGATCTGTACCCTGAGGTCGAGCTGTGGCAAATTTTCTCCGAGGCCTCGAAGCTCCGAGACAAGGGCGCTGCCCAGCAGCGCGAAGCTGCGGACGGCACCGTGAAGTGGGTCAAGGACTACGTCGGCACGACACTTTCTGGCCGGGGAATCTGCGCGTCGACGATTCAGGCCTCATGCGCTTACCAGGACCAGGGCACGGCGGCCGAGATTGCCCACCTCGCTCTACGCAAATTACCTGCCAGAACCCAGGCCTACCTTGTTGGCTTCGTGCACGATGAATTCGTGCTTGAGGTTCCTGACGCGGATGTCGCTCAATCGGTGGAAGACCTGGAGGACGCGATGCGCGGCGCCGGGGATGAGTTGCTGTCGCAGTGGGGCGTGCCAATTGATCTCGAGACCAGCATCGACGACTGCTGGAAACACTAGCGGTGTGCGCGTCCCAAGCGATCTGTCGCTTCATGAAGGCTTTGCATTATTCTGGCGTGCGTTTATCCAATCTTGCAAAGCAATGCCAACACTTTCCCCCCAAATTGCAGGCCTCGCAGGTGCGCAAATTGCCGGCAATCTGGGGGCCAACATGGTGGTTGTCTGTGAGCGGACACCGTCCGGGCAATGCCTGGCGCCGACTTCCAGCATAGTGACGGGCCGCCGGCATGCAGACATAGCCAACGGTGTTGCCGGTGAATCTACAGGCTCCAAGTGGAGGGTGGTTTGATTTCCTCCTACCACGCCAAGTACTACGCCCACGAACTGACGCGGCGGCATGCTGCCGATGGCGTAGATCGCCTCTCCCAATCGCTGTTCGACGCCAGCGTCGATCTGAATCCGCATCAGATCGAGGCGGCGCTGTTCGCCCTTCGGAACCCATTGCAGGAAGGCGTACTGCTGGCTGACGAGGTGGGGCT
>JAPTVL010000077.1 GCA_028065725.1 Betaproteobacteria bacterium
CGCAACAGGCCGGTGCTGCCCAGGCCGGCCGGGACGTGGGCTAACAGGCGGTCGGCAAGCCGCTGCTTGAGCGGAGCGATGTCCGCGGCCTTCAGCCCGGTGTGCAGGGTGCGCACACCGCAGGAAATGTCGAATCCCACCCCGCCAGCCGACACGACGCCGCCCTCGTCGGCATCGAACGCCGCCACCCCGCCGATCGGGAAACCGTAGCCCCAGTGTGCGTCGGGCATGGCGTAGGCCGCCTGAACGATGCCCGGCAGGGTGGCGACGTTGGTGAGCTGTTCGTAGACCTTGTCGTCCATCTCGCGGATCAGTCTCTCATCGGCATAGATCACCGCCGGAACGCGCATTTTTCCGAACGGGGCGATGCGCCACTCGACCTCCGACACCTGCTGGAACTGGGTTGGGTTCATTTCACACGTCCACCACGCACTGGGCCTGCCATCGCCCGGACTCTGTCCTGCCTACGTTGAGTTCAGTATAGGTGGCGCCCTTGATCTCGACTGCGGGTTGGTGCCGAACGAGGTCAACCGGCTCGCCCCAGGCGGTGGCGGTCAGACGCTGCCCGTCCAGGCTGACCTCAAAGCGGCTGAACAGCATGTGGCGCGCTGCCATCTCCAGTATCAGCGCGTTGAGCCAGTCGACCAGCAGCAGTTCGTCGTCCGGCGCCTCGCAACAGATGGTCACAGCCGTGTCGGGCGCGATCCGGGCCGGATCGGTGACGACAGCAGTCATCGCCAGCGCCGCCTGTTCGAAGGCCGACTCACGGGTGGGCCCGACGCCGCGCACGCCCATGTCGGCCTGATGCGGAAAGTGCGTCCAGTACACGCCATCCTCGTCGGACTCGGCTGTTTGAGACATTGTCGGCGTCCCTTTCAAATGACGTCTGCTTTGCCTCAGTCGGTCATGTCCTCCAGGAGGTCCACCACCACCCGGGTACGGACATTCATGATCGCCACATCGGTGCCGATGACGACGCGCACATAATCGGCAGGCAGGCGCGTCAGGCGTTGTTCCAGTTCATAGGGCAGATAGCGCAAGCGTGCATCATCATGGATGGGCTGATTGGGTCGCGCCCGCCATGCATGACCGGGGGGAAGCCTGTCCTTCTTGGCCAAACCGGGAGGCAGGCTTTTGTAGCGTGGCGCGTAATAGTCATTGATCAGGCGGCGGTCATGATCGGTAAACACCACTCTCACCGAATAATGCGGGTCGCGGACCGCGACCTCGCCATACCCCGGACCGGCCACGCAGCCGACCACAACAGGCGTCACGGCGGCGGCCAACAGAACAATCAGCAAGCTGGACTTCATGCGTTTCCCCTTTGGCAAATCAGTGTGCGTACCCACCTAAGGATAGACATCAGCGGACTGAAGTCCACGCTTTGCCCGACACGAAATCAACAAGCCGACAGGCCAAAGTCCGGATAATTTGACGGCGCGGCCAAGCAAGGGCCTAGCGGTCTTGCGGCTGATCGCGCCATGCCGCCACGGCTGCCGCGCGCGCCTGGAAGATGGCGGCCCGGATGTGCGCCGGCTCGACGCTGCGCGCCACGGCAGCGGCATCGATGGCCTGTGCCGCGCGCAGCGCCTGCCGCAAATAGCCCGATTCGGGAAAGGGGGTGTCCTCGAAACCGGGGCGGCCGCGGAAATCGCATTCGCAGGCCAGCAGAAAATCCTCGAAACGCTCGGGGCGGCGGAATGCGTCGACCCGCTCCAGCAGTTCAACGAGGGTGCCGGGTCGAAGTTCCAGCGTGCGGTGAACGAGGCCATGCTCGCGCGCCACTGCAATGGCGAGGTCGCGGCAATCGGCCGGCACGCGGATGCGCTCGCAAAGCACGCGAACCCGTTCGGCGCTTCGGGCTTCGTGGCCATGATGTTTGGGCCACAGTTCAGGCGGGGTGTCACCCTTGCCGAGATCGTGCGTCAACGCGGCGAAGCGCACCGGCAGGCTCATGCCCTGCCGCGCCGCCCAGTCGATCACAAGCATGACATGGTCGCCGGTGTCGACTTCGGGATGATGTTCGGGCGGCTGCGGCACGCCGAAGAGGCGGTCGATTTCTGGAAACAGGCGGGCCAGCGCGCCGCAGTCGCGCAGCACCCGGAACATGCGCGAAGGCTGCGCTTCCATCAGGCCGCGCGCGACTTCCTGCCACACCCGTTCGGGCACCAGCGCGTCGACTTCGCCATTGTCCACCATCTGTCGCATCAGCGCGTTGGTTTCCGGCGCCACGGCAAAGTCGGTGAAGCGGGCGGCGAAGCGCGCGACGCGCAGGATCCGCACCGGATCTTCGGCAAACGCCTCGCCCACATGGCGGAAAATACGCGCGGCCAGATCGCGCTGGCCGCCGTAAGGATCGACCAGCGCGCCGGTCTCGTCCTCGGCCATCGCGTTGATGGTGAGGTCGCGCCGACGCAGGTCCTCTTCCAGCGTGACCTCCGGTGCAGCATAGACCTTGAAGCCTTTGTAACCGTGCCCGGACTTGCGCTCGGTACGCGCCAGCGCGTATTCCTCGTGGCTGCCCGGATGCAAAAAAACCGGAAAATCCTTGCCGACCGGCTGATAGCCCAGCGCAACCATATCGTCGGGCGTGGCACCGACCACGACATGGTCGCGATCGGCCACCGGCAGGCCCAATAGCCTGTCGCGCACCGCGCCGCCAACGATATAGGTCTTCATGGCGGCGGGGCCGTGTTAACGGCGGGCGTTTTCGCGGTAATCCTCGTACCGCGCACGCGGCGTGTCGGCACGCAGGTATTCAGGTGCGATGGCCTCGAGCGAGCCCGGCTGGAAAGCAAACACCGACGGCCAGCCGCCGGCACAGACGTTGTCCGTGCCCATGGCGTAATAGTTGTCGCGCGTCATCAGTTTTTTGCCCGGCTTGAATTCCAGCGCCCAAGCCTGGAAATACGAGGCCCATTTACCCAACGGCAGAATGCTGCGCTTCTTGCCGATCACCTCGCCGACATAACTGACCAGTTCCTGCAGGGTGTAGGTCTTGGGGCCGCACAGCTCGTAGGTCTGGCCATAGGTTGCCGGGTTGTCGAGGCTGTCGGCGAAGGCGCGCGCGACGTCCTCGACGTGCACCGGCGCAAAGCGCGCACCCGCGCCGGCCAGCGGCAATACGGGGAACAGCTTCAGCATCCTGGCGAACATCGACAGGAAGGAGTCGCCGCGGCCGAAGATCACCGAGGGGCGGAAGATCGTGACGTTGAGGCCATAGCCATGGATGAACTTGGGTCCGTTGAGGTACCAGTTTTCGTGTTCGATGTGGTGCATGCCGGCCTCGCGCACCAGCGCCTCGGCGATGCCCTTCGAACGCTGGTAGGCCGAGCGCGAATTCGGATGGGCACCGAGCGCGCTCATGTGCAGCAGGCGATGCACGCCCGCTTCGCCCATGGCGTGGATGACTTTGCGCGGCAGTTCGACGTGGACCTTCTGGAAATCACCGCGACGGGCGCTCGGCAGATCGACACGGCCGACCGTGCTTTCGTGCAGGATGCCGACCAGATTGATGACAGCACCCATGCCTCGAAAATGGCGAATGAGTTCCTGCTGGTCGTGGACATCGGCCTCGATCACTTCCACCGTCGGCAGCAGGATCAGCTCCTTGGCCATTTCGCGGCGATGGGAGAGCACGCGCACATTGAGGCCACGCGCGGCGAGCTGGCTGACGAGGTGGGTGCCGACAAAGCCGGATCCGCCGAGGATGCAGATGCGTTCAATCTTCATGTTGTGGTTCGATTCAGAATATAAGGCGTTGCTGATTTTATCCCGGATGTCGCAAAAATTTGCGCTTGGATCTACTCGTCCGCCTGCTCGGCCTGCTGCATGGCCTCTGCATCGGGGAGGGAAGTGACCGGCACCCTGCGCGGCGGCACTATGCCCAGCCGGTCCTTCAGCAGCACCGAGGGCTGGCCGAAACGCGCCGCGTAGTACATGGCGTTGCTCATCACTTTCTTGACGTAATCGCGCGTTTCGGCGAACGGGATCGATTCGATGTAGATCGCGGCTTCCATCGACCGGGTATCGCGCCAGCGCTGGGCACGGCTCGGGCCAGCATTATAGGCGGCGGTGGCGAGCACCGGCGATCCGTCGAGGCTGGTCTGCACATACTTCAGGTAGTAGGCGCCGAACTGGATGTTTTTGGCCGGATCCTGCATCTCGTTCGGATGAAACTTCTTGATGCCGAGGCGTTTTGCGATCCAGCGCGCGGTGGCCGGCATGATTTGCATCAGGCCGGATGCGCCGACGCTGGAGCGGGCGACGTTGACGAAGCGGCTTTCCTGCCGCATCAGGCCGAACACCCAGGCTTCGTCGATCTCGTTTTCGCGCGCGGCCTGCTGCGCCAACTCGCGGTAGGGCGCGAGAAAGCGCAATTCGAAATCGTGCAGTTCGCGGGTGCGCTCGGCAGTGTTGATGGCGCGGTCATACCATTCCATGCGGCGGGCAAGCTCGGCAGCCGCCAGCAGCTGCGGGTCGGCAAGCGTCTGGATCGCCCAGTTCCACTCCCGGCTGGCTTCGTTGCGCAGGCCAAGCTCGTAAAAGGCCTGCGCGCGCGCGATGCCGGGATGGCGCGCAATGGCCGCGACGTCATCGCCGGCCATCTTGATGTTGATGGGCGGCGCCTGCATCACCGGACCAAGCTCTTCCTGGGCCAGCTGGCCATAGTAATGATGCTCGCGCGACAGCGCCAGAAACAGCGGATTGGCCGCGGCGCGCTGGCCGCCGGCCTGCAGGGCGCGTGCGCGCCAGTAGCGCCAGGCGGGCTGCGCGCGGGTCGCCTCGTCCATGCCATCGACTGCGCGCAGAACGGCTTGCCAGTCGCCTGCGCGCAATGCTGCACGCGCCCGCCATTCGCGCTGAAAGTCGCTGGCCACCGCTGCCCCAGCCTGCTGGAACCAGGCCAATGCCGTGGTTTCATGGCGGCGCGCCGCCCAGGTGGCGAGCCGTGCCCAGGCCGTGCCCAGCTCCTCTGCAGTGAATTGCGCGGCCCGCCTGGCCAGCGCCTGCTGCGCCTGGTCGGAGCGGCGCCTGGCCAGCTGGTCGAACGCATAGAGCGCGATTTCACGGTCACCGCGCCGGTTGAAATCAAGCGTGGTATTGGCATTCAACAGACGGGCCGGATCGCGGGTGGCCTGGTCAAACAGCGCCGCAGCCGGACGCCGGGCTTCCGGCAACGCATTGGCCACCACCCTGGCAACATTGGGATTGCCCGCTTCCAGCGCCAGCCGCAGGCGGCGCCAGACGTCTTCCTCCCGGATCAGCCCGGTCTCGATCAGTTGGGCAAACAGAGGCGAACAGGCCGAGGGCATGTCGCGGCCCGTGAACCACAAGGTGACCGCCTCGCGCTGGTGGCTGCGATTGCCCTGCGCCCATTCGGCGCGGTAGGCATAGCACTGATGCGCGGCATCGGGCTTGACCAGGCGCGGGTACTCGGCCAGATAGAGCGGCCAGGCTTCGCGTGCCCCGAGCGATTTCAGCCAGTCGGCGCGCAGCGCTTCGGCCATGCGGCTGCCGGGATGACGTGCCAGGAAATCGGCGATGCGCGCATCCTCGGTGCGGCTCGTCAGCATCAGGCGCCAGTACTCGACAGCGGGCGCCAGCACATGATCGGCCGGCACGTCGCGCGCGGCACGCTCCAGATTGGCCAGCTTGCGTGCGGAAAACGCCTGCTGCGCCTGCAACACCGCGGCATCGCCCGGCGCCGCCCAAACGGATGCTATGGACAGCGCCCCCAGCAGAAAAAACACGATCATTCGAAGCATGACGCGAGGGTAACATGCAGCGGCCACCCGTCGCCTGAGCGAAATCCACCATCCGGGTGGCCGCTTCGCGGCATCGCTCAGGGCGCCGAAGGCGCGCTATAGTGGAAACTGCTTATCCCCGTTCCAAGGAGCTCTCCATGACAGCCAACGTCGGCACGATCGACCGCATCATCCGCATTGTTGCAGGCCTCGCCCTCATCGCCTGGGTGGCTTTTTTCAATGGTCCGGTGT
>JAPTVL010000375.1 GCA_028065725.1 Betaproteobacteria bacterium
GAAGGGGGAACGTTTCCTGCCCGCTGATCGCGTCACTACAGGGTGGAGCAAGCTTGGCAGGTTCGGCTATGCCTTAGCGTGCTTTATTTTCCGTTTTCTGAGACGACCCCTGCCTCGCCGGAAGTGGCGATGCTCGAGAAAAAAAGCCGCCTCGATCTCGGGCGGCTCCAGGGGAGGGCAGGGGGGCGATCACCGCTTGCAATGCACCAGGTCGTCGTTCACCCACGCACTTTCGACCAGGCCGTTTTCGCGCAGCTCGTCGCACGCTTCGCCTACCTGCTCGCGCCACTTCTTCGGCCGGGTGGAATCCGAGCCGCACATCAGCCGGAACGTCTCCAGCTTGAGCGGGTACGGCTCCTTGTGGGTGGCGAAGTAGTCGAACATGCGCCGCGCGGTGGGCGACAGCTTGCGGTACTTCTCCCACACGAATTTCGTGTAGTGGTCGCCGGCGAACAGCACCACGATTTCGGCGTCGATCTCGACCTGGCAGCGCGACGTGCGCTTGCCGCGATCCAGGACGCGGAAGCGCCGGATCAGCGACACCGATTCGAGCCGGCCGATGCGTTGGGATGAGAACTGCATGGCCGACGCCTGGAGCCGCGTCAGGCATTCCTCGGCCCTTGTGTAGTACCGACCGTTGATTGACCAGTCCAAGTCCTGGCAAAGCTCGTAGAACGTGAAGGAAACCGGCTCTCCGAGCGCGGTGCGCTTCGCGTACTCCAGCACCTGGGCGAATACCAGCTCGTCGTCGTCGGCGCGCAGCTCGATCCCGGTGTAGGTGATCTCCACGTCTTTGTTGACGTGGTAGATCGACTGGCCTTGCAGCGCGGCGCGCGGCACCTTCTTGTTGCGGACGGTGAAGATCGCCGACCGCCCGAAGTCGTTGGGCAGTGCCCGCATGTGATCCGGCCAGGGAGCCAGGTCGAACAGCGAGAGCTGCATGTCCTTGATCTGCTGCTTCGTGTGCTTGAGCAAGGCCGTCTGCTTGGCCTCGCTGACCTTCTCGGCCAGCTCACCGCCGGCCGTTCGCTTCTTGGTCGCCATCGCACTACTCCGTTTGTCCTGGGCCAGCGCGCCGATCTGCTCGGCCATCTTGTTCACGGCGGTGCGCGGTTCGGGCGGCAGGCCCATCGTGCGCGCAAGCTCGGCCGATTCCTGCGCCATGCGCTCGGATCGCTCGACGGCGGCACTTGCCGGCGTCGGTAGCTTCGGCGGCAAAGCCGCCTCGTTGTCGCCGGCCGTGGCCGGCAGCTCGAAGAGGGAACCGGCGGGGCGGAAGGCCCCGCCGGCGCTGCCCGAGTCCCTGCGAGCGGCGGCGGTACGGGCGGCAAGGTCGGTGGCGTCGGCTTCGCTAAGCCCGCCCTCGATGAGCTTGCGCCTGTATTCCTGCTCGTTGAACTCGTTCTGCATCTAATCTCCCTCCTAGCATACTGCCCGGCCGTGGCCGGGCCTGGCCTTACTGGCCGCCGCCTGGCGCTTTGGTGTCCAGGTATTCGATTTCCTCGGCGATGAAATCGAAGCCGTATTCGGTCTTGCCGTCCTTCTCGTACTTCGTCGGCTCGATGCGGCCCTGGACGAACACCTTGGAGCCTTTGCCCAGGTACTTGCCCGCGTTCTCGGCCAGGCCGCCGAACGACTTGATGCGGAAGAAGTCCGTCTGCTCCTGCTTCGCACCGGCTGCGTTGCGCCACACGCGATTGACAGCCAGGTCGAAAACGGCGCGGGCGCTGTTTTCGCTATGGCGAACGTCGGTATCGCGGGTAAGATTACCGATAAACTGGAACAGGTTGTGGCTCATTCGTCATGCTCCTTTCGCTAATGGAGTCGTCAGTTTAGCTAAACCTGCGTCCGTGGTCAAGAACTTTAGCGGCTAAAATTTTCTGCCGCCCGCACAGAGAAGGCATACGGGCCTTGTACAACTACATCTTCTTCACGAACGTGCTCCGGCTGCTCGATGAGCGGCACATGACGAAAAAGGAGCTATCGGACAGGTCGGGGGTTTCGATCTCCTTCCTGTCCGATCTCACTACTGGCAAAGCCAACCCCTCCCTAAAGGTGATGGAGGACATTGCGCAGGCCCTTGAAACTCCCCTGCCGCTCCTGCTTGAATCGACCGACCTGGACAAAGAAGCCCTTGACACCCTGGCCGGCGGCAAGGCACCCCGAAGCCTGCCGCCAGGCTTCGAGCGCGTGGCGGCCGTGCTGCCAGAACACCAGGCGTTCATCGTCAAGAAGTGGGGCGAAGCGACAAGGAAGAAACTTAGAGGGAGTTGACGCCAGGATGTGAGAAGGGAAGGGAAGCGGCGCGGAACTGAGCCACAAGAGCCAGCCAAGTTTTAGCCGCTAAAGCCCGCCGGGGTGGCTCAACCCCCGGACAACCCATAACGCAAACGCCACGGGTTCGGCGCGAGGGCGCACGGAGCATGCGCCGCGTTGTCGCCTCTTTCGCCCCTGCAATCCGCGATGCAACGTCGCGGCCGAAGTCACCCTTGTGCGCTTCGGTGTTGCGGTCGAAATTAGTTCGGTATATCGTATGAACCTGTGTAGAATGCGCGAAACGCAACGGCATACAGGGCATACGGAATGACCGACCAGAAACCAGAACACAACAGCATCAAGGAACGGGCGAAGAAGAAGCTCGAACGCGACATGGGGCCGGAGCTGCTGGCCGCCCTCAACGATCCCAAGACCGTTGAAATCATGCTCAACGCGGACGGCAAGCTCTGGCTCGAACGCCTGGGCGAGCCGATGAAGTGCATCGGCACGCTGCGCGTCGCGCAGGCGCAAGCCATCATCGAAACCATCGCGGGCTACCACGGCAAGGAAGTCACGCGCTCCAAGCCGATCCTGGAAGGCGAGCTGCCCCTTGATGGCAGTCGCTTCGCCGGCCAGCTCCCGCCGGTTGTGCCCGCACCCACCTTCGCCATTCGGAAGAAGGCCGTCGCCATCTTCACGCTCGATCAGTACGTCGAACGCGGAATCATGACCGCGCCGCAGCGCGAGGCATTGATTGCAGCGGTGCGCGCGCACCGGAACATCCTTGTGATCGGCGGCACCGGCTCGGGCAAGACCACGCTGGTGAACGCGATCATCAACGAGATGGTGATTCAAGACCCGACCGAGCGGGTTTTCATCATCGAGGACACCGGCGAAATCCAGTGCGCCGCCGAGAACTACGTCCAGTACCACACCAGCATCGACGTGAACATGACGGCGCTGCTGAAAACCACCCTCCGCATGCGCCCCGACCGAATCCTGGTCGGCGAGGTGCGCGGCCCCGAAGCCCTTGATCTGTTGATGGCCTGGAACACCGGGCACGAAGGAGGTGCTGCAACCCTGCACGCAAACAACGCCAAAGCTGGATTGGATCGGCTCGCCATGCTCATCAGCATGCACCCCGATTCCCCGAAACCCATTGAACCGCTTATCGGCGAGGCGGTTCACGTGGTTGTTCATATCGCCCGCGTCGAAGGCTCGCGGCGCATCCAGGAAATCTTGGAGGTTTCCGGGTTCGCCAACGGCCAGTACATCACCAAAACCCTCTGACTAGGAGTTACGACCAATGCAAGCAACCTTCCCGGCATTCCGCCTCAACCGCAACGCCCTGTTCTACATGGGCCTCTTCGCCCTCCTGGCGTTCTTCCTGCTGGCCCCCCAGCACGCATTCGCCTCCGAGGGCACCGGCGGCTCTCTGCCGTATGAGAGCTGGCTGACCAACCTCCGCAACTCCGTCACCGGCCCGGTGGCCTTCGCGCTGTCGATCATCGGCATCGTGGTCGCCGGCGGCATCCTGATCTTCGGCGGCGAACTCAACGGCTTCTTCCGCACGTTGATCTTCATCGTCCTGGTCATGGCCCTGCTGGTCGGCGCGCAGAACATGATGAGCACGTTCTTCGGCCGTGGCGCGGAAATCGCCGCCCTGACCGATGGCGCGCTGCACCAGGTCAAGGTCGCCGCGCTGGACGTGGCCGGCTTCCCCGGCGAAGCCGTCATGCGCTGGGCCGAGCGCGGCCACATCGCGGGGTAAGTCATGGCTCTGCGCGCGATCCCCATCCGTAGGGCCGGCAACCGAGAAAACCTGTTCATGGGCGGGGATCGTGAGCTGGTGATGTTCTCGGGCCTGCTGGCCGGCGCGCTGATTTTCAGCGCCCAAGAAGTGAGGGCAACGGTGTTCGGCATCGCCTTGTGGTTCGGCGCGCTCTTCGCGCTGCGCCTCATGGCGAAGGCCGATCCGAAGCTGCGACACGTGTACCTGCGGCACCGCCGGTACAAGCCGTACTACCCGGCTCGCAGCACGCCCTTCCGTGACAACACGCCGAGTCAAGGGAAGCAATACAAATGATCGAAGCAATCGCAATTGCCATTGCTGTGCTCGGTGCGGTTCTGTTGCTCATCCTCTTTGCCCGCATCCGGGCTGTCGATGCCGAGCTGAAGCTCAAGAAGCATCGCGCCAAGGATGCCGGCCTGGCCGATCTGCTCAATTACGCCGCCGTGGTCGATGACGGCGTGATCGTGGGCAAGAACGGCTCCTTTATGGCCGCCTGGCTGTACAAGGGTGATGACAACGCCAGCAGCACCGAGGAACAGCGGGAAATGGTGTCGTTCCGCATCAACCAGGCCCTGGCGGGCCTGGGGAACGGCTGGATGGTGCATGTCGATGCTGTGCGTCGGCCTGCGCCGAACTACTCGGAGCGGGGCGTGTCATCGTTCCCCGACTCCGTTTCCTTCGCCATTGACGAGGAACGCCGGCGCTTGTTCGAGGGCCTGGGCGCGATGTTCGAGGGCTACTTTGTCCTGACCGTCACGTGGTTCCCGCCAGTGCTGGCCCAGCGCAAGTTTGTCGAACTCATGTTCGATGACGATGCGGTGGCTCCCGACCATACGGCGCGCACTACGGGCCTGATTGCGCAGTTCAAGCGCGAGATCACCAGCCTGGAATCGCGCCTGTCCTCGGCGGTCAAGATGACGCGCCTGCGCGGCCAAAAAGTCGTGTCGGAAGAGGGCAGGGAAGTCACGCACGATGACTTCCTGAGCTGGTTGCAGTTCTGCGTGACGGGCCTCCATCACCCGGTCATGCTGCCCAGCAATCCGATGTACCTCGATGCGGTAATCGGCGGGCAAGAGCTGTGGGGCGGCGTCGTGCCCAAGATCGGGCGCAAGTTCATCCAGGTGGTCGCCATCGAAGGCTTCCCCTTGGAGTCAACGCCTGGGGTGCTCTCGGCCCTGGCCGAGCTGCCCAGCGAATACCGCTGGTCGAGCCGCTTCATCTTCATGGATCAGCACGAGTCCTTGAAGCACCTGGACAAGTTCCGCAAGAAGTGGAAGCAGAAGATTCGCGGCTTCTTCGATCAGGTGTTCAACACGAATACCGGCTCGATCAACCAGGACGCGGCCGCGATGGTCGGCGACGCCGAGGCGGCCATCGCCGAGGTCAACAGCGGCTTGGTGGCGGCCGGCTACTACACCAGCGTAGTCGTGCTGATGGACGAGGATCGGGAGCGCCTGGCGGCCTCCGCGCTCCTGGTCGAGAAGGCCGTCAACCGCCTGGCCTTCGCGGCCCGTATCGAGACGATCAACACGCTCGATGCGTACCTGGGCAGCTTGCCCGGCCACGGCGTCGAGAACGTGCGCCGGCCGCTCATCAACACGATGAACCTGGCCGACCTGCTGCCGACAAGCTCGATCTGGACGGGCAGCGCCACGGCTCCGTGCCCGATGTACCCGCCGCTGTCGCCGGCGCTCATGCACTGCGTGACGGTGGGCGCTACGCCGTTCCGCCTGAACCTGCACGTGCGCGACCTGGGCCACACCTTCATGTTCGGCCCGACCGGCGCAGGCAAATCGACGCACCTGGGCATCATCGCCGCGCAGCTCCGTCGCTACGCCGGCATGTCGATCTACGCCTTCGACAAGGGCATGTCGATGTACCCGCTCGCGGCCGGCATTCGTGCGGCCACGAAGGGCAAGAGCGGCCT
>JAPTVL010000499.1 GCA_028065725.1 Betaproteobacteria bacterium
GCCGTTTTTTTGCCCGCCCGCTTTCAGTCACCGCATCGGGCTGAAGCCGGTTAAGCTAGCCAAATGAAAGCGTCTCGCTTGCCCATGCCCCCTTCCCGCCCCCGTATCGGTCTGGCGCTGGGCGGCGGTTCGGCGCGCGGCTGGGCACATATCGGCGTCATCCGGGCGTTGCAGGATGCCGGGGTCCAGCCGGACATCGTCTGCGGCACATCGATCGGTGCGCTGGTCGGGGCCGCTTATGTGGACGGTGATCTCGACCAGCTGGAAAACTGGGTGCGCAGCCTGCGCCTGCAGACCGTGGTGAGCTTTCTGGATTTTTCGCTTTGCAGCGGACTGATCAAGGGCGACAGGCTGATCGAGTTCTTCCGCAGCCATTTTGTCGACCGCGACATCCGCGAACTGCCGCGGCCGTTTGGCGCCGTTGCCACCGACCTGCAGCGCGGCCGCGAGGTGTGGCTGCGCGAAGGCAGGGTGTCGGACGCGGTACACGCCTCGATCGCGCTGCCCGGCCTGTTCACCCCGGTGCAACGCGATGGCCGCTGGATGGTCGATGGCGGGCTGGTCAATCCGGTGCCGGTGTCGCTATGCCGCGCGATGGGCGCCGACATTGTGATCGCAGTCGATCTCAATTCCGACCTGCTGGGCCGCCACCTCAAGCCCAAACCTGCCAAAGCGACCCGCATTCACGCCTCGGCCGAACCCGAAACACTGACCGACGCGGTGTTGGCGCGCATCCAGGCCGGCATGTCGCAACTCGGCCTCAACCACCGCGACGAACCCGGGCCACCGGCGATGCTCGACGTACTGGCGAGCAGCATCAACATCATGCAGGTGCTGATCACGCGCAGTCGGCTGGCAGGCGAGCCGGCCGACGTGATGGTGACACCGCAGCTCGCGGATCTGGGACTCATGGAGTTTCACCGCGCCGCCATCGCCATCGAGGCCGGCCGGCGTGCGGTCGAAATCACCCTGCCGTCTTTGCAGGCGCGGGTGAATGGCGTCAACGGCAGTTGAAGGGGAACGGGGGATTATCGCGCTGAAGCGCACAGCGCCAGCTTGCGCGCGCGATCCAGCCGCTTGATCGCGGCCTCGCGTCGTGCGGCCTCCGCGCGGCTGGCGGCGGCTTCCACGTAGACCAGCTCGACCGGCCGGCGGCTACGGGTATAGCGGGCACCCAGCACACCGTCGCCGTTGTGTTCGGCAACGCGGCGATCGACATCGGTGGTGATGCCTGTGTAGAGCGAACCGTCGGCACAGCGCAGCATGTAGACACACCATGCGGTTGCGCTGGCAGCAGCTGCCGTCATCTCAGCTCAAACGTCGGCGGACAGTTGCTGCGCCCACAGGAGCGCGTCCATGTGCACGCCATTGATGTCGTCGACCTCGCGCCCGATTTGCCTGGCCAATGCCTCGATACTGCTCTGGTCGTCCTGCTCGCAGGCAATCGCCAGCGCCAGGTAGGGCGCATACGGTCCGCGCTGCGAAACGATGGCCTCGGTGATTTCGGCGGGCAGGCTGATCTGCTTCAGCACCTGTTCCATCGGCAAGCGCATCACCACGTCGAGCAGCGAAAACAGCCCGGCAACGAAAATCTCGTCGCGCGCCTTGGCAAACAGTGCGCGTCCGGCCAACTGCTCGGCCACGCGGCCACGCACCAAGGCATTTTCCAGTATCGCCTGATCGAGCTCCTGGGTCTGACCGCCGGTAAACAGGATCAGCGTCAGCCAGCGATACAGCTTATCCTGCCCCATCACCATCAGCGCCTGTTCGATGCCGCCGATCTTGCTCATCAGCCCCATGCCGGGCGAATTGACGTAGCGCAGCAGACGCACCGACAACGCAGGGTCGTGGCGAAACTGGGCAGCGAGTTCAGGCTGCTCGGCGCCGGTGCGCACGCGGTTCATCAGGTCCAGCACCTTGGCGCGCGACGGTCCCATGGCCGGATTGCCCAGGTTTTCGCGGCGGGTGATGAACGGCCCCATGAACAGCGCAAACTGCAGCTTGTGGCACATGTGGAAGGCTTCCAGCGATTGCACCTCCATCGCCACGAAACGCTTGCCCGCAGCCATCTTGGAGATCGCTGCCATTTGCGTGGTGATGGCGGGGATGTCCTCGCTGCTGACGTCCATCAACACATAATCGGCATGCTGCAGCAGTCCGTGCCGCTCGGGACGGATGACCGCGTCGGCATGCAGGGCGAAATTGAACCCGCGTGATTTCAGCTCGCCCATGCGGGCAAGCAGGGCCTCGTCGATCAGGGTCTGGGTGTCGATATTCAGGACCCATACCGTGCCGGCAGCAGGCCAGCCCTCGATGAGCAAATGATTCAGGGTGGCGGGCGCAATCGGCACGAAGGCCAGACGCTGTTCCAGCAGACGCGCAATATCCATGCGCTCAAGGTTGCCGAGCAGGGTCTCGTCGTAGAGCCGCTGCACGTCGGGCAGCGCCGAATCACGTTGCTCGTCGAGGGTGCGGCGCAGCATGAAGGTGTAACCCGCCACTTTCTGGTCGCGCCCCAGCAAGGCTTCGCGACGCATGACCGAAGGCGCTTTGGGTGCCGGCTTGGTCGCCGAAACCCGCTCGGCCGACACGACACGCGGCGGCGGCGCAGCGGCGTTCTCCTTGCCCGACAACATTCCTACAAGACGATTCAGCACGCTTCATTCCTCCACGACAAACCTGGACTCATCAGTAGAGCAATCGGCAGTGCTGCGCGGGACTGAAGCCTGCCCGTGCAAATTTTTTGTCCCGCCTGGCGCTGCGCCGGCCAGGTGGACACGCAGCCGGATTGACGGCAATCCGGCTGTCGATTGGCTTACAGCGAACGCTTGATCGAGACGATGCCGCGCACCATGCCGGGTGCGTAGCCGCTGGCCTTGTCCAGCGGATATTCGGCGGCAAGGCGCGCCTTCACGCCGTCGGGAATGCCGGCGGGATCACCGTGACAGGTCAGGCACAGCGGCTGCACCGGCAGTGTTGGCGTAGCGGAACTGCTTGCCGCTCGCCGTGCTGACGACCTGCCAGGTGTCGAGGGTTTCCGGCTTTTCGCCGGCAGCCAGGCGCTTTTCCAGCCCGGCCTGGGCTTCGGCTTCCCAGGCATCAGGCACGCCGGCGGGGTTGCGGTTTTTCGGGCTGACGCGCTTGGTCTCGACGCTGAACTGCTTCGACGCCTCGGCAGCAATCTGCGGCGCGCGCTCCTTGCACACGCCGATCGCCCCGTCTGGGCCCTTGGTGGCGATCGCTTCTTTCAGCTCACCCCCGAGCTTCTGGATCAGCGCGCCGCTGGCCTTGCGCGCATCGGCGGCCATGGCGGCCTGCTCTTCGGCAGTGGGCCGCTGGCACAGCCCGCCAGCAAGGCGGGAAAGGCAAGGGCGATGGATACAGGGGCTTTCATGGGGACGCCCCCAAAGTGAATAAGCTGTATGAATTTCGCTGCGCCCCGCTGCTATGCTTATCGAATTACTGCGCATTTCTCATGCGTAGCCTCGGGGCCCCAACTTGACCAAGCAACTCTATCAATATTTTTTCCGTGGCCTGATCACTGCCCTGCCGCTCGGGCTGACAGTATATTTATTCTATGTCTTCCTGGTATGGAGCGAGACTCTGGCCATGCAGTTGATCCGGCCGTTCATCGGGGGATTCTACGTTCCGGGTATGGGCCTGCTGCTGGGGATCGCCGGGATTTTCCTGCTTGGTTTTCTGGTATCCCAACGCGGCGCGGGCAAGCTGCTGTCGCTGGTGGAACTGCCCTTCACGAATATTCCGGTGGTGAAGAGCATCTATTCTTCGCTCAAGGAATTTGCCGATTATTTTTCACCGCAGCGCAGCCAGTCTGCGCAGCAAATGGTGGTGATCCTCAGAATGCCGGGGCAGGCGCTTGAAGTGGTGGGGCTGGTCACGCGCCAGCGTGTCGACGACCTGCCTGCCGGCTTTCTGCAGGGCGACCGCGTGGCGGTCTACCTGCCCATGGGCTACATGATCGGCGGCTACACGGTATTCGTGCCGCGCGACTGGGTGCAGCCGATCGACATGTCGGTGGAAGAAGCGATGCGCGCGACGCTGTTTGCCTTCATGAGCGCGTCCGGCAACGACGGGCCGCCTGGTCAAATCCGGCCAGCGGCCAAAGAATGACGCGCCCGGATCATCAAGCGATGTAGCGTTCCAGCCCATGCAGATCGAGTGCTACGCCCAACGCCTGCTCAACCCGTTTCGCGGGGTGGTGCACACTATTCGTTATCAGTCGGCCGAGGCGGTAACGACCGACGGCATCGAGTGGGATATCTACGTGGCCAACGATGCGCTGCTCGACGGCCTGGGACGCGCCGGCAAGCGCGCGCAGATTTCCGATATCCGCTACGGCCACTGGTCGGCGGAAAAAGGACTCAAGCGCGGCCCCCTGTATCCGTCGGACGACTTCAAGCGGCTGGAGGACATGGGTGCGGTGGTATTCGAGCACCTGCTCAAGGTGCATCGCGAGGTGCCGTTCAAGTTCCGCGATCCGTTCGAACTGTGGTTGCTCGACCACCACGAGCAGCCGCTGGCCCTGTTGCACAGCGTGCGCGCGGACAGCGAAACCGACACGAAACCGCCGCTCGACTGGCGCGCCGGCATGGCCGCGCAGGAACGCTTCCAGAGTGCGGCGATCGCCGGTCTGGGCGAACCCGCGGGGGTGTACCTGACGCGCTACGTGAACAGCCTCGCCAGCGGTATGGTGCAATGGTTTAGCCGTTCCGACGACGGGGCGGGGCTGGGTCTGCACACGCTGAAAGGCGGCGACCATCTGCGCGGCCGCGTGCTCGACGCCGACGCCTTCCCGCCGCTGTTCATCGCCACCGCCGGCATGGATGCGGCGCACACCCGGCTGGTGCACGATTATCACGCCTGGCAGGCGCCCTGGATGCTGCTGCTGCCGCACCTCGACCCGGCCACCCGCAGCGCGCTGGAAGCCGCCGCCTGCCAGCAGGCCGAGACGCTCGAGAAGCATTATCGGCTGTATCCCGCCGTCATCGATCGCCCGGCACTGCAGGCTGCGCGGGTCGAGGCGGCGCTGGTGCGCAGCCAGCCGCGTCCCAAGAACCAGGAGGAGGTCATGCCGATGTTCTACATCGAACTCGGCAGCACCGAGAGTCAGGACATCTGAAGCCCGCCGCTCAGGCGGCCATGCCGAGAATCGCCGCCGGCAGGGTGACCGAGGCGCCGAGATGCTGCGTCAGCCGCACTTTTATGCCGGGATGGCTGGTGGCAAATTCGGCGATGGCTTCCGGGATGTCCTGCGCCACGTGGGTGCCGGCAGCGAGAAAATAGGGAAACGCGACGACCTCGCTCGCGTCTTTAAATTTGGCGCCTGCAAGTGAGCGGCCCGGTGCAGCAAAGCTCCACTGGGTCAGTTGCCCGCTTCCAGTGCCTGCTGGAGCTTTTTCGCGTCGATCAGCTTGTTGAGTTCTCCCAGGCCTTTGGCCACGTCGGGGTCAGCAAACAGTTCAGCCATGGCAACCTGACCCAGTGTCTGGAAACCGGTCTGAAACGCCACGGCACCCTCATATTTTGCTGCCTGCCGGGTCTGCCCGATACAGGACCCGGTCAGCAGGCGATCAAATAGCAGTGCGGTTTCCCGGTTGGCGCGAGTGCGTTCCTCGGCACTTACCCGGGCGATCGATTTCACCGCAGGGTGCAGCGACGTGGTGGCGACCACCCAGCGCACCAGCGCATTTTTATCAGCGGCCGTGGTTTTCTCGACCAGGCAACGCGACAAGTCGTCTGCATACATGCCGGCGTATGCCGGCATGCTGAGTGAGAGCAGGGCTGAGCCCAATGTCAGGGCACGCATCATGATGAACTCCAAAAATTGAACGGGGGATCAAACGGCTAGACGCGCACCGGCTCGAAGGTCGCATCGAGATTCTGGTCGTCGCAGTAATCCAGAAAGTCGCCGCGCAGGGTGGCGATATGCGCGTCGGCGGGGATGCC
>JAPTVL010000292.1 GCA_028065725.1 Betaproteobacteria bacterium
TTCTGTTCGATCCAGGTGAAGATTTCCGTGTACACCGTCTGCGGACAGGCATAGCCGCACCACAGGCGACCACCGACGGCGGTGAACAAAAACAGCGAATAGGCCGAAATGATCAGCAGGACGGCGAGAAAAATCACGTCCTGCGGCCAGAAGACCAGGCCGAAGATATAGAACTTGCGTTCCACCAGGTCGAACAGCACGGCTTGTCGTCCGTTCCAGGGCAGCCAGCAGACGCCGTAGAAGATGAGCTGGGTAAACCACACCATGGCCCAGCGCCAGGTCGCGAAGACGCCGCTGACGGCGCGCGGGTGCACCTTTTGGTGAACTTCGTAAAGACTCTCTTCGACGAAGACTGGCGTGCTATCTGGCGATAGCGGAGATAGTCGGGAGGTGCCTGAAGCCATGATTATCGTATAACGATATTCTGATAAACGCCGGCTAAAATTCCCCGGCACCGGAAGTTCCGGAACCGGGGAAGCAAGCCCAGTTTACTTCTTTTCCGCAGGTGCCGCCGGTTCTGCGGCCGTGGGCGTCGCCGGATCTGCATCCGTGCTGCCACCGCCGAGACCATAGATATAGGCGGTCAGGAGGTGCACCTTCGCGTCGCCGAGGAACTCGCCGAAAGCCGGCATGCGATTCACGCGGCCCTTGGTAATCGTCTCGACGATGGTGTCCTCGGTGCTGCCGTAGAGCCAGGTCTTGTCGGCAAGATTCGGCGCGACGCCGAGCATGCCCTTGCCATCCGGACCGTGGCAGGCGCCGCAGGCTGCTCCAAACAGTTCCTTGCCGCGCTGGGCGCGAATCGAATCGCTGGCCAGGCCTGAGAGGGACCGCACATAGCTTGCCAGGTCCTTGATCTGGTCGCCATTCAAGTCCGGCTTGACGCCCTTGGCCGGCATCATCGCGTCACGTCCCTTGGCAATCGACTCCTTGATCTGCTCCGGCGTACCGCCAAACAGCCAGTCCTTGTCGGTCAGGTTGGGGAAGCCGCGCGCGCCCTTGGCATCCGAACCGTGGCACTGCGAACAGTAGGTCAGGAACAGGCGCTGGCCCATTTCCTTCGCCTCGGCGTTGGCAGCGACGGCACGAATGTCCTGGCTCTGGAACTTCTTGAAGATCGGCCCGTACTGGTCATCGGCCTTTTTCATCTCGCCGTCATACTGTCCGGTGGACGACCAGTTGAACTGGCCCTTGAAGCTACCGAGGCCGGGATACATCGCCAGGTAGAACAGCGAAAAAACGATGGTGATGTAGAACAGCCAGCGCCACCAGCTCGGCAAGGGGTTGCTGAACTCCTGCAGGTCCTCGTCCCACACGTGGCCGGTGGTCTCGCCCGGCACATGCCTGGCCGAACTCTGCGACCAGAGGAAGACGCCGCAGCCGATGATGCTGACCAGCACAATGCCCACTACATAGATATTCCAGAAGCCGCTGACAAAATCACTCATGATGATTTCCTTTCCTGATTCTTCGTAATCTGCGGCGCCGGCGGCACAATGGGACTGTCGTCATCGAGCGGCATCATCGCCGCCTCGTCGTAGGTCTTCTTGCGCCGGTCCGAATACGCCCACCACACGATGCCCATGAAGGCGACGAACGCCAGCACGGTGAAGAGGGAGCGCAGATCGTTGATGTCCACTTTGCCTACCTTGTCTGCTTGAGCGCGGTGCCCATGCCCTGCAGGTAAGCGATCAAGGCGTCGACCTCGGTCACGCCCTCGATGGCCTTTTTCGCACCGGCGATTTCGGCATCGGTATAGGGCACGCCCACTGCGCGCAGCGCCTTCATCTTGCCCTCGATGGCGTCGTCCTTGAGCGGACGATCCAGCCAGGCATAGGCCGGCATGTTGGATTCGGGCACCACGTCGCGCGGATTCAGCAAGTGCGTCCTGTGCCACTGATCCGAATAGCGGCCGCCCACTCGCGCCAGATCGGGGCCGGTTCGCTTCGAGCCCCACTGGAAGGGATGGTCATAGACGAACTCGCCTGCCACCGAGTAGTGGCCATAGCGCTCGGTCTCGGCGCGGAACGGACGGATCATCTGCGAGTGGCAGTTGTAGCAGCCCTCGCGGATGTAGATGTCGCGTCCCGCGAGGCGCACCGGGCTGTAGGGCTTGACCAGTTCATTGGTCGGCGTGGTGGTGGATTTCTGGAAGAACAGCGGGACGATCTCCAGCAAGCCGCCCACACTGATGGTAAGAACGGTCAGGACGATCAGCAGCCCCACGTTCCGTTCGATTTTGTCATGCGTCAACATGATTTGTAGCTCCTTAATCTGTGAACAGGCTTAGTGGGCCGCTGCGGGCTCGAGTACCGGCGCATTGACCGCCTTGCCGCCAGCCATGGTCAGGAACATGTTGTAGGCCATGATGACCATGCCGGAGAGGAACAGCAGGCCGCCCAGCAGGCGTATGGTCCAGAACGGATAGGTCGCCTTGACCGACTCGACGAAGGAGT
The DNA here is from genome assembly GCA_028065725.1 of Betaproteobacteria bacterium. Next base: position 2,457 of record JAPTVL010000292.1, read on the forward strand.
AGGTCAGCGTGCCATCCACGTTCGTTGCACGCCACATCAGACCCTGCATCACGCCGGCAATCCACATCGAGGCGATGTAGAGCACGACGCCGATGGTAGCCACCCAGAAATGCACTTCGATCAGTTTCTTCGAGGCCATCTCGGCCTTGCCGAACAGGCGCGGCAGCAGGTAGTAGATCGAACCGATGGAAATCATCGCGACCCAGCCCAGCGCACCGGAATGCACGTGACCCACGGTCCAGTCGGTGTAATGCGACAGTGCGTTAACCGTCTTGATCGACATCATCGGACCTTCGAAAGTCGACATGCCGTAGAAGGACAGCGAGGTGATCATGAACTTCAGGATCGGGTCGTCACGCAGTTTGTGCCAGGCGCCCGACAGCGTCATGATGCCGTTGATCATGCCGCCCCACGACGGTGCCAGCAGGATCAGCGAGAAGACCATGCCGACCGACTGCGTCCAGTCCGGCAGTGCGGTGTAGTGCAGGTGGTGCGGACCGGCCCACATGTAGGTGAAGATCAGGGCCCAGAAGTGCACCACCGACAGGCGATAGGAATACACCGGGCGTCCGGCCTGCTTCGGCACGAAGTAATACATCATGCCGAGGAAGCCGGCGGTGAGGAAGAAACCCACCGCGTTGTGGCCGTACCACCACTGGATCATCGCGTCCTGCACGCCGGCGTAGGCCGAGTAGGACTTCGGCGTCAGGATGCCGGCGGCCATGACCGGAACGGCCGCGCTATTGACCAGGTGCAGCACGGCAACGGTGAGGATGAAGCCGCCGAAGAACCAGTTCGCGACGTAGATGTGCGAAACCTTGCGCTTGACGATGGTGCCGAAGAACACCACGGCGTAGGACACCCAGACCAGCGTGATCAGGATGTCGATCGGCCATTCGAGTTCCGCGTACTCCTTGCCGGAGGTAAAGCCCAGCGGCAGCGACAGCGCGGCCAGCACGATGACCAGTTGCCAGCCCCAGAAGGTGAAGGCGGCCAGCCCCGGCGCAAACAGCGGCGCATGGCTGGTGCGCTGTACCGCGTAGTAGGACGTGGCAAACAGCGCGCAACCGCCAAACGCGAAAATCACCGCATTGGTGTGCAAGGGACGCAAGCGCCCGTAGCTCAGCCACTCGTGCACGTTCAGTTCCGGCCACACCAGTTGGGCGGCGATGACGACGCCGACCAGCATGCCGACGATGCCCCAGATTACGGTCATCACAGCGAACTGGCGCACGACTTTGTAGTTGTAAGTCGCTTGCGATTGCATGATGGATACACCTCACATAGTCAAAAAGAAACCGGTCACGACACCGCAATTGATGCGGTGCAGTATGAAATTTCGGGGGAGATTACACCTGAAATATCAGTGGCGTTTGATAAAGATCAAAATATATCCGACTTCAAGGAAAATAACAATAATATCATTATGGTTTATGGCGCGATGGACCTGGCTTCTTGAGCTCTGACGGCAAAACCGGGGAGTGTGAAGGGCGAAAAAAAAGGGTGCGCAACGCGCACCCCTAACCCCAACAGAGAGCCTTTGGGCAACGGCGCGAAGCCATCACCATAAAACCCATGCGAAGTATGGTTATTTGTCACCGGTCGCACCTTGATCTGAGTCAACAGTGCTGCGATTTCCCGGGACGTCGGCGCGATCATCGTCCATCAGGACGCGATGGCCGGGGCCTTCGAGATCCTCATACTGGCCGCTTTGCAGGGACCACCAGAACAAGGCGGCGATGACGAAGACCAGCACCAGGGAGAGCGGTATCAGGAGATACAGGATGTCCATGCCCACCACCTAGCCCCGCTGCAGACGCAGGGCATTGAGAACCACCAGCAGCGAACTGGCCGACATGCCGATGCCGGCCATCCAGGGTGTGACCCAGCCGGTCATGGCCAGCGGAATCGCCAGGAAATTGTAGGCGAAAGCCCACACCAAGTTTTGTTTGACGATGCTCAAAGTGCGTCGCGCCAGTGTCAGCCCTTGCGGCAAGGCCTGCAGGTTGTTGCCGAGCAGCACCACGTCCGCATTGGCCCGTGCCAGATCGGCACCGCCGCCCATGGCGATGGATATCTGCGCCTGCGCCAGCACCGGCGCATCGTTCACGCCGTCGCCGACCATGGCCACTGTCTCGCCGGCCAATTGCAAGGCCTTGAGCGCCGCGTGCTTGTCCTCCGGCGAGAGTCCGCCGCGTGCATCGGCGATGCCCAGCGCCGCGCCGATGCGCGCGGCGGCGGCCGGAGCGTCACCGCTGAAAACCGCAAGCCGGACCCCGGCCGCAGCCAGTTCGGTCGCCATGGCCGCGGCCTCGGGACGCAGGCCGTCGCTGAGGCGAAAGAAGGCCTGCCAGCCCTCGGCATTGCCCAGGGCGATCACCGTATCGCCGGCGCCGACTATGGCCTGGACACCGGCCGCAACTTCCTGGCCATGCAGCGCGGCGACGAATTCGGGACGACCCAGACGCCAGACACCGCCCTCGATCCGGCCCTCGACGCCGGCACCGGTGGTGGTGCGCAGGTCGTCGACCTCGATATGAGTATCACCGGCACCGGTGAGCAAGGCGCGCGCAATGGGGTGCTCGGAACCGCGCTCGAGCGCGGCCGCCAGCGCCAGCGCACGCCCGGAATCGCCGCGGATGACTATGGTGTCGACCAGCTCCATGCGCCCCACGGTCAGCGTGCCGGTCTTGTCGAAAATGAATCGATCGGCCCGCGCCAGGGCCTCGATCGCATGGCCGCGCGTCACCAGCACGCCGCGCGCGGCCAGGGCACCGGTCGCCACGGTCAGCGCCGCCGGTGTCGCCAGCGACAGCGCGCAGGGACAGCTCACCACCAGCACGGCAACGAAAATCCACAGTGCGCGCGACGCATCGATCCACCACCAGGCCAGTGCCGTCGCCACCGCCAGCACCAGCAGCGCGACGATGAAGCGCCCGGCCACGCGATCGGCGACCTCTACCAGCCGCGGCTTTTCCGCTGCGGCACGTTCCATCAAACGCTGAATGGCGGCCACGCGCGTCGCCTCGCCGACACGTTCGACGCGCATCACCAGCGGGCTCGCCGTATTCACGCTGCCTCCGGTCAGCGCATCGCCGACCCGCTTCGGCACCGGGCGGCTCTCGCCGGTCAGCAGCGATTCATCGGCGGCGCTCTCGCCGTCGAGCACGCAACCGTCGGCCGGCACCGTCTCGCCCGGCTTGATCTGCGCCGCGTCGCCGACGCGCAATTCGGCTACCGCGATTCGCTCGCCTGCCGCATCCGCAGCGGAGCACGGCCAGACGGGCAGGCGTGTCGCGAAGGCCGGAATGGCGCGCGCCAGGGTCTCCACGCTGCGCGCCGCCTTCTGCCGCGCCATCATTTCCAGATAGCGGCCCGAGAGCAGGAAGAAAACGAACATGGTCACCGAATCGAAATACACTTCGCCCGCCGCGCTCAGCGTCGCCCAGACGCTGGCGGCAAAGGCCGCGCCGACGCCCAGCGCCACCGGCACGTCCATGCCGACGCGGCGCAGCTTCAGGTCGCGCCAGGCGCTGAGGAAGAAGGGCGCGGCGGAATACAGGATCACCGGCACGGTCAGGATCAGGCTGGCCCAGCGCATCAAAGCTTCGATGTCCGGCGTCATGTCGCCATCGGCCAGATACACCGGCACCGCATACATCATCACCTGCATCATGCCGAAGCCGGCCACGAACAGCCGCCACAGCGCCGCCTTGCGCTCCTGCTGCGCCAGCGCCTCCGAACGGCCGACGTCGTAGGGGTGCGCCCGGTAGCCGATCGCGGCGATGGCCTCGAGAATCGCCGAGAGTTTTGTCGCGCGCTCGTCCCAGCGCACCCGCGCCCGGCGCGTGGCGTAGTTGATGTCGATCGCGGTGACGCCGGGCTGGCGCCGCACATGCGATTCGTTGAGCCAGACGCAGGCGGCACAGGTGATGCCTTCGAGGATCAGCGCGGCTTCCCGCTCATGCTCGCCCGCCGCGCCCTCGGCCCGCCGCACGAAGTTCTTCTGTACCTCGGGATGATCGAACAGGCCGAACTCGGCCACGATCTGCGGCAAGGCTTCGCGCGGGCTTTCCGGCATCGCGTCGCGATGCCGGTAGTAATCGGCCAGGCCGTTGTCGACGATCGCCTGCGCCACCGCCTGGCAACCGGCGCAGCACATCTCGCGCCGCTGGCCGCCGATCTCGACCGTGAGTTCGACACCTGCCGGAATCGGCAGGCCGCAGTGGTAGCAGGGTTCCGTAACGGCCATGTTCAGGCCGGATCAGCCAAGCTCGAGCTTACTTCGGTGCCATGCGGATGGCACCGTCGAGGCGGATCACCTCGCCGTTGAGCATCTCATTCTCGATGATGTGCCGCACCAGTGCCGCGTACTCGGCCGGCTTGCCCAGGCGCGAGGGGAAGGGCACCATCTTGCCCAGGGCATCCTGCACTTCCTGCGGCATGCCGAGCAGCATCGGCGTTTCGAAAATGCCCGGGGCGATGGTCATGACCCGGATGCCGAAGCGCGCCAGTTCGCGCGCAATCGGCAGCGTCATGCCGACCACGCCGCCCTTCGACGCCGCATACGCCGCCTGACCGATCTGTCCATCGTAGGCCGCGACCGAAGCAGTGCTGACGATCACGCCGCGCTCGCCGGCCGCGTTCGGCGCACCCTGGCTCATGGCTTCGGAGGCAAGGCGAATCATGTTGAACGAGCCGACCAAGTTGACCGTAACGGTCCTGGCGAAGACATCCAGCGAATGCGGGCCGTTCCTGCCCAACACCTTTTCGGCCGGCGCGATGCCGGCGCAATTGACCAGGCCATGCAAACCGCCGAAGGCTGCCACGGCCGCCGCAACGCATGCCTTGGCGCTGGTTTCGTCAGCCACGTTGGTCGTCACGAAGCGCGCATTGGCGCCCAGTTCGGCAGCCAGAGCCCTGCCTGCCGCCTCGTTGAGATCGGCCAGCACCACCTTGGCGCCCTGCGCCACCAGCATCCGTCCGGTGCCGGCGCCGAGACCCGACGCCCCGCCGGTGATGATGAATACGCTGTCCTTGATCTGCATGTGCGTCCCCAAAAATAAACAGGGCCTGCCGACCGGAAAGGAGGCAGGCCCTGAGAATTGGTGCTGTTGGCCGGAATCGAACTGGCGACCTACTGATTACGAATCAGTTGCTCTACCAACTGAGCTACAACAGCGTCCTGAAAGGTCGCGAATTATACCCGCAGGCCCGGACCCATGGCAACGGCGCGGCCGGCTCAGCCGAGCAGTTCCTTCGGGATCGGGAAATTGACGTTCTCGGCCGCGCCGTCGAGGGTTTCGACACTGCCCGCACCGAGCGCCCGCAGCCGGTCGACGACGCCATTGACCAGCACCTCGGGCGCCGAGGCGCCGGCCGTCACGCCCACCCGTGCATTGGCACCCAGCCACGCCGCCTCGATCTGGTCGGCGCCATCCACCAGATAGGCCGGGATGCCACCGATCGCGGCGACCTCGCGCAGCCGCTTCGAGTTCGAACTGTTCTTCGAACCGACCACGATCACCACATCGACCTTGCCGGCCATGGCCTTGACCGCATCCTGGCGATTTTGCGTGGCGTAGCAGATGTCGTCCTTGCGTGGCCCGACGATGTGCGGAAAGCGGGCCGTCAGCGCATGCACGATGACCCGCGCGTCATCGACCGACAAGGTGGTTTGGGTGACGTAGGCCAGTGCCGTACCGCCAGGGCTGACTTCCAGTTGCGCCACGTCGGCGGCGCTTTCCACCAGGTATATCGGTCCCGTGGCCTGACCCATGGTGCCCTCGACTTCCGGGTGTCCCTTGTGGCCGATCATGATGACTTCGTAACCCTGCTTGTGCAGGCGCACCACCTCCAGATGCACCTTGGTCACCAGCGGGCAGGTGGCATCGAACACCTTGAGGCCGCGCTTTTCCGCCTCGATGCGCACCGACTGCGGCACGCCGTGAGCGCTGAAAATCACCGTGGCGCCATCCGGCACCTCGGCCAGTTCCTCGACGAACACCGCGCCCTTGGCCTTGAGGCCATCGACCACGTAGCGGTTATGCACCACTTCATGCCGCACATAGATCGGAGCGCCGAATTTTTCCAGGGCGCGTTCGACGATGGCGATCGCGCGTTCGACGCCGGCACAGAAACCACGCGGATTGGCGAGCAGAATTTGCATCACAGGATTCCGATGATTTCGACTTCGAAGCGCACCGGCTTGCCGGCCAGCGGATGGTTGAAATCGACCAGTACGCCGTCGTCGTCGAGCTCGCGCACGATGCCGGTGAATTTGTCACCGCCCGGTGCGGCGAATTCGATCAGGCCGTGCAGTTCGGGGCTGACGTCGGGCGGCAAGGCCGAGCGCGCCATGCGCTGCACCAGTTGCGGATTGTGGCCGCCGAAAGCCTGGTCGGCATCGAGCAGGAAGACATGGCGCTCGCCGACCTTGACGCCGATCAGGCAGTGCTCGAGCGTCGGCACCAGTTCGCCGCTGCCCAGCTGCAGCGTTGCCGGCGTCGAATCGAAGGTGCTCACCAGCTCGGTGTCGTCGCCGGTGGCGACGCGGTAGTGCAGCGTGATCAGATTGCCTGCGCGTACGGTTTCAGTCATGAGCTTTCCTTGCCGTAGCGGAACTGATGCCAGAGCATCAGCGCCACGCCGACGGTGATGGCCGAATCGGCCACGTTGAAGGCCGGCCAATGATAGCCCGCCAGATGAAAATCGAGGAAGTCGACCACGGCGTCGAAACGCAGGCGATCGACCACATTGCCGATCGCGCCGCCGAGGATCAGCGCCAGCGCGGTCGGCAGCAGGCGCTCCTGCGCATGGCGACGCAAGAGGCTCAGCAGCCAGGCCGAAATGCCCAGCGCGAGAGTCACGAAGAACCACTTCTGCCAGCCGCCGGCATCGGCCAGGAAGCTGAAGGCGGCACCGGAGTTGTAGACCAGGACGAGGTTGAAGAAGGAGGTCACGCCCTGGCTCTCCATGTGGCGAAAGCTCGCCAGCATCCAGGCCTTGGTCACCTGGTCGATCAGCAGCACCAGCGCCGCCAGCGCCAGCCAGCGCGCCACCCTAGGCAATCTCGCGCGCCTCGCCGGCGCCGAACAGATTGGATGCGCAGCGTCCGCATAGTTCGGGATGCTCGGCATCCCGGCCGACATCCTCGCGCCAGTGCCAGCAGCGCGCGCACTTGGCATGGGGGCTGGCGACGGCTTCGATGCCGACGCCGGTCGCCGTCTCGCCAGCGCCGACTTTTTCCAGCGTCACCTTCGAACAGATCAGGATGAACTTGAGGTCCTCACCCAGCGAGGCGAGCAGCTCGTAGCTTGCGGCGTCGGCACGCAGACTCACCTCCGCCTGCAGCGAGGAGCCAATCTTGCCGGCCGAGCGCAACTCTTCGAGGGTGCGCGCCACGTCGGCGCGCACCGCGCGTATCGTCTGCCACCGTGCCGCCAGCGCCGACTCTTCGCCCTGTTGCGGCAGTTCGTGCCATGTCGCAAGCATCACGCTGTCGCCCTGTTTCAGCGTGGTCCAGATTTCCTCGGCGGTGAAGGACAGCACCGGCGCCATCAGCCGCGTCACGCTCTGCAGGATGTGCCACAGCGCACTTTGCGCCGAGCGGCGGGCGCGCGAATTCTCCGCTGCCGTATAGAGGCGATCCTTGAGGATGTCGAGGTAGAAGGCGCCGAGATCTTCCGAACAGAAGTTCATCAGCGCCTGAATCACCTTGTGGAACTCGAAGCGCGCGTAATCCGCGGTGCACTGTTCCTGCAACTTGCGCGTCAGGGCCAGCGCGTAGCGATCCACCTCCAGCCATTCGGCCGGCGCCAGCATCTGAGTCTTGGCGTCGAAATCCGCAGTATTGGCCAACAGGAAGCGTAGCGTGTTGCGCAGCCGGCGATAGACTTCGACCACGCGCGGCAGGATGGTCTTCTCGTCGATCGACAACTCGCCCGAGTAGTCGGTGCTGGCCACCCACAGGCGCAGGATTTCGGCGCCCAGCGTGTCGGAAATCTTCTGCGGCGCAACGACGTTGCCCTTGGACTTGGACATCTTCATGCCCTTGCCGTCAACCACGAAACCGTGGGTCAGCAGCGCCTGGTAGGGCGCGCGGCCATCGATCGCGGCGCCGGTCAGCAAACTGGAATGGAACCAGCCGCGATGCTGGTCCGAGCCTTCCAGATAGAGGTCGGCCGGCCAGGTGCTTTCCGCCGCGTGCGAGCCGCGCAGCACCGTGCGGTGCGTGGTGCCGGAATCGAACCAGACGTCGAGCGTGTCGCGCATCTTGTCGTAGTTCGCGGCATCGGCACCGAGCAGTTCGGCGGCATCGAGCTTGAACCATGCGTCGATGCCCTCCTGCTCGATCTTCTGCGCCACCGCTTCGAGCAGTTCCAGCGTGCGCGGATGCGGCTCGCCGCTTTCCTTGTGCAGGAAGAAGGGAATCGGCACGCCCCAGTTGCGCTGGCGCGATACGCACCAGTCGGGCCGGTTGGCGATCATCGCGTGCAGCCGCGCCTTGCCCCAGTCGGGATAGAAGGTGGTCGCCTCAACGGCGGCCAGCGCCTTGTCGCGCAGGCTGCCGCCGCCTTCGACCGGAATACGGTTCATGCCGACGAACCATTGCGTCGTGGCACGGTAGATGATCGGCGTCTTGTGCCGCCAGCAGTGCATGTAGCTATGCACGATCTCGCTGCTGGCGAACAGGCTGCCGACCTCAGCCAGCTTCTCGATGATGACCGGATTGGCCTTCCAGACGAACATGCCGCCGAAGTAGGGCAGGCTCGCGGCGAACACGCCGTCGCCCTGCACCGGGGTCAGGATCTCGTCGTTGTGCATGCCGTGCTTGCGACACGACTCGAAGTCCTCCAGACCGTAGGCCGGCGCGCTATGCACGATGCCGGTGCCGGTATCGAGCGTGACGTAGTCGCCCAGATAGACGGGCGAGGCGCGGTCGTAGAAGGGATGGCGGAACTTCACCAGGGACAGCGCCGCGCCCTGGCAGGCGCCCAGCACCGAGCCCGTCAGGCCAAAACGTTCCAGCGCCGCGGTGCGCAATTCGGCGGCAAGAATGATGCACCCGCGCTCGGTGTGCACCAGTTCGTAGGTGAACTCGGGATGCATGTTCAGCGCCTGGTTGCCGGGAATGGTCCACGGCGTGGTGGTCCAGATCACGGTCCAGCATTCGCCCGCGGGCAGCGCATCGATGCCGAACGCATGGGCGACGCGGGCGCGTTCAGCGGCGTCGAGGCGGAAGCCGACATCGATCGCCGGCGATTTCTTGTCCTGATACTCGACCTCCGCCTCGGCCAGCGCCGAACCGCAATCGAAGCACCAGTTCACCGGCTTGAGGCCCTTGAACAGGTAGCCGCGCTGGTATAGCTCGCCAACCGCACGGATCTCGTCCGCCTCGTTGCGGAAGGCCATGGTCAGATAGGGATTGCCCCAGTCGCCGAGCACGCCGAGGCGGATGAAATCCTTCTTCTGCCGCTCCACCTGTTCGGCGGCGAAGCTGCGGCACAGTTGCCGCGCCTGGTCGGCCGGCAGATGCTTGCCGTGGGTTTTTTCGATCTGGTGTTCGATCGGCAGGCCGTGGCAGTCCCAGCCCGGCACATAGGGCGCGTCGTAGCCGGCCAGGGTCTTGGAACGGACGATGATGTCCTTGAGGATCTTGTTCACCGCATGGCCGATGTGGATGTCGCCGTTGGCATAGGGCGGGCCGTCGTGCAGCACGAAATGCGGACGCCCCTTGGCCGCGGCGCGGATCTTCTGGTAGAGCTTCTGTTCCTGCCACTGCGCTATCCAGCCCGGCTCGCGCTTGGCGAGATCGCCGCGCATCGGGAAGGGCGTGTCGGGCATGTTGAGGGTTTTGCGGTAATCAGCCATGGGTCTTGCCGTCTTTCAGCTTGAAATAGTTGCGCACGTCGGCGACGTCGCGGGCGATCTGTGCCTTCAGCGCATCGAGGGATTCGAACTTGGCCTCGTCGCGCAGCTTGTGCAGGAAATTGACATCGACATGCATGCCGTAGATGTCGCGGTCGAAATCCAGCAGGTGGACTTCCAGCACCGGCTGGAGGCCGGCGTCGACCGTGGGACGCACGCCGATGTTGGCCGCGCCGGGCAGCGGCTGCGGCCCTATGCCCGAGACCGTGACGGCGAACACCCCGGACAGCGGCAGGCGCTTGCGCCGGACCTGGATGTTGGCGGTGGGAAAGCCGATGCTGCGACCGAGCTTCTTGCCGTCCATGACGCGCCCGGCGATGACGAAGGCGCGTCCCAGCAGTTCTTCGGCGCGCTCGATGTCGCCGCTGGCCAGCGCCGCGCGCACCGCGGAGCTGGAAACGCGCACGCCGCCGAAATCCACCGTATGCATGGCTTCAACGACGAAGCGGTGCTCCTCTCCGGCCTGCTGCAACAAGGCGAAATCGCCGCTGCGGCCCTTGCCGAAGCGGAAGTCGTCGCCGATGATCAGATGCCGCACCGACAGGCCCCGCACCAGGATGTTCTCGATGAACTGCCCGGCGGTCAGCGCCGCCAGCTGGCGGTTGAAACGGCAGACATGGACGCGATCGACACCGGCCTCGGCCAGCAGTTCGATCTTGTCGCGCAGGCTGGCCAGGCGCGCCGGCGCCTGCTCCGGGGCGAACAGCTCGCGCGGATGCGGCTCGAAGGTGAGCACGGTCGCCGGCAGCGCGAGTTCGCGCGCCTTGGCCGTCAATTCGGCAAGCAAAGCGCGATGACCGCGATGCACGCCATCGAAATTGCCGATGGTCAGCACCGTGGACGTCGTCGCCCGCTCGGGAACACCGCGAAAAACCAGCATGGGCTTGAAGCTGAAGGGAAAGCGGGCGATTATATCAAGCTACGCGCACGCCACCGGCGCCGGAGGGCTTTGCGGCGCGGGATTCCGGCCGGAATCAATCCAGCCGCGCCAGCTTGGACTTGGCCAGCGGCGGATTCTTGGCAAAATAACGGCGGATGCCCTTCAGAATTGCCTCCGCCATGCGGTCCTGGTAGGCCTCGTCGTTGAGCCGCGCCTCTTCTTCGGGATTGGAGATGAAGGCGGTCTCGATCAGGATCGAGGGAATGTCGGGCGCCTTCAGCACGGCGAAGCCGGCCTGCTCCACGTGCGCCTTGTGCAGGGTATTGATGCGGCCCAGCTCGCCCAGCACGTCCTTGCCCAGCTTGAGGCTGTCGTTGATGGTCGCGGTCTGCGACAGATCGAGCAGGGTACGAGCCAGGTAGGGATCCTTGACCCCGAGATTCACGCCGCCGACCAGGTCGGCCGAGTTTTCCTTGTTCGCCAGCCAGCGCGCCGCGGAACTCGAGGCGCCATTCTCCGACAGGACGAAGACGCTGGAACCGCGCGCCGTGCTCTTGATGAAGGCATCGGCATGGACCGAGACGAAGAGGTCGGCCTGCACCCGGCGCGCCTTCTGCACGCGGCTCTGCAACGGAATGAAAAAGTCGCCGTCGCGCGTCAGCACCGAGCGCATGTTGGGCGTCGCATCGATCTTTTCCTTGAGCCGGCGCGCCACCGACAGCGTCACGTTCTTCTCGTAGCTGCCGCCGCGCCCGACCGCGCCGGGATCTTCGCCGCCATGCCCGGGATCGAGCACGATGGTTACCATGCGCGCCACCTCGGGCCTGGTCGCGGGCTTCTCGCCGGCCGGCTCGACCGGCTTGTCCTGGCTGCCCAGCTTCGGTTCGGCCTTCAAAGGCGGCTCGCCGGATTTTTCCAGCAGCGCCATCAGCGGATCGACCGGTTCCAGCGGATACAGGTCCAGCACCAGGCGATGGCCGTATTCCCCGACCGGCTGCAGCGAAAACACCTGCGGCTTGACCTCGCCCTTGAGTTCGATGACCAGGCGCACCACGCCCGGCTTGTTGCGACCGGCGCGGATCAGCTTGATGTAGGGGTCGGCGTCGATGATCTTCGACGGCAGCATCTGCAGCACCGAATTGAACTCGACGCCTTCGAGGTCGACCACCAGGCGCTCGGGGTCTTTCACCAGCATATGGGAATAGCGGATCGCCTGATTGTGTTCCAGCGTCACCCGCGTGTAGTCGCGCGCCGGCCAGACGCGCACCGCGAGAATGCTGACGCCCGGCGTGGCGCCGGCGCCGACTCTCGAGACCAGCAGGGTCAGGCTGGCGGCGGCAAACTTGAGGACCTCACGCCGGCGAGGCATGTCCGTCCCCTTTCGCTGGCGGCGGTGAGGTGTGCGGTGCGGCCCCCAGCGGCCGCGGCAGACCCGACCGATAATTCGATCCGCATATCGGCGGCAGGCAGGTAAGGCGCGGCCTTGTCCGGCCACTCGACCAGACAAATTCCGTTTCCTGAAAAATATTCGTCGAGCCCCGCATCGAGATATTCTTCCGCCTGGTTGAATCTATAGAAATCAAAGTGATAGAAGTGTAATCCAGAAGCCACGTGAACTTCAACCAGTGTGTAAGTGGGGCTTTTCACCGGGCCGGTTTCACCGGCGGCGCGCAACAGGCTGCGCACCAGCGTGGTCTTGCCGGCGCCGAGGTCGCCTTCGAGCCAGAGCACCAGGCCCGGCCGCAGGTTTGCCGCCAGCGCGGCACCCAGCGCCAGGGTGGCGGCTTCGTCGGACAGAGCTAACGTAAGATGTTCGGCATGCATGGCGATCGAAAATTTCCGGCGGAACTGAAGAATGACATACGGCGCTGGGGCGCGGAGCTCGGCTTCGATGCCATCGGCTTCGCCGGCATCGATACCGGCGCCGCCGAAGACCGGCTCAACGCCTGGCTGGCGGCTGGCCGCCATGGCGAAATGGATTATATGGCGGCCTATGCGAGCGCCGCCGGAAACAAGCGCGCGCGGCCGGAGCAACTGGTGCCGGGCACCCGCAGCGTGATCACCGCGCGCATCAATTACCGTCCCGCCAGCGCCGACTCCTGGGCCACGCTGGCCGACGGCGAGCGCGCTTTCATCTCGCGTTATGCCCTCGGCCGCGACTATCACAAGCTGTTACGCGGGCGGCTACAGAAGCTCGCCGATCGCATCACGGAGGAAATCGGTACCTTCGCCTACCGCGTGTTCACCGACTCGGCTCCCGTCATGGAAACCGCGCTCGCCGGCAACAGCGGACTCGGCTGGCGCGGCAAGCACACCCTGTTGCTGGAGCGCGAGGCGGGTTCATATTTCTTTCTCGGCGAGATTTTCACCGATCTGCCGCTGACGCCGGATGCGCCGCTCACCGATCACTGCGGCAGCTGCACCGCCTGCATAAGTGCCTGCCCGACCCAGGCCATCGTCGCGCCCTACCAGCTCGACGCGAGGCTGTGCATCTCCTACCTCAGCATCGAACTCAAGGGCAGCATTCCCGAAGCGCTGCGGCCGCTGCTGGGCAATCGCATCTACGGCTGCGACGACTGCCAGCTGGCCTGCCCGTGGAACCGTTTCGCGCCGTTGACGCGCGAAAGCGATTTTGTGCCGCGCCACGAGCTTGACCGGGCGACGCTGGTCGACTTGTTCGCCTGGGAAGAAGAGGATTTCAACGCGCGCCTGGCCGGTTCGCCGATCCGCCGCATCGGCTACGAGCGCTGGCTGCGCAACATCGCCGTGGCCCTGGGCAATGCACCCGGCAGCGAGGACGTCCTCAGTGCGCTGCGCTCACGCGAGCAGCATGCGTCGGCACTGGTGCGGGAACACGTGGCGTGGGCGCTGCAGCGCCACGGCGCAGCCTAGCCGCGCGCCACCGGCCGCGCCGGATCGGCGCACCATTCGCTCCACGAACCGGGATACAGCTTCGAGCCGGAGAGGCCGGCCAGCTCCATCGCCAGCAGGTTATGGCAGGCGGTGACGCCGGAACCGCACTGCTGCACTACCTGGTTCGCCGGACGGCCGGCGAGCAATGCAGCGAACTCGCCACGCAGTTCTTCCGGCGATTTGAAGAAGCAGCCGGCGTCATCGAGATTGTCGAAGTAGAAACGGTTGACCGCGCCGGGAATGTGCCCGCCAACCGGATCGAGCGTTTCGTTCTCGCCGCGGAAGCGTTCCGGGCTGCGCGCATCGACAATCAGCATCTGCGGTGAGCCGCGACCGGCCAGCACCTGCCCGACGTCGACCGCCAAAGGCTGCGGCCGTGGCGTGAATATGCGGGTGGCAACCGCAGGCGTGGATTCATCGAGCGCGCGTTTGCTGCGCTTCCAGCCGGCCAGGCCGCCGTCGAGCACCGCCACCTTGTCGTGGCCCAGCCAGCGCAGCATCCACCACAGGCGCGACGCAAAAATCCCGCCTTCGTTGTCGTAGGCCACCACCTGGACAGTTTCGTCGACGCCGCACGCCGACATGCGCCGGGCAAAGTCGGCAACGTCCGGCAGCGGATGGCGGCCGTTGCGCCCGTCCTTGGCTCCCGACAGATCGTCGTCGAGGTGCAGGAACAGTGCGCCGGGAATGTGGCCGCGGGCATAGGCCGTGCGTCCGTATTCGGTGTTCTGCAGGTCGTGGCGGCAATCGAAGATGCGCCACTCCGGATGCGCCGCGAGCTCGTCGGCGGTCACCAGCATCATTGCTCGTCTTCGGCGAGCCAGGCGCGGGCGTCGGCCTCGTTATCGAACACCGTCACATCGGCGTTGACAAACAGCTGCGAGAGCCATGCGCTCCAGGCCACCCACTGGCTGTCGGTAATCACCGCGATGCGCTTGAAGTCGCGCGAATGCTGCTGCGAAAAGCGGATTTCCTCCCAGGCCACATCGAGCGTGAAATCGGCCATGTCGCGCAGATCGACCAGCAGGTTCACCGGGCCGGAAAACTTGATCTCGTGCAAGACCAGTTCCTCGAACTCCTTGAAATCGGCCAGCGTGAATTCGCCGAACACGGCGAATTCGACGAGATGGTTCTGATGTTGTGTCGTGATCATGGTGAATCTCCTTTGCAGGGAGAATAATCAGCAGGGGCACAAAAGACAATGGGAAGCCCGAGAGAATTTCTCCTGTCTCGGCCGCGTCAGGCGCGCCAAAGACAAAGGGCCCGCAAGCGGGCCCTTTGGTCAAAGCGAATTCAGCTTACTTCTTGGCCTTCTTGCCGGAAACGGCGAGCTTGAAGCCTGCGCCCGCGCTGAACTTCGGCACGGTGGTGGCGGGAATCTTGATCGTGGCGCCGGTCTTGGGATTCTTGCCGGTACGCGCTGCACGCTTGGCCGACTTGAAGGTGCCGAAACCAACCAGGGTTACGGTGTCACCCTTCGATACCGCCTTGACTACGGCAGCCATGATCCCGTCGAGCGCCTTGCCGGCGGCAGCCTTGCTGATGTCGGCTTCCTTGGCGGCAATTTCAATCAGTTCTGCTTTGTTCATATCTTGATTTCCTCCGAAGTATTTTGAGGGCATCCCGCCCAAAAAATATTCTAAACCCGATCCTGCGGGCTTGTACAAGGAATTTATGCACATTGCGGGTGTTGCGCTGCGATGATGCCGCCGCCTAGACACACCCGCGACTCGTAGACCACCACCGACTGTCCGGGCGTCACCGCCCATTGCGGAGCAGCAAAGATCACTTCGCACTCGTCGGCGGAAATGCGCTCGATCTCGCACGCCGCGTCGGGCTGGCGGTAACGGGTTTTCGCCGCATACACCCAGTGCGTGTGCGGCGCCCTGCCGGACACCCACGACAGATCCTTCGCCACCAGGCTGCCGGAGAGCAGCGCCGGATGTTCATGGCCCTGCACCACCCAGAGGATGTTGGCCGCCATGTCCTTGCCGGCGACGAACCAGGGCTCTTCCGGCGCGCCCCTGACACCGCCGATACCCAGGCCTTCGCGCTGACCCAGGGTGTAGTACATCAGTCCCTCGTGGCGGCCCACCACCCGATCGGTGCCGAGCACGCGGATCTCGCCGGGCTGCCTGGGCAGGTAGCGCGCGAGGAATTCACGGAAGGGCCGCTCGCCGATGAAGCAGATGCCGGTCGAATCCTTGCGCGCATGGTTCGGCAAGCCGGCCTCGGCGGCGATCTTGCGCGCGTCGCGCTTGTAGAGGTGGCCCACGGGAAACAGCGTCTTCGCCAGTTGCGCCTGGTTCAGCCGATGCAGGAAATAGCTCTGGTCCTTGGTGCCGTCCTCGGCCTTGAGCAACTGCCACTCGCCGAGGAACTGGCGCACCTGGGCATAGTGGCCGGTGGCGATCTTGTCCGCGCCGAGCGCCAGCGCATGGTCGAGGAAAGCCTTGAACTTGATTTCAGAATTGCACAACACGTCGGGGTTCGGCGTACGGCCGGCCTGATATTCGCGCAGGAAATCGGCGAACACGCGGTCGCGGTATTCGGCGGAGAAATTCACCGCCTCGAACTCGATGCCGATCACGTCGGCCGCCGCCGCGGCATCGACCAGGTCCTGGCGCGACGAACAGTACTCGTCGCTGTCGTCGTCCTCCCAGTTCTTCATGAACAGGCCAATCACCTCGTAGCCTTCGCGCTTGAGCAGCAGGGCAGCGACCGAGGAGTCGACGCCGCCGGACAGGCCGACGATGATTTTGCCTTTAGCCATAGTGGTCATAGTGCCGCACAAGATCGAGGGGGAAGCGTCGTCCGGCGAGATGGTCGCTGACGCACTGCGCCACCAGCGGGCTGCGATGACGATCGGCCGTGGCGCGAATTTCGTCGGGCGTCATCCAGACCGCGCGCAGGATGCCGGTATCGAGCGTCCGCCCGGCCTGGAACTGTCCGAGTTCGCCGCAGAAGGCAAAGCGCAGGTAGGTGATGTCGCCCTGCGGCCGCGGCCACTGGTAAATGCCGACCAGGGCCGTCGGCGTGAAGTGCCACGCCGTCTCTTCCAGCGCCTCGCGGGCGCAGGCGGCCACCAGCGACTCGCCTTCGTCGAGGTGTCCGGCGGGCTGATTGAAGCGCAAACCGTCCCCGGTTTCCTCTTCGACCAGCAGAAAACGCCCCGCCTCCTCGATCAGCGCGGCAACAGTGACATTGGGTTTCCAGATACGATTCATGGCCGCATTTTAGCGCCCCTGCTAAAATTACTCTTTCGTTCAACGCATCGCTGGAGGAAGTATGTACCCCCAACGCTCACTTCGTTCGCTGCCCCCCGAGGGGGCGCATGCCTCCCTTGGGGCGGCCCGGCAGGAGGCATGACCATGTCCATGGCCGACCGTGACGGCTTTATCTGGTACGACGGCAAGCTCGTGCCCTGGCGCGAAGCCACCACCCACGTGCTGACGCACTCGCTGCATTACGGGCTGGCCGTGTTCGAAGGCGTGCGCGCCTACAAGACCGCCTCCGGCACCGCGATTTTCCGCCTCAAGGAGCACACCGACCGGCTGTTCGCCTCGGCGCACATCTATCGCATGCCGATGCCCTACGACAAGGCCACGGTCATGGAAGCGCACAAGGAAGTCGTGCGCAGCAACCAGCTCGACTCCTGCTACCTGCGCCCGATCGCCTTCTACGGTTCGGAAAAGATGGGCGTCAGCCCGCGCGGTGCCGCAACGCACGTCTCCATCGCGGCCTGGCCCTGGGGCGCCTACCTGGGTGAGGAAGGCCTGGAGAAGGGCATCCGCGTCAAGACTTCCAGCTACTCGCGCCACCACGTCAACGTCAACATGGCGCGCGCCAAGTTTGCCGGTACCTATGCCAACTCGATCCTGGCCAACATGGAAGCCACCGAAGACGGCTATGACGAAGCCCTGCTGCTCGACGTCGACGGCTTCGTCGCCGAAGGCGCCGGCGAGAACCTGTTCGTGGTCAAGGACGGCGTGATCTACGAACCCGAGATCGCCTCGGCGCTGATGGGTATCACGCGCAATACGGTCATCACCCTGGCCGCGGAACTCGGCTACAAGGTGATCGCCAAGCGCCTTACGCGCGACGACATCTACATTGCCGACGAAGCCTTCTTCACCGGCACCGCCGCCGAAGTCACGCCGATCCGCGAACTCGACAACCGCAGCATCGGCGCCGGCAGCCGCGGTCCGGTCACGGCCAAGCTGCAGAGCCTGTTCTTCGACGTGGTGAATGGCAAGGTCCCCGCCCACGCCGACTGGCTCTCCTACATCTAATCGAACGCACGAGGTTGAACATGTCCACACTCGACGAATCCCAGCGCCAGGTCGCCGTCACCGCCCACGACCTGCCGCTGGCCTGCCCGCGCCCCGACGCTCCGCTGTGGGCCCGCCATCCGCGCGTCTTCATCGACGTACTGAAGAGCGCCACGGGCGAAGCCGCCTGCCCGTATTGCGGCACGCAGTATCGCTTTACCGGCGAGCGGCCCAAGGGCCACCACTAAGTCGCATCGCGCGATCCAGGCTTTTCCTCCGGCGTGAAGATACTGGTCGTCGCTCCATCCTGGATCGGCGACACGATACTCGCCCAGCCGCTGCTGGCGCTGCTCAAGCGCACTGACCCGAACGCCCGCATCGAGGTGCTGGCGGCGGACTGGTCGGCACCGCTCCTGGCGCGCATGGCCGAAGTCGATGCGGTCAGCGTCAATCCGTTCAGGCATGGCGAGTTCAATCCGGGCGCACGGTATGCGCTCGGTCGCCGTCTCGCCGGCGCCGACTATTCGGCTGCCTATGTCCTGCCCAACTCGTGGAAGTCGGCCCTGGTCCCGTTTTTCGCCGGCATTCCGCGACGCATCGGCTATCAGGGCGAAGCCCGCTACCTGCTGCTGAACGAACGACACCGGCTCGACGTCGCCCGCCACCCGCAACTGGTGCAACGCTACGCCGCGCTGGCCGGCCCCTTGCCCGCCAGCCTGCCGCCACCGCGCCTGAGTTCCACCCGCGAACAGCAGCAGGCGGCGCGGCATGCGCTCGCTCTGCCGCTCGACGTGAGCCCCGTCGTGTTCTGTCCCGGCGCCGAATACGGCCCCGCCAAACGCTGGCCGGCGCGGCATTTCGCGGCGCTGGCGCAACTCGTCGCGACGCCGCGGAATCCGGTGTGGCTGATCGGATCGGAGAAGGACGCCGCCGTCGGCGAGGAAATTTCCGCCTTGGCGCAGGGCATGGCGCTCAATCTGTGCGGCCGCAGCACGCTGGAGCAGGCCATCGACCTGATCGCCGCGGCGCGTGCCGTGGTCAGCAACGATTCCGGCCTGATGCATGTCGCCGCGGCGCTCGACCGGCCGCTGGTGGCGCTTTACGGATCCTCTTCGCCGACCTATACGCCGCCGCTGTCTGCGCATGCGAAAATCGTGTCGCGCAACCTGCCCTGCAGCCCCTGCTTCAAGCGCGAATGCCCGCTCGGGCATTTCGACTGCATGAACGGGATCGCGCCGCAGCAGGTTGCCGAAATTCTGCAAGCCGTGCCCTGACCATGCCCAGCCAGAAAATCTTCGCCAGCCCGCAGGATGCCGAAACCGCCTTCTACGAGGCGCTGGAAAACTGCGACATCGAAGCCATGATGAGCGTCTGGGCCGAAGACGAGGAAGTGGTCTGCGTCCATCCCGGCGGACCGCGCCTGGTCGGCTACGCGACGATCCGCGAAGCCTGGCAGAACGTCTTTGCCAACGGTACCCGGCTGCGCGTGCGCCTGTCGCAACAGACCACGGTCAGCACGCCCTTCGCCATGATCAGCATGCTGCTGGAACACATCGCCACCGCGGATAACGAAAACCTCAACGCGCCGGTGGCCACCACCAACATCTTCGTGCGCGGCGCGCTGGGCTGGCGCATGGTCGCTCACCATGCCTCGCCGGTGCCGCCGAGCAGCATCGCGGAAGCGCCGCGAACCCTGCATTGAACCGGCCGCCCGCTGCGCGGCCATACCGGGCGCCGGCATGGCTACCGGGCGACCATGCGCAAACCATCTGGCCGCTGCTGATCAAGGGGCCGCTGCCGGACTACCGGCGCGAGCGCTAGGACACGCCGGATGGCGATTTCATCGATCTCGACTGGATCGACGGCACGCCCGGCGCACCCTGTGTGGTGCTGTTCCATGGCCTCGAAGGCAGTTCGCGCAGCCATTACGCGCGGCGCCTGATGCACGCCGTCGCCCGACTCGGCTGGCACGGCGTGGTGGTGCATTTTCGCGGCTGCTCGGGCGAAGCCAATCGACTGCCACGCGCCTACCACTCCGGCGATTCTGCGGAAATCGACTGGATCCTGCGTCGCCTGCACGCGGCCGCGCATTCCGCGTTGTTCGTTGCCGGCGTTTCCCTCGGCGGCAACGCCCTCCTGAAATGGCTGGGCAAACAGGGGCGGCAGGCATCCGGGATCATCGCCGCCGCCGCGTCGGTCAGCGCACCGCTGGACCTGGCCGCCGCCAACCTGGCGCTGTCGTCCGGCTTCAACCGAGTCTACGCGCAGCACTTCCTGCGCACGCTGATTCCTGCGGCGCAAGCCAAGGACAGGATTTTTCCCGGCCGCATCGATCTGCAGCGCGCCTTGCGGGCGCGCAGCCTGGGCGAGTTCGACGACGCGGTGACCGCGCCGCTGCACGGTTTTCTCGGCGTCGACGACTACTACGCGCGCAGCAGCGCCGGACCGCTGCTGGCAGGAATTGAAGCGCCCACCCTGTTGCTGCATGCGGCGAACGATCCTTTCCTGCCCGCCTCGTTCCTGCCGCGCCGGGAACAGCTGCCTGCTCCAGTGAGGCTGGAACTCCATCGCCATGGCGGCCATGTCGGCTTCGTCCATAGCCCCCTGCCCGGCCGCCTCGACTGGCTGCCGCAACGCCTGCTGGCGCACTTCGCCGCGCATCTGCCGACCTCCAGCCGCATGCGATAATTCCTGCCCTCGCACTTCAGGCGCACGTCATGCAAATTCCGGCACCCGAGATTTTCAAGGCCTACGACATACGCGGCATCGTCCGCACCACGCTGACCACCGAGACGGTGCGCCAGATCGGCATGGCCCTGGGCACCGAGGCCGTGGCGCGCGGGGTCAAGGCCATCGTCATCGGCCGCGACGGCCGCCTCTCCGGCCCGGCGCTGGCCGGGGCGCTGGCCGACGGCATCACGTCCACCGGAGCCGACGTCATCGACATCGGCCGGGTGCCGACGCCGATGACCTACTTCGCCGCCCATGAACTGGGCACCGGCAGTTGCGTCTCGGTCACCGGCAGCCACAATCCGCCCGAGTACAACGGCCTGAAAATGGTACTGGCCGGGCAGACACTCTACGGCGACATGATCCAGGATCTGCGGCGGCGTATCGCCAACGCCGACTATTGCGAGGGACATGGCCACGTCCGCTACGCCAGCGTGCGTCAGACCTACATCGATCGCATCGTCGGCGACGTCAAGCTGGCGCGGCCGATGAAAATCGTCATCGACTGCGGCAACGGCGTCGCCGGCAGCGTCGCGCCGGACCTGTTCCGCCGCATGGGTTGTACGGTAACCGAGCTGTTCTGCGAAGTCGACGGCAATTTTCCGAATCACCATCCCGATCCGTCCAAGCCGGAAAACCTGGTCGATCTGCAGCGCGCCCTGCGCGACACCGGTGCCGAACTCGGCCTGGCCTTCGATGGCGACGGCGACCGGCTCGGCGTGGTCACCCGTGACGGCGAAATCATCTACCCCGACCGCCAGCTGATGCTGTTCGCCGCCGACGTCCTGACGCGCAATCCCGGCGCCCAGATTATCTACGACGTGAAGTGTTCGCGCTGGGTGGCCGAGTCGATCCGCCATCAGGGCGGTCGGCCGCTGATGTGGAACACCGGCCATGCCCTGATCAAGACCAAGCTCAAGGAAACCGGCGCGCCGCTGGCCGGCGAGATGAGCGGCCACATGTTCTTCAAGGAGCGCTGGTACGGCTTCGACGATGCGCTTTACACCGGTGCCCGCCTGCTCGAAATCGTCTCGCGCTGGGATGACGCCAACTGGCCGCTGAAGCACCTGCCCAATGCCATCTCGACACCGGAACTCAACATCAAGATGCAGGAAGGCGAGCCGCATGCGCTGGTGGCGAAACTGCGCCAGGGCGGCAAGAAGCTGCTGCCCGGTGCACGCGAACTGATCACCATCGACGGCGTGCGCGCCGAATATGCCGACGGCTTCGGCCTGGCGCGCGCCTCGAACACCACGCCGGTCGTGGTGCTGCGCTTCGAAGCCGACAATCAGGCCGCGCTGGCGCGCATCCAGGACGAATTCAAGGCGGCGCTGACCGCAGTCTGGCCGGGCATCGATACCGGCTTCTGAAACGGCGCCGTGCCGCCGGCGCCGACTCTTACAGCTTGGCTTCGATCCAGCCTTTCACCGAAACGAGCGCCGCCGGCAGCTTGGCCGGCTCGCTGCCGCCGGCCATCGCCATGTCGGGCCGGCCACCGCCCTTGCCGCCGACCTGCTGGGCGACGAAGTTGACCAGTTCGCCGGCCTTGATCCTGCCGGTGAGATCGGCGGTGACGCCGGCGATCAGGCTGACCTTGCCCTCACCGGTGCTGGCCAGCACGATGGCGGCGCTTTTCAGCTTGTCCTTGAGCTTGTCCAGCGTCTCGCGCAGCGCCGTGGCATCGGCACCTTCGAGGGTCGCCGCCAGCAGCCGAATCACCAGCCCATTTGCGCCCTTGACCTCGACCGCCTGATTCAGCAGATCGTCGCCCTGCGCGGCGGCGAGCTTCGACTTCAGGCGGGCGAGTTCCTTTTCCAGCGTCTTGACGTGGTCCTGGATCTGCGCCACGCGCGCGGCGGCTTCCGCCGGCTGCGCCTTGAGTTCGGCCGCCACGGCGTCGAGCAAGGCCTGCTGCCGCTGCACGCTGGCCACCGCGACGTCGCCGCAAACCGCTTCGATGCGCCGCACGCCAGCAGCTACGCCGGCTTCCATGACGATCTTGAACAGGCCGATGTCGCCGGTACGGGCGACGTGGGTACCGCCGCAGAGTTCGCAGGACGAGCCGATGCCGAGCACTCGCACCTCGTCGCCATACTTCTCGCCGAACAGCATCATGGCCCCGGTCTTCTGCGCATCCTCCAGCTTCATGACGCGCGCCTGGGTCGCCGCATTGGCGATGATTTCGTCATTGACGATGCGCTCGATGCGCAGGATCTCGTCGGCCGTCACCGGCTGGGTGTGGGCAAAGTCGAAGCGGGTCTTGTCCGGATCGACCTGCGAGCCCTTCTGCTGCACGTGGCTGCCGAGCACTTCGCGCAGCGCCTTGTGCATCAGGTGCGTCGCCGAATGGTGGCGCACGGTGCGGGCGCGGGCCAGCGTGTCCACCTTCGCCGTCACGCCATTGCCGACTTTCAGGGTGCCGGTGCGCACCACGCCGTGATGGCCGAAGACGCTGGCCTGGATCTTCTGCGTGTCTTCCACGGCGAAAATGCCGTGGGTCGAGCGCAGTTCGCCGACGTCACCGACCTGGCCGCCGGACTCGGCATAGAAAGGCGTGTCGTCGAGCACCACGACGCCGAGTTCGCCTTCGACCAGTTCATTGACCGCGGTGCCGTCCTTGTACAGGGCCAGGATATTGCCTTTCGCTTCCAGCGTCTCGTAGCCGTGGAAAGTGGTGGCCGGCCCGGCGTAGTCGAGGTTGGCCGCCATCTTGAATTTGCCGGCGGCGCGCGCCTGCTCCTTCTGCCGCGTCATGGCGGCATCGAAGGCGGCGCTGTCCACGCTCATCTGCCGCTCGCGGCAGATGTCGGCGGTCAGGTCGAGCGGGAAGCCGTAGGTATCGTGCAGCTTGAACGCGGTCTCGCCGTTGAACAGCGTGAGGCCGGTTTTCTCCATCAGTTCCAGTTCGGCTTCGAGGATCGCCATGCCGTGCTCGATGGTGGCGAAGAAGCGGTCTTCCTCCTGCTTCAGCACGTCCATGACGCGCGTCTTGCCGCTGACCAGTTCCGGGTAGGCGGCGCCCATCTCGGCCACCAGGTCGGGCACCATCTTGTGGAAAAAGGCGCTGCGCGCGCCCAGCTTCCAGCCGTGGCGGATGGCGCGGCGAATGATGCGGCGCAGGACGTAGCCGCGACCCTCGTTGCCGGGGATCACGCCGTCGGCGATGAGGAAGGAGCAGGCGCGGATATGGTCGGCCAGCACGCGCAGGCTGGGGCTGTCCATGTCGGCGTCGGACGTCTCGCGCGCGGCGGCGGCGATCAGCGCCTGGAACAGGTCAATCTCGTAGTTGGCATGCACGCCCTGCAACACCGCTGAAATCCGCTCCAGGCCCATGCCGGTATCGACCGAAGGCTTGGGCAGCACATGCATGACGCCGGCCTCGTCGCGGTTGAACTGCATGAAGACGTTGTTCCAGATTTCGATGTAGCGGTCGCCGTCCTGGTCTTCGCTGCCGGGAGGGCCGCCCCAGATGTGCTCGCCGTGGTCGTAGAAAATCTCGGTGCAGGGGCCGCAGGGACCGGTGTCGCCCATCATCCAGAAATTGTCCGAGGCGTAGCGCGCGCCTTTGTTGTCGCCGATGCGGATCACGCGCTCCTCGGGCACGCCGATTTCTTTGGTCCAGATCTCGTAGGCCTCGTCGTCCTCGGCATAGACCGTGACCCAGAGCTTGTCCTTCGGCAACTTGTAGACATCGACCAGCAGTTCCCAGGCGTACTTGATCGCGTCGCGCTTGAAGTAGTCGCCGAAGCTGAAGTTGCCCAGCATCTCGAAGAAGGTGTGGTGGCGCGCCGTGTAGCCGACGTTCTCCAGGTCGTTGTGCTTGCCGCCGGCACGCACGCATTTCTGCGAGGTGGTGGCGCGGCTGTAGCTGCGCTTGTCGAAGCCGAGGAAGACATCCTTGAACTGGTTCATGCCGGCGTTGGTGAACAGCAGCGTCGGATCCTCGTGCGGCACCAGCGAACTGGAGGCGACGATCTGGTGGCCTTTCGAGGCGAAAAAGTCGAGGAACTTCTGGCGGATTTCGGAGCTTTTCATGGCGGAAGCGCAGCCTTTGATGCAAAAGGCGGATTTTACGCGAACAGGGCCTGATCCCGCCAGGGAAGGCCCGTCGGCGCCACGGAGCTCCTACATTTCGCGCGCAGTCCAGAGATCGGGGCGATCGGTAAATATGGCGCTGACGCCCAGCGCGAACAGTCGCTCGGCCTCGTCGCGCCGGTTGACCGTGTAACACGCCAGCGGCACACCGGCCTCGCGCACGGTTTGCAGCACGTCGGCGGTCACGGTGGGCGCCGAGCAATGCAGGGCGAACGCGCCCGATTCGGCCATGCGCTCGCGCCAATCGCCCGGAATCGCCTCGACCAGCAGGGCGCGCGGCAGCTGGGCCGCTTCAGCCGCGGCCGCGCACAAGGCTGCCGTCGAAAACGAAGACAGCAGTATCTTGCCGGCAGCGGCGGCCGCATGGCGGGCGACGACGCGGCCGGTCGCCACCTCCTGCCCGGCCGACGGCTTGATTTCGACATTGGCCCACAGGCCGAGTGTGGCGCACAGGTGCAGGGCCTCGTCGAGAGTCGGCGCCGGCTCCCCGGTGAAGGCCGGGTGGTGCCGGCCGCCGGCATCGAGCCGGACGAAACCGGCCGAATCCATGTCGGCCACGCGTCCGCGCCCGGAGGTGGTGCGTTGCAGGGTCTCGTCGTGAATCACCACGGGCACCCCGTCCGCGGCCAGCATGGCATCGAACTCGACACCGCGGCAACCGAGCCTGGCCGCGAGACGCAGGCCGGCCAGCGTATTCTCCGGCGCCAGGGCGCCGCCGCAGCGGTGCGCGATGATGCGCGGGTAATCCACTACTTGCCCGGGGACTTGGCCGGCTTGGGCGCCGGCAGCATGGGAGCGATCGCCGCATTGACCCGGCGCACCGCATTGTCGAGCGCCTCCTTCGCCGCGCGTCCGCTGGTCCAGACGAAGTTCACTTCCTCGCCGATGAACTCGTGCAGCCGGTCGCGCAAGGGGCCGTGCCTGGGCCGCGTGCTGCCCTTGTGCGGCGCCGAAAGGCGCTTCTGCACCGTATCGAGCAGATGCGGCGGGACGCCCGAATCACGCAGGGCGGCCATGGCGCCGGGCGTCATCGGCAGGTAGCTGGTCGCCTGCACCCATTCCTTTTGCACCTCCGGCCGCAGCAGAAAGCTCATGAAACTCGCGACCAGTTTGTATTCATCCTTCTTGTGTCCGGCCAGCACCCACAAGCCGGCGCCATCGGGCAGGACATCATCGGGCCTGGGGGCATAGACGTCGTCATAGTGCGGCAAGGCGGATATTCCAAAATCCAGCCCGGCGCGCTTGGCGTCGGCGTACAGGGACGATTCGCCGGTCAGCATCGCGCATTCACCGCTGAGAAAGCGCTTGTTGCCCTCGCGGCCCGGTCCCGAATAGTGAAAGTAGCGGCTCTTCTGCCAGCTCGCCAGCAGCGCGAGATGCTTGACGTTGACCATGCCGTTGGCCAGCACCTGCTCCGCATTGCCGCGCTTGGCGACCAGCGGTTCGCCGGCCTGCATCGAGATGTTCTCCGAGTGAATCCAGGCAAAGCGCACGGTCGTCAGCGGACACTTGCCGCCGTGGTCGTAGATTTCGCCAGCCACCTTCTGCAGATCCATCCAGGTCTTGATCGGCAGGTCGGGATCGAGTCCGGCCTTGCTCATGGCGGTCCGGTTGGTAAACAACACCGGCAGGGCCAGCGCCATGGGCAGCGCCTGCATGCGCCCGCTGGCGTCGTCCGCGGCATCGACTACCTGGGAGTAGAACTGCGCGGTGTCGAGCTTCTCTCCGCCCTGGCGCATGACCTCGTGCAAGGAGCGAAAGCGCGGCCGCGTACCAAAAAACGCCATGCTGTCGTCGGGATCGAGCAGGGCGAGGTGCGGCAACACGTGGCGGTTTTCCAGGCCGCGCGCATCCTGCAGCACCACCCTGCCCTTGCCCTTGAGTCCGTCGTTGAAGCGCAACACCAGCGTCGCCAGGGTATCCAGCGCCTTGCCGTCGAGATCATGGCGCAGGCTGATGTCCTGCGCAAAAACCGGAAATGCCACGCTGCATCCAAGCAACGTCCAGAGAATTTTTTTCATGCTGCCTCACAGTCCGGTAAACAGGGGAAGTTTATACGCGATCTCCCTCAGGCCAGAATCATTGCAACGTCATCTGTTGTCGGCTACCCTATGTTTGCCTGACAGACAGGGAGGAAAGGGCCGCCCGCGGCGGAGGCATCATGAACAACGCGCAAAGAATCTCCCTGCTGCTGGCAATTGCCAACCTGGCGCTGGCGCTGGTCTTCCCCCCTTACGATTATGTTTCGCTGCTGCTCGGCAACGTGGCGACCTTCGACGGCTTCCATTTTGTCTTTGCGGCGCACCCGAACGGCGTCGTAAATGCCAATTTCCTCGCGCTCGAGCTCATCGTGATCGTGATCAACGCCTGCATCGCCTTTCTGCTGCTACGCACCCCGCCGGCACGACAGCTCAGGCAACCCGGCGGCAACCGGAGGCAGCGGGCGGTGCTGATTCTGGTTGCGATAAACCTGGTGCTGATCCTGCTGTTCCCGCCGTTTGAAATCTTCTCGGCGATCAGCAAAGCCGCGCTGCCGACCTTCGAAGGTTTCTATTTTGTCTTTGGCGACAACTCCTTGCGACAGATCGTTAGCTCGATCCTCTACATCGAAGTCGCCCTGGTCGTCATCAACGGCGCCCTGCTCTGGCTGCTGTTTCGCGACAAGACGCCGGAGGAGATCGCCGCGGAACAAGCCCGCGCCCTGGCGCAGCAGGTTCGCACCGCGCACAGGAAGTGAGTCGCAACAGTGCTCGCGAGACGCAGCGAGCGGCTTGTCTTCGGCGTTTTCTTCGGTATAATCCGCCCCTCTCAAGCGCCCGTAGCTCATCTGGATAGAGTACTTGGCTACGAACCAAGGGGTAGGGAGTTCGAATCTCTCCGGGCGCGCCAGTCACATCAAGGGTTTTCGGTTAACTGCCGGAAACCCTTTTCTATTTGTGACCTCGATTGGTGACACCTTTGGTGACACCTTTGCACGCGTCTACATCGGCCAGAATTCGGTCAAGAAGCAGCTGCGCCGTTCTCGGCATTGACCGGTGCATCTTTGAAGTCGCTGGTGCTATCCAGCTCCTGAGAGTCGATAGCGAAACCCCCAGCATTTCAGCCAGTCCCTCACTGCTGGCTTTGAGTCGCTTTCTTGCGCTGCGCAACACCTCAGCCTGTTCTGTCATAAGTCCTCGCGGAATCCCAGTGTTACCATTATTCAAGCCGTGCCTGCCCTCCCTATTGGGGTGACCGGTTAGGGCTTCCGGGGGTGGCAACCCCCGGTTGCCCGCCTTCTACAGCAATCCGCGCTCAGCAAACGAAAGCGCAGTGCCTCCGGCCACGATGAAGTGGTCGAGCACCTTGATATCGACCAGCGCCAGGGCCTGTTTAAGGTTCTGCGTGAGTAGTTCATCGGCCCGGCTTGGCTCTGCAACGCCCGAAGGGTGATTGTGCGCAAAGATGACTGCAGCAGCATTGTGAGCCAGAGAGTATTTAACGACTTCCCTCGGATAAACGCTGGTCTGCGTGAGCGTGCCGGTAAATAACGGCTCGAAGGCGATAACTCTGTTTTGTGCGTCGAGGTACACACACCAGAACTCTTCCCGCTCCTTTCCAGCGAGCGCGATGCGCAGATAGTCGCGCACAGAAGCGGGCGAAATCAGCGCGCTTTGAAATCTTGCGCGCTCGCCCAAGATGCGCAGCGCAGCGCCTACGACTTCATTGGCTTCCTGCGATGCGAGGACGGCTGCAAGTTGTCGCGATAAGCGACGATGCCCAATACTTTCCAGTTTCATATAACCCCCTATTGGTTAAAAAAACGTGCGTGGCAACGCACATAACCAATGGTACGAATATATACATTGTATGCAAGCTAACTTGCATTTTTGGACATCACTCGTGACACGTTCTAAACGAAGATCGCTACTACTATTCCGCGAAGAGGAAAGCATTCTTTTGCCCGGAGACGGGGGCCAAGGGGGAATCGATGACGACACCCGACCCCTATCTATACCTATCTCATACATGGCCTTGGCCTCGACCAGACTTACATCCCTGTTATGCCTTCTAGCCACACAGAAATACGCGCAACAGTGCGCCGTGTACTTTCGGTCAAGAAGATGCGTCCGTTGCCGTGTTCGAGACTTCTACTGTCCGGGTCATTGTATGACCGGCAGCAACGCAGCGATAAGAGGCACTCGGCTCCCGAACCACACTGAGTGCAACCGGCCATGAGCCACCCTTCACGAGGTTTCCTCAAGGCAGTTGTCAGCGTCAGGCCAAACGCATATCCGACGTGATGCGGGTCACTACTTCGGCGCGGCCTCAAGCACTTCGACTGATGGCGCTCGCATCAAGGCCGCCGCCTCGTCGACCGAGCCATGCAGCCATGTATCGACGTTGCCGAAATCAATCGCGACGACACTGCGCTTGTCCTGCCTGTCCGGTGGCAGCTTGGGGTCAGGACGGTGCATGCGCGACATCAGGGGGTGGTCATCGGCGTTGATAGTCAGCATGGTGTAGCTGGAAATCACTTCACCGGTTTTCTTGTCGAGCCAGTCATTCCATAGGCCCGCCAATCCCCAAGGTGCTCCGTCCGCGCGACGGAAGCCCCACCAGACGTTTCGGCCGCTTTCCCAGCACGGTTCGTCGAACGACCAGGCCGGAATGACGCAGCGCTTGCCGTGCAGCCACGATTGCTTATAGGAAGCTTTGGTCGCGATTTGCTCGAAGCGGGCGTTGTTGGTCGAGTAAGTCAGCTTTGGCGTCTCGGCGAACCAGGGAACCAAACCCCACTGCCCGACGATCAACTCACGTTCTCGCGCGTCGCCGGCACAGCGAATGAACGGACCTTGCGCACGTGGGAAAATCTCATCCGCCCATCGCGGTTGATTGCGACGGCCAATGTGCCAATAGCGTTCGATGGCCGCTTGATCCGGAGAAACGTAGCGATTACACACGGAAAAAGTCTAGCGCCAAGTCACCTGTCACGCCAGCATTGCCTAGCAGCCGGAATAGGCTAATTTCCGACCTTCGCCTTTCCCTCTGAGCGGTCGTGTAGGAGACGGGGTCACTCGGAAACCGGCCGGACGGCCTATGAGTGCTCGTCGGCCAAATCTAGCTTTCACTCTTAGAAATTATCCGTAAATAGTATAATGTCGTTCCGAGCCGCCCGTTACGCGGCGATGGAGCGAGGTGATGGCAGCGAAAAAACGAGCCGCAGCAAAACGGGTGGCCTCATGGGTGGTGACCGACG
>JAPTVL010000064.1 GCA_028065725.1 Betaproteobacteria bacterium
AATTACCGACGAGGAACTGGAGCAGGAGAAAGGCGGCAGCGGCCTGCGCTACTCTTTCGACATCCAGAAGGGTAAGGTCACGCAGGAAGTCGGCGTCGACGCGAAGACCGGCAAGGTGCTGGAAAACGCCCTTGAAGGGCCCAATGCGGATTGACCGGAAAATCGATGAGAGGAACTCTCCGTGCCGTGGTGCGGGGAGGCTTTTGCCGGATCACAGAGGCTTACCGTGCGGATTCTGATCATCGAAGACGACCAGGTTATTGCAGCCAACCTCTATGACTATCTCGAAAGCAGGGGCCATGCCGTCGATGCCGCGATGGAAGGCGTGATGGGGCTGCGCATGGCGGTCATCACACCTTCGTCGATTTGACGCAGATTTGACGTTCACCGATTTATCATTGACGCAAGCGATGCGAGTTTCTTTTTGCCACGGTTCATTTGGTGTTTTCAGGATTGCGCAAATGGTTCACCTCGGACGGAATATGAAGATCTTATGCCTGCTGACGGCAGCGCTTGGCGGTTGCGCGAGCTACGCCCCAAAACCGCTGTCGCCGCAAGCCAGCGCTGCCAGCTTCGAATCCCGTTCCCTCAACGATCCCGGCCTTAAAGATTATTTGCGCCGCGTATTGCCTGGCGAGTCGTCCCAGACCTGGAACTTGACGACGCTGACCCTGGCGGCTTTTTATTTTAATCCTGAACTGGACGTCGCCCGGGCGCAATGGGACCTGGCTAAAGCGAAGACCGTGACCGCGGGAGCGATTCCCAATCCGACTTTCGGCTTTTCACCCTTGTATAACGCGGACGCGGGAAGCGGCTTGTCCCCGTGGACGCTGGGAGTCGTTCTGGGCATTCCCGTCGAGACGGCGGGCAAGCGCGGTTATCGCGTCAGCGGCGCCGAGCACTTGTCCGAGGCCGCGCGTCTGGACATCGCCACCACCGCATGGCGGGTGCGCAGCGGCTTGCGCGCCGCGCTCGTCAACCTTTATGCGGCGCGTGAGCGGGAACAACTCCTCGCCAGCCAGCAGGAGGTCCAGGCGCGCACCGTGAAGGCTCTGGGGAGCCGGCTGCGCGCCGGGGAAGCGTCGCAGCCCGAGGTGACGCTCGCGCGCCTTGCCCTGGACCAGACGCGGCTCGCCGCGGAAGAGGCCGGCCGCCGGCGCGCCGAGGCGCAGGTGGGGCTGGCGCAGGCGCTTGGACTGCCTTCGGCCGCCGTGCAGGACTTAGCGCTCTCGTTTGACGATTTCCAGAAGCCGCTTCCCAAACTGCCTGCGACCGATATTCGGCAGCAGGCGCTGCGCAACCGGCCGGACATCCTGGCCGCATTGGCGCGTTATGCCGCCAGCCAGTCGGCGCTCCAGCTCCAAATCGCCCGACAGTATCCCGACCTGTCGATTGGGCCGGGCTACACCTGGGACCAAGGGGCGCGCAAATGGTCTCTCGGGGTTTCGCTCACGCTGCCTGTGTTCAACCAGAACCAGGGGCCGATCGCCGAAGCCGAGGCGGGGCGCAAGGTAGCCGCCGCCCGGTTCACCGCCTTGCAGGCGCGGGTGGTGGGAGAAATCGACCGGAACTATACGGGCTTCACGAAAGCATCGAATAAGCTTGAGGTGGCGAACCGCCTGCTCGCCGGCGCCCGCAAGCAACTTGAATCGGCCCGCGCACGATTTGCTGCCGGCGAGACGGACCGCCTTGCGCTCCTCGGCGCTGAACAGGAACTGACGGCGAGCAGGCTTGCGCGCCTCGATACCCTGACCCAGGCGCAGCAGGCTTTGGGTTCGCTCGAGGACGCGGTGCAACTGCCGCTCGACGCGGCCGAAACCCTTCCCGGACAGTTCACCGAGCGTTTCGGACAGGATCAGGAGATTGTGCAATGAAAAAAAACCGCGGCCTCCGGTCGCTCATCATTGGTGCTGTAGTGGCCGGGTTCAGTGCCCTCGTCATCTGGGGATTCATCGCAGGGCAAAAGGAACGCGCCGTCGAGGCCGAGCGGGAACAGCCGGTAGCCACGCCGTCGCGCGTCTCGGTAGAACAGGGTGAACCGATCGTCACCCTGGACATGAAAACGCAGGTGGCGAGCGCGGTCTCGGTAACCCCGCTGCAACCGGAATCGCGGCGGCAGCGTATCCGGGCTTATGGCGCCGTGGTGGTGATACAGGGCCTGAGCGATATTGCGAACAACTACGCCTCGGCGCAGGCGCAACTGCAAAAGGCGCAGGCGGGCCTGGCCGCGGCACGCCGGGAATACGAGCGCCTGCAGGGCCTGCATCGGGACGACCGCAACGTTTCCGACAAAGTTCTGCAAGCGGCCGAGGCGGCGTGGCGTGGCTCCGAGGCCGATACTCAATCGGCACGCGTGGCGATGAAGTCCGCCGCCGACAATCTGCGCACCCAATGGGGAACGGTGATCGCCAAGTGGATCACGAACGGCAACGCGCAGGTTCTGGAACGGCTGCTCGCGCAACGCGACGTGCTGGTCCAGGTGACGCTGCCGGGAGATGCTGCGGGCATTACCGCCCCGCGGGAAGCGATGGTGCAGGCACCGGCTGGCAAGTCCGTTGCGAGCCGGCTGGTGTCGGCCGCCCCGCGCATTGACGCGGCGATTCAGGGATTGAGCTTCTATTATCTTGCCCCGGCCGCTGGCCTGGTGCCCGGAATGCATGTCGTGATCTGGCTGCCGGCAGGGCCGTCCGCCGAGGGTGTGATCGTCCCCGACTCCGCTGTCGTGTGGTGGCAGGGCAAGGCATGGGCCTATTTCCAGAAGGACGCGACCCGCTTCGCGCGGCGTCCGGTACCTGCGGACCATCCTGTCGAAAACGGCTGGTTCGTCCCGGGCGGCACTGTGCAGCGCGTGGTGACCAGAGGCGCGCAGATGCTGTTCTCGGAAGAGTTCCGCGCCCAGGTCAAGGTTGGCGACTGAGCGCCAGGGACACACCATGCTTTCCGCCATCGTTCGCTTCTCGCTGCGTTTTCGCGGCGTCGTCATCGCTCTGGCCTGCCTGTTGCTGGCCTATGGACTCTACGGGCTCTCCGGGGCCCAGTACGACGTGTTCCCGGAATTCGCGCCGCCCCAGGTAGGCATACAGACCGAGGCGCCGGGACTGTCACCCGAGCAGGTGGAGGTGCTCGTCACCCAGCCCGTGGAGAACCAACTCAACGGCGTACCAGGAATCGAGTCGATGCGTTCCGGGTCCGTCCAGGGCTTGTCGGTCATCACCGTCACCTTCGCTGCAGGCAGCGACATCTACCGCAATCGACAGGTGGTGGCCGAGCGCCTGTCCGCGCTGGCCGGACGGCTCCCGCGGGGGGTGAGTGCCCCGGCCATGAGTCCGTTGACCTCGTCGACGAGCACGGTCCTGGTGGTGGGCGTCACATCGGACAAGCGCTCTCTGATGGCGCTGCGCACGCTGGCGGACTGGACCATCAAGCCGCGGCTCCTCGCCGTGCCTGGCGTCGCCAAGGTCGTTGTATTTGGCGGCGAGGTCAAGCAGTTCCAGATTCAGATCGAACCGGACCAGTTGATCCGCCATGGACTCTCGGTCCAGGACGTAGTGACCGCCGCGGCCCGCGCGACCGGTGTCCGTGGCGCGGGGTTTATCGACGGCAAGAACCAGCGGGTGACGCTTCAGGTTCAAGCCCAGTCGCTGACCACGGCACAGCTCGCCCGCACCGTCGTGCTGCAGAAAAACGGGGCCAACGTCACCCTCGGGGACGTGGCGAAGGTGGTCGAAGCGCCGGAGCCGCCGGTCGGCGCGGCCACCGTCATGGGGCATCCCGGCCTGCAACTCGTGATCTCCTCCCAATATGGTGCCAACACACTGCAGGTCACCGGCAACGTCGAGCGAGCCCTCGCGGATCTGCGCCCGGCGCTCGCGGCCGAAGGCGTGACCCTGCATCCCGACCTGTTCCGGCCCGCCAACTTTGTCAGCACGGCCACCGCCAACGTCGGCGCTTCGCTCGCCATCGGCGGGGTGCTGGTGGTGGTGGTGCTGATCCTGTTCTTGTTCAACCTGCGCACCGCGGCCATCTCCCTGACCGCGATCCCTTTGTCGCTGCTGGCTGCGGTGACGCTGCTGCAGATGCTGGGGCTGTCGCTGAACACCATGACCCTGGGCGGGCTGGCCATCTCCATCGGTCTGCTGGTGGACGACGCGGTAATCGCGGTGGAAAACATCTACCGCCGCCTCAGGGAAAACCAACATCTGGAACAGCCGCGTCCGGTTTTTAACGTTGTGCTGGGCGCCGTCCTGGAAGTGCGCAGCGCCGTAGTCTACGCAACGCTGGTGGTGGCGCTGGTGTTCGTGCCGGTGTTGACGCTGCCCGGCATTGCGGGGCGCCTATTCGCGCCGCTGGGAATCGCCTACATCCTCGCCACGCTGGCGTCGCTTGTGGTGGCGCTCACGTTGACACCCGCGCTCGCATCGCTGCTATTGAGTGGGAGGCGGCTGCCGGAGCAGGAACCCCCGCTCTACAAGTGGCTCAAGCCGCGCTACGGCGCGCTGCTGGAACGCGTCGAAAGACGTTCGCGCGCGGTCCTGGTCGTGGCCGGGCTGTTGACCCTGGCCGGTCTTGCAGTGCTGCCTTTCCTCGGGGGCAGTTTCCTTCCTGAACTCAAGGAGGGACACTTCATCGTGCACATGGCTGCCGTTCCGGGCACATCCATCGAAGAATCGCTGCGGATTGGCAACCAGGTCAGCGCAGCCCTCGAGAAACTTCCCTTTGTCCGTTCCATCGGACAGCGCGTGGGCCGCGCTGCGCTGGCGGATGACACCGCCGGGACCCAGTACAGCGAGTTCGAGGTCGATCTGAAGCCCCTCGATGGCGATCAGGCCGAACTGGCGACTGCCGAGATGCGCAAAACGCTGGCGCAATTTCCAGGCGTCAATTTTGCGGTCAAGACTTTTCTCACTGAACGGATCGAAGAGACCTTGTCCGGCTACCGCTACTCCGTGGTGGTGAACGTGTATGGCAACGACCTGGATACCCTCGATCGCAAGGCCGGCGAGATCTCGGCAACGTTGGGACGAATACCCGGCGCTACCGACGTGCAGATCCAGTCGCCTCCGGGTACCCCGCAACTCGTTGTGCGTCTTCGCGACGCCGACCTGGCGCGTTGGGGGTTCGATCCGATCGAAGTGATGGACACGGTGGAGACCGCTTATCAGGGACGCATCGTGGGGCAGGCCTATGATGGCAACCGGATATTCGGTGTCTCGGTGATTCTCCTGCCTGCGGACCGAACCAAGATACTGGATGTAGGGAACCTGCCCCTGCGCAACCGCGCAGGCACCTACGTGCGTCTGCGGCAGCTCGCCGATGTCTATGAAGCTTCCGGGCGTTACGTGGTCCTGCACGATGGCGCCCGACGCGTCCAGACGGTGACGGCCAACGTCGCCGGCAACGATCTCAATGCCTTCGTCGCCCAGGCGCGGCAAGCGGTGGCTTCCCAGGTATCGCTGCCTGCGGGCATGTATGTGCAGTTCGCCGGCGCCGCCGCGGCCCAGGCGCAGGCCAGACGCGACCTGCTGGTCCACGCCTCGATCACGGGTGTGGCGATCGTGCTGTTGCTCGCGCTGGTCATCGGTCATGCGCGCAATCTGCTCCTGGTTCTGCTCAACCTGCCGTTTGCCTTGGTCGGCGGCGTGCTGGTGCTCTTTGCTACTGGTGGTGGGTTGTCAATGGGTTCGCTGGTCGGCTTTGTGACCTTGTTCGGCATCACGCTGCGCAACTCGATCATGATGGTCTCCCACTACCAACAACTGGTGTCGGTCGACGGTCTTCGGTGGGGGCCGGAGGCAGCCATACGCGGCGCCCAGGAGCGCCTCGCGCCGATTTTGATGACCGCTTTGGTCACCGCGTTCGGGCTCGTGCCGCTCGCGCTCGGCAGCGGCCAGCCCGGCCGCGAGATCGAAGGGC
>JAPTVL010000298.1 GCA_028065725.1 Betaproteobacteria bacterium
CCCACCAGCGGGAACGCGAAGCCGCGCAGCGCCTCCAGCGCCTGCTGGCTGGCGTGGGTCCAGGGCTTGAGCCGGTTGCCGACCAGGCCTACGGCCAGCTTGCCGCGCTTGATGCGCGGCTGCTGCGACAGCTCCTCGAGAAACGCCGCGCTGGCGTCCAGGTCGATCGGCGAGGGCAGCACCGGCAACAGCGCCACGGCAGCCGTGTCCAGCCATGGTTCGAGCTGCGCCGGCGTCGCTCCGGCCGGGGTGTCGATCAGCAGGCGCTCGGTGTCCTCGGGCACCTGCGCCAGCGCGTTGCGGCGCGTGCCGTCGATGCCCAGCACGCCGGGTACGCCCTCGGGCCGGCGCGCGCACCAGCGCAGGCTGGAGCCTTGCGGATCGGCGTCGATCAGCGCCGTGCGCTTGCCGCCTTGCGCGTAGGCCGCGGCGAGGTTGGTCACCAGCGTGGTCTTGCCCACGCCCCCCTTGCGATTGACCACCAGGATCCTGCGCATGGTGCCTCCGCGGCTCGCGGCGCCCGCGCGCCGCCCGCGGCAAGCCTAGCAAGCGCGCGTGAAGGCGGCATGGTGCCGCGCGGCATCGGCGGGCATGGGCAACCATCCGAAGCATGCGCAACGCCGGGCCTGCAAGATGCAGGCAAGCCGCCGGGAAACCAGGTTCTTCCGATAGTTCAACCGCAAACCCTCAACGCGATTAGCAAGCACGGGATACTCGCCTCGAATTCGTGGTTGAAGGGGCTGAGGGCGGAATGCACCCGTCGCCTTCGAAGTCTCGGGGTAGCGCGTTCACGCCCTGCTTCATCGTTGACTGCACCCAGGCTTTGAAAGACGCCACCAGCTCGGGCGGATGGCTGACCCGAACTCCTCTACGGCCAAACATCGACAAGAATTCCGCGCGCATGTCGACTGCCTCGCGCCCGCGGTACCAGAAGCGCTGAGCCACGAAGGCCCAAGGTTTCCGCGTGTCATCTGCAAGGCAGGCCGGGCCCGTGTGATAGCGATTTGGATGCTGAGTCCATAGGCCAGCCTCGTCCAAACTGTAGAAGTTGTCTCCGCATCGCTGCTGCGGCGTTCCGTCGATGATCGGCTTCTTCGCAGTGAACCGCTCGTCATGGAAGTAGTCGTTCATGTGAACGCGCTCGTCGACCTCCATGACGTAGATGAGTTTGTATCCGCGGCTCTTGTCGGAAACTCCGGCGATCCAGTCTCCACGCTTCGCGCGCGAGCCACTGTGATTGGGTGTGCACACCGCCAGCGTGCAGGTGCCCCAAAACGGATTTGGCGCCAAGCCAGTGTCATGCTTCATCACGTACGTGTAGAGATCGCTCATTAGTGCCTCACTCATACTTGATTGACAGAGTTTCCGTAACGCTCGATCAGGTGACTGGCCCACTGGATAGCTTCAGGATACTCACGGCAGTCCAGTACGAACTCCTGGCCCTTCGCCACAGTCCGCAGGTACAACCGGTCGCCGCGTCTTGTCCAACGGTCCAGTCTGCCGTGATAGCTGAGCGGAGTTCGTCCTTGGTGAGGATCAAGCCAAGTCGGCACACTCCAAAGCGATCGATTCGCTCCTTCGGCTGTCAGCTTGAGCTCGTCAGACCACTGTCTGAAGCAACCGCCTGCATCACCAACACGGCTGCCGCCGAGCCGGAGATGATCGGCGGCCACGTAGATCGTATTACCCAACCCGGCAAACCTCGCCGCGTGAGCAACATGGGGATGGTCCGCGAGCCATGCAGGGGCTTGGTTCGTGTCGCGATCAGGCAGTTCGATCACCGCGCCAACCTGCAGCCATCCAAAGAGTGCATGAAAACTGGCAGCGCCAGGCACGAAGCGCCAATGATCCTCGTGACGCTCGGCGAGGCGAAACCATCCGAAGAACAAGAACAGGTCGCCGACCCCCACGCCTCGATTGGCGAGGTGCGACTGCGCCGCACCGACCTGACCGAGCGAAGGCCTCCAACCTGACCCGCGACTACGACTCGTCAGATCGAGGTCGGGATCGAAGTGGACCAATGTGTCTGCATCATGCGTCCCGTACGAGAGTTGCGCGAGCAGGTCTGCCAGAGGAAGGCCTGATGCACTGTACGACCTTGCCGGCTCCCCTGTCGGAGACGGAATGGGTAGCGACACCGGGCCAATTCCTGGCAAGACTGGGCTTGGAATCCTGCCGTAACTCGAATCGAAGCCCTTGCGGCTGAAGACGATCTTCATACTAGTCGCCGTGGGGTTCGTACAAAGCACCAGCCGCTTGAATGGTGCCGCAGATCTGTTCGCGCAAGTGATCGGGTGCAATGCACTCCACCTGCCCCCCAAATCCCAACAGCCACCAGCGCAACTGCGAAGTCAGGTTCACCGTGGCGCGGATGCGCACATGGTCCAGGCCGTCATCGTCGATGCGCTGATCGGTGCTGAGCGGCGTTTCGTAAAGATGCTGCGCGGCCGGGCGCTGCATGCGCAGCACCAACTCAATCGGACCTTCATCGAGAAACCCGAAGGCGCCCGAGCGCGCGTAGGCGTGCAGATCGAAGCCAGCGGGATGCAAGGCGGTTTCATCGAGTAGCTCCGCCGCGCGGATGCGGTGCAGTGCGAGCTGGCGTGGATCGTCGTAGGGCACGATGCTGGCCACCAGATAGCCCACCGCGCCGCGGTACACCAAACCCAGCGGATTCACGCTGTAGTGCGCCGTTTTCTGCTGGCTGCGGCTGGCGTAGGTCAGATGCAGGCGCTTGCCGCAGTCGAGCGCGAGATGGATTGTTTCCAGCACGGCGCCGTCGATGTCGGGCGGCAGCAGCGGCTGCGTGGGTTCGACGACGGCCACATGCCGATCCCAGTCGAAGCGATGGCCGCTCTCGCCCATGTGCGCGAGAACCTGCCCGGCCTGCGCGAAATAAGGCTGCAGGGCATCGGCCAGATGCGTCGGCAGCAGGCGCCCCAGATGTGCGTGCGCCAGACGCAACATGATGGCCTGCAGTGGCGCCATGCCGGGCAGCGAGAATCCGGGTGCGGCGGCGGCGAAGCTCCAGCCGTAGGGCCGCGCGCGTTCGTCGGCCTGCAGCGGAAAGACCGCCGACAGCGCGATCAGGTCGCGCTCGACGGTGCGTTTGGTGGCGTCCTGTCCTTCCGCGCGCAGTCGATCGACGATCTCGCGCGCGGTGATCTTGCGCGGCGCGCGCGGAATCATCTGCAGCACCAGCCATTGCCGGTAAAGCGTCTGCGTGTGTCCGGCCATGCGACGATCCTGCGCGGGAAGGTCGCGATGCTGCAGCAGGGGTGGTGACCAGGCAAGCATCAGGCCACGAATCCAATGTGCCGCGCCGGCGGCGCCTTGTAGCGACATTCCGCAGCCAGCGCGTCCAGCAGACCAGCCAGCGTCGGCGTCGCCGTGGTCAGCCGCAGATGACGCAGCGCCGCCGCCACGTCGCCGGGCGTCATGCCACTCAGGCGCGACTGCGCGCGCTGCACCTCGGCGCCGGCCTGCTCGCTCCAGGCGATATCCAGCGTCGTGGCAGCCTGCCGGATCAGCGCCAGGCGCTGCGCCGGCGATAGCGCGGCGAAGCCGATCTTCAGGTCGAAGCGCCGCAGCACGGCAGGGTCCAATGCATCCAGACGGTTGGTGGTGCAGATGAAGACGCCCTCGAATGCTTCCATCTGCGTCAGCAACTCGTTGGCCTGCGTCGTCTCCCAGCGCGCATGCTGGGCATTGCGTTCGCCCAGAAAGCTGTCGGCCTCGTCCAGCAGCAGCACGTCGCCTTCGCGCGTGGCCTCGCGGAACATCGCGGCCAGATTGGCCTCGGTCTGTCCCACGTAGGGTGCAAGCAAGTCCGAGGCGCGCTTGAGCAGCAGACCTTTGCCGATGTGCTCGGCCAGGTGGTGCGCCAGTGCGGTCTTGCCGGTGCCGGGTGGACCGTGAAACAACAAGCGCCCGGCGGGCTTGGCGCGCAATCGCGTCAACAGGTGCTCGATGGGCGCATCGCACTGCAACGCCGCGGTGGCGAAGGGCAAACCAGCGGATATGGGCGCGAGCGCAGGCAAGTGCTTGCCCTCCGCGGCACGCACATAGTGCCGGCGCAACAAGTCGACGGCGTGTTGCAGGCGTCCGGGTTCGTCCAATGCGCTGTCGGCCAGGGTGCGACCGATGCGCGCCAGCACGCCCGGCGTCAGCGCGCGCGGCGCCACGGCGCGCGCCAGCCAGGCCGGATCGAGGTTCGCGCTGGCCGGCAGGTGCGCGCGCAGCACGTTCACCTTGTGGTGCCGGTCGGGCGGCGTGACTTCGAGGATCAGATCGAAGCGGCGCAGGAAGGCCGGGTCGATATGACGGACGTGATTGGTCAACCACAATGCCGGCACCGCACTCTGCTCCAGCGTCTCGTTGAGCAGTGCCTTGCTGGGCATGTCATCGGTTCTGCCCCAGGGCGTCGGGAACAGATCCTCGGCCTCGTCCAGCAGCAGCAGCGCGGGGCCGGCCATGCGCAGGATGCCCTGCGCAAACCGGTATTCGCCGAGGCGCGCATCCGGAGCCTTCGGGCTTCCCTGACGGTAGCCGCAAGCCTCGATGGCGTACAGCGGCACACCCAACTGGTGCGCGAGCAGCCGCGCCAGTTCGGTCTTGCCGGTGCCGGGTACGCCGTGCAACAGCACATTGACCGATGCGGCGCGCTGCGCGAGGGCGCTGCGCAAGCGCATCAGGATCAGTTCGATCGACTCGGCCAGATGCGCAAAATCGGACAACGCCAGCATGGCCGGCGGCGCGCGGAACACCAGCCGTGCCACCGCCTCGTGGGCGGATTGCATCGGTTTCAGCAAGGCTCCCAGCAAGCCCTGCGGGATAACCAGGCGCGCTTCCAACGGACTGCCCACGCCGCGCCGGTGCCGCAGCAGGCCGCTGCGTGCCAGTGCGCCGCCGGGCTCCAGCAACTGCTCGCTGCGCCCGGCTGGCAGGCCCAGGATGCCATCAAGCCGCATGGTGAAGATCGGATCC
This sequence comes from Betaproteobacteria bacterium, assembly GCA_028065725.1. Next base: position 4,987 of record JAPTVL010000298.1, read on the forward strand.
AGACAATCGTGCAGCAATGGGACCAGCGCATCCATCAGCACCGGATCCAGGCGATAGACGATGCGCAGCATCAGCAGGTGCAGCGCATCGGCTTCCAGTCCCAGCTCGCGCCCCAGCAGTTCCAGGTTGGCCAGCATCACGCCACCGTGCAGCGGCTGTGCCATCAACTGCTCGGCCCGATCGGCCACCGCACGCAGCTGGGCGTGGACATCATCTTCGATGTCGATATCCAGCAAGCGCCGTATCGTGGACAGCACTTGGGGCCGCCGCGGTGTGCTTTTGCCTGAATGATGCTCGGCGGGCTGGCCCTCCACGCCCAGCAGCAAGCAGGCGCGGCAAATCCACAGCATGGGCAGCGTGCCCCACAGGGTCTCGCCCCAGAGCGCGGGCAGGGCCACGCACGCGGTGGAGATCTCGTTATCGTCGTCGCCCGGCGGATCGAAAAAGCGGGTCTCGTCCACGAATGGCTCCTGAGGGCGGGTTGGCCCTCAGGATCCATGGTGCTGCGACAATCCACGTCGCAGCCGGGAGCACGCTCTCAGTGCTCCGGTGCGGCGCCGGCGCGGCACTCGTTGCCGCATTCGCCGGCGATCTGGCGCTCGAAGTAGTCGGCGATGAGGTGGAACACGTGCTTGCGCTGCGCGGGCGAGCTCAGGCCGTGCTTGGCGCCGGGGTAGAGCATCAGGCGGAACTGCGTGCCCTGCTGCTGCAGGGCGTTGATCAGCTCGATCGAGTTCTGCAGCAGCACGTTGTCGTCGGCCATGCCGTGCACCAGGTACAGCTTGTCGCTGGGCAGGCCCTTCAGCCAGGGGAACACGCTGCTGAGCTTGTAGCCCTCGGGATTTTCCTTGGGCGTGCCGAGGTAGCGCTCGGTGTAGGCGGTGTCGTAGAGCTTCCAGTTGGTCACCGGCGCCACCGCCAC
>JAPTVL010000207.1 GCA_028065725.1 Betaproteobacteria bacterium
CGGGACGCGTGGATTGCAAACCACGACGTCATGCCGGGTTCGCTGCAGCGCATGGTTATGCGGCACTTGGTTGTGTACTTCATGGGCCTCTACTTTTCTGCTTACGACTGGAACCGGACATTGCGCTGGCGATAGCCAGTTGAAAACAGAGCCTGAATTAGCGAAGTAGTGCATGTGAGCCTCCGTAAGAAATTTGATTCTTTCAAGCATATTAAGGTAGTAGGCATTGTCAGACAAACGCTTTTAACTTAGCATGTCCCCAAGAAAAAATTGGGGTCTCACATGATGCGGCAATTACCCTCGCTGAACGGACTGCGGGCTTTTGAGGCAGCTGGCCGGCATGGCAGTTTCACCGCTGCGGCAAGAGAGCTGAACGTCACTCAAACTGCGGTAAGTCGCTTGGTCCGTCTGCTGGAAGATCGTTTTGGCTTTCCTCTGTTTCTGCGACATGCGAACGCGCTTGAACTGACGGCGCAAGGGCAGGCGCTGCTGTCCGGTCTGACTGATGCTTTCGATTCCATTGCCCGGCTCACCGAAAGCGTTACGGCAATGCGTAGTGGCCCGGTGCTGACGGTTGGAGTCGGTCCAACCTTGGCGATCACTTGGTTGATCCCGCGACTGGCAAGCTTCTATCGCAGCCATCCCGACGTCGAAGTGCGCATGGCGACGGGTGGCGCAACTCGCCCGGTACGTGATGACTGGACCTGCACTATCCGACGCGATACCGACGCGTTGCCGGGCTACAATGCAGAACGCTTATTCCCGAGCACCGTCGTGCCGGTCTGCACGCCGAAGCTCGCATCGACGCTGCGCTCGCCTGACGACTTGCGCAACGCGACTCTCATCGTCGTATCCGACATGCCTAATGAATGGCCACACTGGTTCGAAGCGGCGGGCTTAGGTTTCCCCCTGCACCCCGCCGGTGAGGTGTCATTCGAGAGCAACGTCATGGCGATGCAGGCAGCGCTCGACGGGGTCGGAGTCGCTATCGCTCAAATCCCTTACGTCAGCGACGCCCTGGCAGCGGGCCGGTTGGTCGCGCCATTCCCGATCGTCGCGCACACAGTCGGGAGTTGGCTTCTAGAATACCGCGCTATTCGAAAGGAAGATCCGGCACTTCTAGCTTTTCGCGCTTGGTTGCACCAGGAAGCTGATCTGGCGCGTCAAGTTGAGATCGTGCTAGGGCGTGCGAACACAAACGGAAGCGCTCGGCGATCAGCAGGCCACCCGCCGCGCGATTGACGCCGGCTTCGAGACGTGGAGCTGCATGGGGCATCCGACACTAGACGGATATGCCCTTGGTACGTCCGATTTCCCACGACACGCCACCGCCTCGCACCGTGGCGGCGATCTGCTGTCCCAGTCTCTGTTCGATCACCGGCCGCCACGGGACCAGACGGAACCCAATGCCGTCATCGAGCATCGCATAGCGCCCGCTGGCAAGTATGATGCTGCGCCGATAGATGCCGGCCACGCGCTGCCCGTCGGCCACTGAGCGATGCTCCAGCCCGGTTTCGGTGGCAATGTCCTGCGCGGCCTGCGTCAGTTCCCGATTGCGCAGCGTCGCCAGCAGGTTGCGCGCCAGGATCACCCGCTGGCCGCGCCGCTCGGCCAGTCCCTGTTTGGCCAGGAAATCTGCCCGATTCTGTAGCGCGTCCTTGACCTCGCTGCCAAAGCCAAAATCTCCAAATCTCTTGCCGCCACCGATCAACTGCTGATCCAGCCAGGTAGCCCCGATCACGTGAGCCTGCCGCTCGATGGGCAGGTGCGATTTCAACTCCACGGCCACGCCGCCCAGGCGCTGCGCGTCATACTGATGCCCGCGTGCGGGCAGATCGTCCGGCACCTTCCACAGCCCCTCGGCCACACGCTCCACGATACCGGCCCGGCGCAGGGCTTCCAGCCGACGGACATGGGCCGCAACGACTTCCTGCGGATCGCGGCCGGCCTGCGCCTGACCTTGTGCAATCGCCAGGTGATGATCGGTGCGATACAGCCCATCGCTCGCCAGCGCGGCGATGTTCCTGTCCGCCGTCCGCACCTCGGCGGAACCGTGCACTTCCACCACAGCGCCGGTCGGGTAGTTGCCGGGTGCGTCGCGGGCGTTGAGCGCGACATAGTGGGCCTTGCCATCCACGCCGTCGATGATCAGATAGCCCCGGTCGAGCAGTTCGTCGGCCAGCCCCTTGGCGGCCACCCGGCCGATGACGGTTCGGCCGTCCTCACCTGGCTCGAAGACAGCCAGCTCGCGCGGCTGGCCGCTCATGGCCCGTTGCATGGTGCGGATGATGTCGCCGCGCTCGCCCATCGCGCGCAGCGTTGGTTCCGCGTCGGCATGAACGGCCCACACACCAGGCTGGCTTTCACTCGCTAGTCCCATGCGCTGCAAGCGTTGCAGGCGGCCAACCAGCAGCAGGCGCTGGCGTTGCAGCCGGGGTTCGTTGAAGTGTTCGACATGCACCAGGCCGTCCGCCGCTTCACGCTGTAGGGTACGGTCCAACCCCGTCCACCGTTCCTGTTCCACCTCGCGCGCCATGCTGCGCTGGATCTCCAGCTCGGTGCGAGGCCCGAGCCATTCGGTGGCGAGTTCGGCGGCACGTTCGCGCATGCCGCGCGTGATGTACTCCTGCGAGATGATGAGGTCTTTGCCGGTGTCGTCCTTGCCGCGCAAGACGACATGGGTGTGCGGGTTGTCGGTGTTCCAGTGGTCCACCGCCACCCAATCGAGCTTCGTGCCCAGGTCGGCTTCCATGCGGGTCATCAGGTCGCGGGTGTAGCGCCGCAGGTCTTCCAGCTCGGCGGCATCTTCCGGCGAGACGATGAAGCGGAACTGGTGACGGTCCTCGCGGCCACGTTCCTCGAAGGCGGCCAGGTCGGCGTCGTCGGTGGTCGTGCTGTACGCCTGCCCCGGCTCGCCGTCGCGGCCGACGCCTTCGCGCTCGATGTAGCGCAGGTGCGTGATGGTCGAACGCGCGCCGGCCTGCTTGAGATACACCAACCGCACCTTGACGGTGGCGCGGCGCGAGGTCGCGGACAGCGACTGCCCGGTGAAGCGCGCGGCGACGTGGCCGCGCCCCAACCGCGAACCGGGCGCCTTGCCGCGCTTGCCGCCGGTGGCGTTGGCCGCCTTGGTGGCCTGGCGCAGCACCTTGGAGATAAAGGCGTCGCCGCGCTGTTTCGGCGCGCCGGGGCGAAGGCGGAAGCGGTCGGCATCGTCGCCGTTGCGCCGGTTCATGCGGCGGCTCCGGCGAAGTGCAGCGCGCCACAGGGCGCGATGCACGTGCTTTCGCCAATGCCCACGCGGCATCGGCGCTGCTCGCGGCACGGTGCCACGATACGGCGCGTGCCGCGCCAACCCCACGTGCAGACTGGCTTTGTGCGCACGAGAGTGCCGCACCCTTCAATCTTGCCCTGCATCTTCCCCCGGCCTGACGGCACGGGGGTGCGATGCCCCGGCGGCGCTGCGCAACGCGCAGCCTGGCCGCCGGCGAGCACCAGCCATGCCTGCGGCATGGCGCGCTCGGGGCAAGCTGTCTGCACGGGGGAGTGCCGTGCGCTGCGCGGTGCGAACGCACCCGCGCTGCACCGGCATGAACACGGCAACGACATGCCGGACGGCGCAACAAGGTGCGTCGTCACGGCTGCGTCTCCAGGCGGATCGGTCGCGCCACGCCGAGCACGGCGGCGGCGCTGACCGGCCCGAAGTAGCGGCTGTCGAACGACGCCGGGTTGGTGATGCTGAGCAGGAACAGTTCGCCCTCGGCGAGCTGACGGCACTGCGGCCAGGATGACAGCGGCCGACCCCAGCGGTCGGTGCGCAGCACGGCGGCCACCGGCACGCCGTCGATGCGCACGATGCCATTCACGATGCAGACGTGTTGCGGCGCGACTGCGCCAACACGTTTGAGCAGCGGAATGTGCGACGGCAGGTAGCCACGCTGCGCGGCGAGCGCGGCGGCGTCTGCCGGCAAGGTGGTCAGCACGATGCTGCCGACGTGCAACACACCCGGCAGCGAGTGCGCCGGTTCGATGCGATACCAGCCGACCGGCACGCTGTCGGACGGGTTGTAGACGATGCGTGCCGATGGCTGCACGAAGGCGGCCCAGGCCAGCGCAGCGAGGCCGCAGGCAGCGAGTGCAGCCAACGCGAAGCGAGCGCGCAGACACGAGCGAGGAAGGGTTGTGATCGTCGCGGTCATTGCAGTGCCCTCCCGGCCAGCCAGGCCGCGTGCCGTTCGGCGCTGTATTCCGGCAGCGGCAGGCGCGCAGCCAGACGGTTGCCCAGCGTGCGCCAGTACGCGGGCGACACGTCGATGGCCTCGATGCCCCGCGCTTCGATGGCGTCGATCTGCGCGAGCACAGCTCGCACTTTCTGTTCGCCTTCGGCGTGCAGCAGCAGGCGCGCACCAGGGCGAATGCCGGGGATGTTCTGCATGACATCCAGCGGCGTGCAGGCTTGCATCACCATGAGTTGCCAGCGTGTCGTACCGTAGTCGTTCGACTCCCAGCGGATGCGGCAGAAGATCGCTGTTGGCAGGAACACCGCGTAGCGCCGCCAGCGGTCGAACTGCACGGTGCGCGCCGGATTGCCGAAGCGCAGATAGAGATTGATGCGCTGCTCTACGTAGGCGAGCGATACGCGGGTGAGCGGCACGCGACTGTCGAGTGATGCGAGCGGCTGCGGTGAAGGCGGCGGCGCAGCCGCGCTCTTATGAATCTGTGCCTGCGTGGCGAAGTTCATGGCGTGTGCTCCGGGAACTCGCGTTCCAGTAGCGCACGCAGCAGCTCGGCCACCGTCACGCCCTGCGTGAAGGCCGAGACCTTGATGCGGGCGCGCATGGCCGGCGTCACGTCGAGAGTCAGGCGCGCGGTGTAGAGGTCGCTTTTCTGGACGCTGTTGGCGTCGCCTTGGCGAATCCAGGCTTCGGCCTGCGGATTCGCCGGCGGTCGCACGCCGATGGCGATGCGCTTGCCACTCATGGCGACCACCTCAGCAGCTCGTCGGCCAGCGCGGCGATCTCGCGTGCGGCGGCGCTGTCTGGCGCGGTTTCTCGTGCGAGCCGCCCAGCGGCCACACTGTCGGCGAAGACGATGCGCTGGCGGATTTCCGCGTGCAGTGCGGGCAGCGGCTGCTCGGCGAGCGCGCCACGCGCTTCGCGTCCGATGACTGTGCGCACCACACGCCGGTTGATGACGAAGGCCGCGCGCAGCGCCGGCCTGAACAATTGCGCCTCGCGGATCAACGCCACCATCTCGGCGCTGGCCCACAGGTCGTAGGGGCTCGGCTGCACCGGCACCAGCACACGGTCGGCCGCCAGCAGCGCGGAGCGCGCGAGTGCGGCGATGCGTGGCGGGCCGTCGATGACGATGTGATCGCAGCGCCGGGCGAGTTCGGGCGCTTCCTGGTGCAGCGTTTCCCGTGCGAGGCCCACGGCGCTGAACAGCCTTGGCAGCCCTTGCTGGCTGCGTCGCTGCGTCCAGTCCAGTGATGAACCCTGCGGGTCGGCGTCCAGCAGGATGACCTGTTGACCGCGCAGCGCGAGTTCACCCGCGATGTGGGTGGCGAGCGTGGTCTTGCCGACACCGCCTTTCTGGTTGAGCAAGGCGACGATCATGGCGCAGCCCTCCGTTGCGGAAAGCGGCTCGATGAACGGCCTGAAAAACGCCTTTGCTGTTGACCTTCAGCGGTTATCCACCGGCCCAATAGCAAGGTCTTGTTACTCGTTAGATAGCTTCTAAAGTTAGATATAAAGTTAAGGGCCGGAAAAATCCTTGTGGCCGCTGAAGTTAGGCGCGATTCGCGCGCCTGATAGCACGATAGGGGTGCGCCTGATAGCACGAGTCCCGGCGCGCCCGATAGCACGAGCCCATTCACAGCTTGTCCCGTTTTCATCCCCGCAGTTATCAACGTGCCGTGGACGGCACGGGGCGGAAGGCCAGAATCTCCGGCGTGCCGGGCCAGCGCTCGACGGACAGCACATAGCCAGGCAGCGATTGCCGAGCAGCCAACGTGCGCAGGTCGCGGGCGAAGTCGCGAGGCTGCGCCAGGCTGCCCGACTTGCGATACAGGTAGGGGAAGTCGAACTGCCAGCCGTCGCGCTGCTTGCCGCCGTGCTTGCGCACCAGGCGGTACAGCCAGCGCTCGATGCCGCCGGTGAGCTTGAAGTAGGCCGGGTCGATGGTGAGCACCAAGGCTTCGTCCAGCACGCCAGCAAAGAACCAGTCCGGCAGGATGAGTTCGAGGCCGAGCGGCGCGCCCCTGGCGTCCGTGCGCTCCTTCCATTCGTTGATCCACGAGAAGCGATGCAGGCGCCGCCCCGTGGTCTCGCGGATCGACGTGGCAATCGTGGTTGATTGCAGGCGATCCAGTGCAGCCTTGAGGCGCTGGTAGTCGCGCAGCGACGTGCCGCGCCCGATGAAGCGCAGGATCTCGTAGGGCGTGGCCTGCATCCTGCGCGACGGGCGCAGACCTGAGTCGCGCGCTTCGACGATCTGGCTGGCGGCCCAGATGAGGATGTCGGCATCCCAGATGGTGGCGATGCCGTGCTCCTGTGTGCCTTCCACGCGCACGGTGACGCCGCCGGAGCGGAAGTCGATCGGCGCCGTGCGCCGCGACTTGGCCAGCGAGAAGAACGGATAGGCCATCATGTCTTGTGCGTCGCGCGGCGCCATGTCGCCCGGCAGCGCGCGGAACAGGTCGAGCTGTTCGCGCTCTTTCTCCGAGCTGGACACGACGAGAACCATCCGCGCGCCGGTCGTCAGCGGCCATCGCGGTAGTCACCGGCGTGGCGCTCGGCGTACTCGGGGTCGGACGTGGCCTCGAAGCTGCGCGCGTCGGCCCAGGCATCGAGGTCGGCCACCGAATACATCACGCGGCGGCCGAACTTGCGAAAGCGCGGGCCGCCGCCGATGACGCGCTGCTTCTCCAGCGTGCGCGGCGACAAGCGCAGGTAGTCGGCGGCTTCGTCGTTGGTCAGGTAGCGCGAAGGCTGGGCGGGTTGTTGCGTGACAGCGGGAGCGGCTTGCGGCCGCAGCGGTGCGGGTCTCATGGCGTGAACCTCCATCGGTCTGAATCGCCGACCGCGACAGCGCGGCCGGATGGAGGCAGTCTCAGAAAAGAAAGGCGCTGTGCTCAGGGACGTTTTGCGAAGGATGCGAAACGTCCCTGCGTGTGTGGATGAAGCTGCGCGAGACGGCGGTAGCCGCCGCGCATCAAGGTCTGGCCCCGCCGCACCAGGCGGCGCACGCGGGCACGCAGCGCGCCGTCGGCGTGCCAGTCCTTGGCGACCGCCGCAGTGCCGAACAGCACGTCAGCCACGGCGCGCAGGGATGCACCGGCCAGCGTGCCGTCGAGCGCCTGCAAGGTGCGCAGTTCCAACAGCGCGGTCGTCGAAGGGCGTGCCCCGGCCAGTGCCGTCGGCGCGACCGCCACCAGTTTGTCCAGTTCTCCCACCAGTGCGCGGCAACGGGAACAGGGATCAGGCGATGCACGCATGGCATAGGCGTAGGCCATGCCATCCGCCAGATCGGACGCGAAGGCCAGGCGCAGACAGCAGCCGGCCCAGCGGGTGGCGAGCACCAGCCGCCGCCCGTCGTGGATCAGTTGCTTGCGGCCCGGCAGATGCCAGAACGCAAAGCGTGCGGCATCGGGCGGCGGGTCCGCATCGGGATAGAGCTGCACCACGCTGTCGTGATCGGGGAACCAGGCCGGGTGCGCGTCGCGCGCATCCAGGGCCGGGTCTTCCAGCAGGCGCAGGCCCCAGTGCTGCGCCGCTCCGGGATGACGGCGACGGCGCAGCCAGTCGCGCCGGTAGTCGGGGTGGCGGCGCAGGTATTCCCACGCCAACGCGGGGCCGTCCAGGTGCAGGACGTAAAGGTAAGCGGCACCGGGGTGCCAGTGATCGGACTCTGCCATGACGCAGCCTCCTGTCGGACAGCAGGGCTCGTCGCCACGGGCGTCAGGGGGAGCTACGGCTTCATCGGCGTATCGTCACGGGTACTCGCTAAACTGGCGGTGTCAAGACCGATTGGCTCCAGGGCATTGCACAGGTCGTCCGAATGCGACGGCTGCGCGAACGATGATGGTGCGCAGCAATGGACACGGTGCCGCAAGCCGCGTCGGGAATCAGGACTGTTTTGGTCATGCACGCACTTCGCCGGTGCATGAGTGCCGATTGATGCGTGGGCGGTCTGAACTCAGACCGAAATAGACACAGTGCGCCGCGCTTGGCGGCACTGTGCTGACCCACGATCGCGGGCCAGCGGGGCCGGTCAGTCGATGATCGACCCGTTGCGCTGTGCCAGCCGCGTGTACTCCGATAGCGTGCGCGTGGCGACGAAGTACAGATCGCGTTCGACGGGCAGCTTCAGCGGCCCAACGATCGACGCCAGCTCGGACAGCCGCACGGTGCCTTCCTCCGGCATACCCAGGCCCAGGTCGCACAGGCCGAAGGCGGTGTCGCCATCCTCGGGATCGAGTTCGGTCAGCAGCCAGGTCGCGTGCGCGTCCGGGGTGAACAGCTTGACCACCGGCAGCGGGTCGATGCCCGCGCCTTCGGCGCGTGCGCGGCCGTTGGCGAGCAGTTGCGCGCGTTGTTCGTCGGTAATGAGTGTCTTCATGGTCGCTTCCTCTTGAAGGGTTCGCTCCACGGCGGAGCGAGGCGACACAGGGCGCACGCGGCCAGCGCGGCCGTCATACCCCAACACGGTTCGGTGCGGGCCGGGGTTGACGGCAAGCGGCGTGCGCCAGGCTCGCGTGCTTGTTCGCTGTGGGGAGAACCGGGGAAGCGGTACTGATCCGCACGAAGCCGACGAAGCACGCATGTGCTTGCACGCCAATCCGCAAAGCCGGATTTGCGGAAGTACGAAAAGCCTCGGAGCAGGCGAAGCGGATTTGCAGAAGCTCACGGAACCGTACTCGCGGCAATCACCGAATCCACGGAAGCACGAAGGCGGCAATCCGCCTTTGCGCATCCACCCAAAGCCGGCCGAGCGGGCCAGCAGCAAGTGCTCGAATCGTAGGGCAAAAGCGAGGAAAGAGTTATCTTTAACGTGGTTTTAATTGTGCCGTGAATCGACGCTTCTATGCATGCAGAAGCGTCCAATCCAGCGCGGCCGGCCAACCGGCGCCACCACCTTCGAGGCCGAGCCGGCACGGGCTTTCGGCGAGGCGGTGCGTGCGCTGCGCACGGAGCATGGCGTGGCGCAGGAGGCGCTGGCGCATCTGGCCGGCGTCGAGCGCTCGCACATGGGCAAGGTGGAGCGTGGTGAGCATATGCCGACGCTTGCGCTCATCCTCAAGATCGCGCGAGCGCTCGGGTGCAGTTCGGCCGAGCTGATGGCGGAGACGGAACGCCGCCTGGCGGCGTCGGAGTCGTAGTGCGAGAAGCGCCCCGCCACGGTGGGCGGGGGCGATGCTCAATCGGCCTTGCTACTGCCACCCGACCTGGCTGACTTTCTTCCGCGCTGTGCAGGCACTCCGGTGTCCCAAAGGCCATGTGCTCGCAGCAACTGCGCGGTTGCCACGCCGTCCATAATCACGTAGCGGCAAGGGGCTGTAAATGAGCGATGTAGGGCGTAAGCCTCCACGGTCTTGCGCACGGCCGCGCCGACGTTGTGGCAGTGCTGAACGATATAGACCTGCGCGGGAGTATTGAAGAGGCGATAAATCTGGTCGGCGTTCTTACCCAGGTCGCGCGGCGTCATCGGATGGAATTTGGCCGGCCCTTTGAGCAGAAAGGCGCCGGTCTTGCGTTCGCCGTCGATCAAGAGCCGGTCAGAGAACAAATCGCTCTCTTCTCCGCCCCAATCCTTGGGAACATCGTGCTCATTGAGCAGATGACAGATCAACTCCTTGATCTTGTGCTCGGGAATATCAGCAAGACGGGCAAACTCGGTCTTGGAAGGAATCCATGTTCTATCCATGCCTGCAAACTGCTCAATGTCGTTGGGCTGCAACTCCAAGGTTGAGGCGAAAGGCAACGGCATCGACGACTGACCGCTGACCAGATCCCCGATTGCATAGGGAATCGCACGGATGGTATCTGCGGTGACGTCGGCGATGTAGGCGAAGGCGAAGAGCCGAGTCGATCCCGCCATGCGGGTGTAGGCCGTGTCGTTTACAAGGCCGTTCTTCGAGAATTCGAGGACGAGCTTCTTTCCCTCCATTGGCTCGTCGAGTTTCTCGGTCAACGTCAACGCCGATTTCTTGTTGGCGTAGCCGAAGCCTTTGCCATAAAAATGTCCGTTGTAGATGAAGGGAGTGCCAGGCTGAATCGCGTTCTCGACCGCAAGCTGTTGCAGGGTCTTGATACCACCCGATGCAATCGCATCCAGCACGTAGCTGCCGACAGCGCTGCCGAGTATGGCTGAGGTCATGGGTACGTCCTTGCCTTGCAACGTATGGAGGACGTGGGGCGGCAGCCCCTCCGTATTGACCAAAGAGAGAATGCGGTCGCGGCTGAGGTAGAACGCCATCAGCTTGGCCGTTGCAGAAGCGCGTATGCTGGTCGCTGGAGTGCTATTCATCTTGGCAGCGACCTTCTCAGTCTTGCGCTAGCAGATGGCGAACGGTCGCAACCGCTTCATGCCAACTGTCCGTGACCAGTTGCATCACGCGAGCATCGGCTCCTCCTTCGTTCTTCTCTTCAAACCAGCTTTGGTTGTGATTGTTGATGCGATCACGATAGCCCGAACCTCTTCCCCATTCGCTGTAGCACGTCTTCCAGAAGTTGGCGTCAGCGGTCATTTCATCCGAATGAATGCTTTGTCCAACCAGTTGGGCCTTTCGGACAAGCGCATCGAAGCCGGCCTCCATCGTTCTGACTGTTTGATGGATGAGGTCGTGGGCATCACTGAACTGGTCGTCTTGCAGCAGGTTCTCGGCGATCTCCTTGAACTTCTGCAACTTCGGTTCGGCAATACCGGCAGCGATGCGCCGGGCACCGTGACTGAGTTGGTGGGCATAGTTAAGATTCCACCAATCGCCGTCTCTTACGATGGCGGCATAGACGGTGCGCGGGTGTGCGGTGCCCACAGCCGCCACCAGACTGTCGTGGACATGCCGCTTGGTTTGTGCCGGAATTGCTTCGTTGTTGTCCAACCAGATCGTCAGACGACGCGCTGCGGCCGCCATCGCCCCCCGAGCCTGGTCTTTTTCGTAGTTCTCAAGCATGGATTTGGCGCCGGCGATGATTTCGCGCAACCCATTGCGCTGCCACTCCTGCACGGCGGTGATGCGGGCACGGATGAAGTTCCGCAGTTGCTCAGGCGCATCCTCCGCGGCATTGAAGAACATGACAGGCAAGTGGTCGAGCCCCATAGGTTGCAGCTTCAACTGCACTTCTTCGCCCTTGACTTCATAGCCTTCTTCGGCCGACTGCACGGGGAAACCATTGTCCTTAACAGCGAGTGCTTCACTGGGGCGCGGCAGCGCAAGGATGGCTGCGTGACTATCCAGTGTCCGAACCCCTCCTTCCCGAGCGCGGGTCAGCAATTGCCGCACGGCAGTAGCTGGCGCTTCATTGAACACGGTGCATAACACGACCACGGTATGCGTGTCATCAAAATGAACTTCAAGATCGCCGCGTTCAGCGATGTCGTCGATGCCTTGCGTGTCGATCAGTGTGACCGAAACCGATTCATCGCCCAGGATCGCGACAGGCACGACCAACTCGATCCGGCGCGGCAAAGTGAATTCCTCGCTGCGGCCGTTGTTGACGCGCTCGAAGATTTCCTGCAACCAATCGAGCGGCGGCTTGCCCAGGGTGTCGTCGTGCCAGATGTCGCGCCGATCGCGCTTGTGCAACTCCATGCGAGACAGGATTTCCACAGACAGCGACTTGGCATCGGTGAACCGCGCAGCCAGCTCACGGGCTTCATCGACCGCAGGAATGACGGAGCCGTCCGAGCGTTTTTCGCTGCGGCGACGTCGAAGCCCGGTCATATTCCGCAAGGCACGCTCGACCTCACGGGAGATTCCCGGCGACGCGCCGCCTTCGCCGTCATCATTCACTGAACGCGACGCTTGTGGAGGATTCACAAGAAAGTTCGCGAAATCAGCAACGTGCCGCCGTACTTCATCTTCGGTGCACGGCTCCACGATAAGCCCATATCCAGGACCGCGCCGTACATGCACTTCACAGATAGTTATGCCGCCAGCGCCGGTTTCCAGGACAGCTTTTGGCATTCCCTTGCTGCCCGGAATTTCAAGACCTTCCGCGCGGCAAATCGCAGTGGACTTGCCCACCGCAATGGTTCCTATGAAGGCCGCCTGGTAGCGCTTGTCCGCCACGCTCGCCGCTTTGGCGAGCAATTCTTCCTGATAGCGAACCAGACGGCGCTCGTAGAACTGTTTCACATCGGGGCGCTCGGCAAGCGCATGCACCTGTTGCGCCGTCTGTTCCGCTTCCCACAGCAGGTCGGCATCCGGATCGCCGAGGGTCGGCTCCGGGATCATCTGCCACTGGCGCTCCAGTATCTCCCGCAGCTTCAGCGCGTCAGCCGTGCCGATGCCATCGAGCACGGTCTGAAGTTCCTCCGGCGCCAACGGTCGGTCGCCGTTCTCGACGCGGGATAGCACTGCGGCGCTCCAGGTGAGTTTCTTTGCCAGTTCGTTCTGCTTGAGCCCTGCTTCATCGCGCAGGGCAGCAATGCGCTTACCAATCGCCGCGTCTCTGTTCATCGTTGCCTCCAGAATTTATGGAAACGATACAGAAACGTTTCTGAAACGTCAATAGTAACGTTTCAGGAAGCCATGCGCCACTCCCGGACGCTAGCCGACACGGGCAATACTGGCGCTTGTGCTCTCGGAGTGAGGCGCCCCGCCACGATGGGCGGGGCGCCGGGGCGGCTGTCAGGCCGCCGGCTTGCTGCGCGACCAGATCAGGTTGTGCGAGCCGTCTTCTTCTTCGATCAGGCGGGCGTAGATGGTCGCCGGGAACGACGGATCATCCAGTGTCACCGACAGGTAGGGCCGCTCGGCCTGGCTGACTTTCTTCCATGCCGCGCCGATGTCGTAGCCGCCCGCCGCCTGGATGCGGAAATCGGGGGCGTTCTCGCTGCCTTTGTCGTTGGGGACGAACTTGACCTTGACGTTGAGTGTCAGGGTGCGGACCGTGCCGGTGAAGCCGTCGTTCTGTGCGGTGAATGTGCCGATGTTGGCCATGATGTTTGCTCCTTTCGGGTTGCCAAGGTCGCGCCCATCGCGTCCTTGTTGTGATCCGGTCGGCGGGGGACGGGCTGGCTGCATCGCGCAGCGGCCGCAACAGCGTGGAGGACCGGGAGGCGCAAAGAATTTGTCCCGCGAGGAATGCGCGCAGCGCAGGGGAAATTGTTTGCGCCGGACGGTTGCAGCCATGAAGCCCGAGGCGCAGCCGTGCTCCCGCCAGGATTCACAACGAACCAAGGACGCAACGGGCCGAACTGACCCGAATGGAGCGATGGCCAGCTCGGCGCTCCGCATGAAGGCGTTGATGGCACGCGCCCGAATGCTGGCAAGGTCTGGCCCACAGCGACAGGCGGAATGCCCACCGCATCCAGCGGCGGACGGTTTGAGGCGTGGTGTGGATGCGTCATGGCAAGGCCGTGGGGCATGTCGGTGAACAGGCCGGCGTGACGGCCCGGACAGCCCACCATCAGCGTCGAGGACGGCACGTTTTCGCACAACCGGGCGCAGCAAGGTGCAGCGTGCTCCGGCGCACTGCCCACCGTGGCGGGATGCGGGCGTCACTGACTACAACTGGAGCGGTGCACCACCTTGGTGTAAAGTGGTGCATCATCTGATTCGAAAGTGTTTAGGTCATGCCTGCAACAAAGCCGATTGCAACCTCAAAGCCCAAGCGTGATCCGGCTCCGAGGGCGTCCGTGACATTCCCGCCCGAACTCTACGAAATGCTGGAAGCCATCGCCCGGAGCAAGAAGGTCTCCGTAGCATGGGTCGTTCGCGACGCAGCAGAGAAGTACGTCGCTGAACAGTGGCCACTTCTGGAGAAACAGCAATGAACGCAGTGCTTGCTGTGAGGCCGGTCAAGTGGCAGGCCACGACGACCTTGGAACCCATAACCTCCCGGACTGAGACCAATTCGCGGGACACCGCGCGGTGGAAGCGTCACGGACATGAAAGGGGTGGACCTTGCCGATTGTCCTGAACGCATTTCCGCTGAAAGTCCCCGAGTTGGAGCTTGAAGTCCGCCAGATTCCCTACGACAAGGAAACCCTGGATGGCCTTCGCGCCGCTCATAAAGCGACGCACGCCTTTCGCCGGCAGGGCGACAACATCCTGATCTTCTCGGGGGACGGCACGTTCCCGGCATCTGGCACGCCGCAGACGATCGCGCTCAAGGACAACTTCGGCGTCTTCTATTCGCTGGTCAAGGACGGACTGATCCGCCATCTCGCTGGGCTGGGCCGCAACCCATCCGGCTTCAATCCCATCGAACTGGTGAGCGCCAAGCCGGAAGACAATCTTCTGGTTCCGATTCTTGGAGACGCTTACCCCTTTAAGGTTTGCGCCAAATACTCAATCGACACCCGCACTGTCCTGGGCCATCCATGCCTCGTTATTGATTGCACAACGCGCCGCGTGCTCAAAGAGAACGGCCTGTTCTTCCTGAATGCCGGGTTCGATCTTGCGGGCCGCTACGTTGTCACCGAGCAGGACGACGGATACAGAAAGCTTCTGGGGTCGGTGAGCGGCTGCAAGGGTGAAACGCTCTATGTCACGCGGCCCGACGGTCAGGTCGTTCAAGCCGAGGCGAAAAACGTTTATCTGGAGGCCAGCCGGACGAACTTCGATGACTACATTCTGCATACGCACCGCGCGCAGAAAGACGCCATCGTCGAGCGTATCCGGCAATCCGTTTCCGTATTCAATGGAGGCGAGAACAAGAAGGCCCGCATCGACACGCTCAAGAAGTACATCCAGTCGAAGACCATCCCGCTGATCGACGGAACGCGCATCGAGATCCAGGATTCACCCAATATCCAGAAGGATTGTGGGCAGATGCAGAAGCCGGTGTTCGTCTTCAACGACAACGGCGAAGCGGATTGGGCCGAGAAAGGTCTGACACAGAGCGGCCCCTATACGAAGCGCACCTTCGATAGGAACGATCCGTCGATCTGCGTGATCTGCGCCCAGCACGACAAGGGGCGCGTCGAGCAATTCGTTCGCAAGCTACTGAAAGGCATCCCGAACAGCAAGTATTTCAGCAACGGCCTTGAAGGCAAGTTCACGCTCGGAACCAGCCGCGTTGAAGTGTTCGCGACAGCCACCGACAGCGTGGATGCGTACAAGAACGCCATCGAGGCTGCGATCCGGAAGAAAGCGGATGACGGCGGGCGCTGGGACCTGGCCCTCGTGCAGGTCCGGCAGTCCTTCAAGAAGCTCAAGGTCACGGAGAATCCGTACTATCTCGGCAAGAGCCTTTTCTTCCTGCATCAGGTTCCCGTACAGGATTTCACGATAGAGCTTCTTGCGCAGTCCGACTATTCGCTCGGGTACTCGCTCAACAATATGGCGCTGGCTTGCTACGCGAAGATGGGCGGCGTCCCTTGGCTTCTCAAATCCTCACCGACTCTCTCGCACGAACTCGTGATCGGCATCGGCAGCGCGAATATCGGACAGGAGCGTGGCGCTGACAATCAGCGGATCATGGGCATCACCACCGTCTTCTCCGGAGACGGCAGCTACATCGTCTCGAATACTTCGAAGGCGGTCGTGCCGGAAGCCTACTGCGAAGCGCTGACCGCCGTGCTCGGAGAGACGATAGAGAAGATTCAGAAGCGGATGAACTGGCAGAAAGGCGACACGATCCGCCTGATCTTTCATGCGCAGGTCAAGAAGTTCAACAAGGAAGAGATCGAAGCCGTCCGCGCCGTAATCGAAAAGTACCGTGAGTATCAGATCGAGTACACCTTCCTGAAAATCTCGGAGAATCATGGTCTGCATATGTTCGACTCCGCGACGGCCGGCGTGCAGAAGGGACGACTGGCTCCGCCGCGCGGGAAGACGTTCAAGCTTTCCAAGCACGAAATGCTTGTCTACCTGATCGGCCAGCGCGAACTGCGGCAAGACACAGACGGACATCCGCGCGGCGTGATCCTTGATGTTCACAAGGACTCGACCTTCAAGGACATTACGTATCTGAGCGCCCAGCTATACAGCTTCGCATCGCATTCCTGGCGTAGTTACTTCCCCAATCCGATGCCAGTGACTATCAGCTATTCCGACCTGATCGCCCGGAATCTTGGATGGCTAAATCAGCTTCCGGGCTGGAACGACTCGGTGATGATCGGGAAGATCGGGCAATCCCAATGGTTCCTGTAGAGAAGGAAAACGCGTACCAGTTGCGCGAATATTTGCACCACAAGGTGAGCGAGAGCGCGCACGCCGATCCTTTCAAATCCTCCTTTCTGTATTTTCTTGGATTGTTGAAAGACGGCGTTCCGTCCTTCGATTTTGCGACACTCTCCTTGTATCAGCGGTGCGCGATTGCGGGCCTCGGCGTTTTGGACGAAACCGTTTCGAGTCTGGATGTCTCCCGCCTACTCGGCCAGGCCGCCAAGATCGACTCCACGCCACGCCCGTGGGTCTCCGACATGTTCGGCGTCATGGCGGTGAAGTGGCTGGCCGGGCAGATGAACGACGCGCGCATCGCCCGCGAGTTCGAGAACTGGATTTCAGGATTCCTGGCTCAGCAGGTCAGCGGCGACCACCTCAATGTGTTCGAGAAAGATATCGCGATGTATGTCCGCAGCAGCGACTCCGCTGTCCATGCGAGCGCTTGCGTGCCGCTCTTTCTTCACTATCGGCAGATACGGCGAATCGAAGACCACCAGACTCGCCTTTCCCTGATCGGCCGCTTCATGGCCGAGTTCCGGGCGCAGGCGCAAGAAGACGCTTCGACGGCGCTGTTGAGCCTAATGGTTTACGTCTTCGATCAGGTCAATCAGGACGTGGCCGTGGTGCCGCCGAAAGGCTGGAGCCTCGACGACCTCCTGGGATTTCTGGAGCATATCCCCGTCGGCCTAAAGCGGTGGACATGGGAAGACGCCGGGCGCACAAGAGGCGCGGAACCCGTCAAATGGCAGGTAGAAAACGAATACCATGTCCAAAACTTGCTCTATGTCCTACTCGCGCCGATCTTCAACGACATCGCGGACGAAGTGAACCTTCAGCCCGTCGGGCAGAAAAATCCGCGCATTGATCTCTACCTGCCGTCGCTGCATACGATCATTGAGGTCAAATACCGGAAAGACGTGAAGAAGTCCTTCCCGACGCTCATTGGCGAGATCGCCGAAGACGCGTCCCTCTATCGCGCCGACACGAAATACAAGGATGCGCGGATCGTCAGCTTCCTGTGGGACCGCACGCGCGCGACGCAAGAACATGCCAAATTCAAGGAGGGTGTCTTAAAGATCGACGGAATTGATGGGTGTGTCGTAATTAGCGCACCCTCAACAATGAGCTAGCGGGATTCAGGTTCCTGATGACCCGTGATCGCGAGCTACGGCACGTTCTGCTTTGGTCGTTGAGACCTGCCGCGCCCGGATTTTGAAGTGCAGCAAAAAGCCCCGGCGCGGTCTGCGCCGGGGCCATGCTTCACGCGGCTACCTCATGCCGCCAGCGTTTCCGCCGCTTCGGTGTCGGCCTCTGCGTCGATTTCCTGCGCCGCGCTGCCCTCTGCCGCGAACAGGGCGGGCATCCAGCCGGTGCCTTCGGCCAGACGCTCGGCCTCGCTGGCAATGTCGGTCTTCTTGAGCTTGGACAGCCGGGTGACGTGCGACGGCGCGAACTGCTGCACGGCTTCCAGAATCACGGCCTTGGACACATGGTTGAAGTAGCCTTCGGCGGTCGGCTTCCACCATGCGGCCATGTCCAGCCCGACCGCCTGCGCCAGTTCCGCGCCGGGCTGGTGCTGCGTGGCGCGTGGCGTTACCACGTCCACGCTGGCGGCCACGCATACGCCCAGCAGCCGCACCAGTTCGCCTTGCTCCATCGCCAGCAGCGCGGCAAACAGTTCGGCGCTGTCCTGCGGCAGCCGCTCGCCCCATGCCTGCCGCACTTCGCGCAGCGCCACGGCGGCGGGTGATTCCGGCCAGTCGGGCGCGTGGGTGTCCAGCCTATCCTGCATGGTCAGGCGCACACCGAGCGGCAAGTCGTGGCCGTAGTGATCTTCCTGCAAGACGGTCTGCACCATGCGATGCACCAGCGCGGCCAGCGCCACCTGCGGGTGCCGGGCCACTTCGATTTGCAGCGCGGCGGTGCGGTGCGCGCTCAGGCGTTGCGCCAGCCGGTCGGACAGGTTCGCAGCCTTGGGCGGCGCGGCGTCCTCGCCTTCGTCGTCGTTCGCGTCTTCCGTTCCGGTGAAGCCTTGGCGCAGCTTTTCCAGTGTGCGCAGTGCCTTGGCCTCGGCCTCGCGCAGCAGCCCGCGATGAATCGCGGCCTCACCGTCGCGGTCGATGGTGACGATGACACCGGCGACGGCGCGCACGTCCGGGACGTAGCCTTTCAGGGCGTCCTGCACGGCTTGCAGTTCTGCGGCCACCAGCTCGCGCTGCTGTTCCAGCGCCTCGGCCTTGTCTTCGTCCTCGGCGTCGTAGGCGTCTTCCAGCGCCCGGTCGATCTTGTCGAGACGGGCTTGCAGCGAAGCGATGCGGCGGGCCTCGCGGGCGTTCGGTTCGCGCTGCTCACGCGGGGCGTTCTGGAACGCCTGCCGTTCGGCGTAGCTCAGGTGCGGCACGGCTTCCACCCATGCCCAACCCTCGGTGCGCACGTCCTCGGCCAGCGCATCCAGCTTGCCGCGCACCAGTTTTTCCAGCAGCGGGGCATCGACCAGAAAGGTGCCGCTGTCGTCGTCGGCGAACAGGTCGCGGCGGATGCCACCGCCCGCCGCCGTGTAGGCGTCCAGCCCGGCGAAACGCACCAGCGGGTGCGTGGCGTCGATCTCGCGTTCGGTCAGGCGTTCGCGCAGCGCGGATGCGCCGCGCTGCCATTCCGGCGCACCGTAGAACGCGGCCTCCTGCGCGGCGTGGTCGTCGGTGATGGTCAGCGCCATCAACTGTTCCAGCGTCACGGCTCCGGCCCGGTAATCGGCCATCAGGCGCGGCGAGACGTTGGCGAGTTTAAGGCGGCGCTGCACCACCAGCGGGGACACGCCGAAGTCGGCGGCAATGTCCTCGATGGGGCGGCCTTCCTCGACCAGTGCGGCGAACGCCTCGAACTGGTCGGCGGGGTGCATCTGCTCGCGCAGCAGGTTTTCGGCGAGGCTCACGGTGCGGGCGCTGCTGTCTGCCACCAGCAGGCACGGCACCTCAAAGTCGGCGGGGATGCGCTTCTTCTTCGCCAGCAGCTTCAAGGCAGTGAGGCGACGATCACCGGCCACCACTTCGTACTGCTCGCCATCGGCGGCAAGGATGACGATCAGATTTTGCAGCAGGCCAATGCGGGAAATGCTCGCGGCCAGTTCGGGGATGGACAGGCGCGGGGTCGTGCGCGCGTTGCGCTTGGAGCGACGCGGCAGCAACTGCGACAGCGGAACCAGAATCAGGTTCTTGGTGGGGTCGGCCACTTCCAGCGTGGCGGCGGTGTGGATGGCGCGGGTTTCGGTTTGGGTTACGGCGTTCATGGTGATGACTCCTAGAGAATGAGAGAAACGAGGGAATGAATGGAGGGGCTGCCCGCCCCTCCGCGTGGGGTTCAGGCTTTCAACTGGCGCATACCATCGGCGAGCAGCCACAAGGCGCGGTTCAGGCGCACGGATTGGTCGATGCCTTGCACGGGGCGCGTGCGCTGGCGGCGTCCGTTGGCGCTGCGGCCTATCAGTCCGCCTTGCGTCAAGTTCTCCTGCGTGCGGTTGAACACGCTCCACAGGTCGGGGCGGCGGTCGTCGAAGCGGCGCGAGGCCAGCACTTGGCTTTCGGTGATCGGTGCGGGCTTGTCCGGGTCGTCGTACTTGAGAGCCAGCGCGGCGCGGGCGAAGACTTCGGCCTCGCCGCTGTCTAGCGTGATGGCCTGCATGGCATCGCGGGATTCCTGCGCACGCTCGAAGCCGTGCAAGACCTCATAAGCGCCTTCGATGACGTGGCCCGCCACGTCGCCCTTGTGAGGCACGCGCACGTCCGCCACGGTGTCGCCGCAGACAAGGCCATTGCTGCACACGAAACGGAACATCCCGGCCAGCATCTGGTAGCTGCTGGTGCCGTCGTGCGAGTTCAGCAGGATGATTTCGTTGGCTTCGCTGCCGTTGATTTGGCTGGCGTGGCGCAGTCGAATCATGTGCTTGGTGTAGTCGCGGCGGTCGTCCTGCCGCACGCGGGTCTGGCACACCATGAAGGGTTGGAATCCTTCGCCGCGCAGTTCGGCCAGCACCGTGGCGGTGGGGATATAGCTGTACCGTTCGGAGCGGCTGCCGTGCGGGGCTTCCGCGAAAATGGACGGCGCCACACGGCGAATCTGGTCATCCGACAAGGGGTGTTCCGAGCGCAGCACCGGGGATCGGGATGCGAAACGGGAGGCAAGTTGCATGGTCTTTCTCCTGACAAAGGGTTTGCTGTTGAAACCCCACCGGATTCCTAGATTCGGAGCCCGCCTTTCGGCTTTCCGGTGGGGTCGGCGCGGAGACCTGGGCCGGCCTCGTTGCCACCGTCTTTCCTGAGTTCATCGCCCGCGACGGTCAGGAGCGCGCGGACGGGGGCCGTCAAGGAAACAAGCGACGGGTTGGTGCGGCCCGCAGCGCAGCGAGGACACGGCCCGGCGCGCCTTGACGGCACACGGGCGCGGGCTACAGTCGCGGATGAGGTGATGAGCGAGGGAAGACGGCGGTTGTGGCAACGGCCGCAGATGGCGCCGACCCCACGCAAGCGAAGCGCGCAGGCCCGGATCGAGGAGCCGGGCCGAAGGCGTCAGCCGAGCGGAGCGAGGGAACGATGGAAGCCCGCACGGGGCGAGACGCCGAAGGTGGCTCGATGCGCAGCACGACAGCGCGACCGGCTAACTAGCCGGAGACGCTCGAATCGAAGTGTGAGTCGTGCAGTGCGCCTACGATCACGTAAAGTCGCAGACAACAGGCGTGCGGAAGTTAAGGGTCAAGTAGCCAAAGCACATAAATAACCGATGAAGCGACTTAACTATTTTGCGCGAGGGACATAGATGATTCCGAGGTTCAATACCGACATCGTTGGGGCAATCGTCCAGGCAGATTGCCGAGGCGTTCCCTATGAAGAAATGAGGGATCTCTACATCCAACGGAATGTCTTTGAGGTAGCTCTTGACGCCCCCGTGTATCGAATCATGGAACTCCAATACTTCCGCGAGGATTTAAGCAGAAAGTGTCTTACCTACACCAAGATCGACAAATCAAACTGGGGCGATTCATCGGAGAATCCACTGCTCGACCGGGAGTTCAAGGATGTTGTCACGGGCGCACCACTGACGCTCAATGGCGTGGTTGCCTCGGTCTACGGCTCCTGCTGGTCGGCCACGGCCCTTGACGCGCAATCAGACTGGGCAATTTTTTCTCGTCGCAATCCCTCCGTGCGCGTGCAATCGACACCCAGGAAGCTACTGGACGCTGCGATGAGCAGAGGCAACGAGTTCTATATGCTGCAACACGTCATCGGCAAGATGCAGTACGCCACAGACGCCGAAATAGAGGCGCATTTCTCCGATCAAAACTGGGAGAAGCATCTCGACAGCCTTGGGCAAGGGATTGCAGCGTCCTTCTTGCGGTTAAACAATAATCTTTCGAGCGAAGATGAAGTCAGGCTCCTCTACGACCACACTGATGGGGCGTGGCCCAAGTCCAATGTTCGGATCGTAGATCGCTTCGCAAAGGTGCCATTCGATTGGCTTGCTGCGGTCAATGGCGTGGTAGTTGGCCCCTTTGTGTCCGATGGGGGCGAAGCAATAGTCCGCAGCGAATTGCAAGGCTTCGGGATCAACTGCGCGGTGTCGAGCAGTCCAACCAGAACTAGCGTCGGCTAAGATCAGGACACTAGGCGCAGCAGAAAAAAAGCGCGCCGCCCCGCAGGACGACGCGCCGGATGGTTGCCGCGCGATCAGTGCGCGACCATCGACTGCAACTGCTCGATGACGCCAGGCTCAACGAAGACGCACGGCTGCTTGTCCGCGATCGGCACGTTGAACACCTTGGCGAACACCTCGCGTTTCAGGTGCGCCAGGCGGCCCGTGCGATGCGCCTGTTCAGGCTTCAAGCGACCACCACCCGCCGGCGAGCCACTGCGCTGCGGGTCGCATTCAACCAAGGCGACAAAGCCGTCATCGGACAGCTTCTGGTGTTCGGTGCACAGGCCCCAGCCTGTCGTCGTGTGGCGTTCCAGGCTCGCGCGCAGGCGCTTGTCGAGAAGAAGGTTGCCAGTGTCGTAAGCGACGCCGCAGACAAGGCAGACATGACGTTCCAGTGAAACATGCGATTTGTCGTTCATGATGACGATCTCCGGTTGCAGGGGCGGAATTGCCCGGAACCGTCGCCAGCACGGCGCAGCGCAAGCAGTCACAGGGTCGAAGACGGCCGCCAGGACGCCAGCGCGCAAGGCGCGCGCCGCCCTTGACGGCGAGAACGCCGTGATACGGTGAAGGGAACAGCAAGACCGCCCATCCCGACCTCCAACGAAGGCACGGACAGGCAAGCGGAGCGCGCAGGCCCGCAGGGCCGGAGATCGTCGGCATCGGACGCAGCAAAAAGGGGGCCGAAGCCCCCGCGATCACAACAGCCCCCGTTCGGCGAAGGACGCTGTGGACTCGCCACCGACAACGATGTGATCCAGTGCACGCACGTCCACCAGCGCCAGCGCATCCTTGAGCCGCTGGGTGATCTGTCTGTCGGCCTGACTCGGCTCAGGGTTCCCACTCGGATGGTTGTGCGAGAAAATCACAGCCGCCGCATTGAGCCGCAACGCCGTCTTCACGACTTCGCGCGGATACACCGCCGCCGAGTCGATGGTGCCGCGGAACAGCTCGGCGTACTCGATCAGCCGATGCTGGCTGTCGAGGAACAGTGCCGCGAAGACTTCGTACTCGAAGCCGGCCAGCTTGGTGCGCAGGTAGTCCTTGACCAGCATCGGCGATGTGAACAGCGCACCGCGCGGGATCTTCTGGTCGATGACCTGGCGGGCCGCCTCCAGGATCTGATCGGCGGTGGCCAGCATGTAGCGCCCCTGGCTGTCACGCACCAGCAGCGAGGAATCGAAAGCGAGAGAGAGTTGCGACATGATCGTGCTCCGGTTGCTCGGGCGGAATTGCCCGGAACCGGCGCCAGCACGGCGCAGCGCAAGCTGTCATAGGGTCATGGACGGCCACGGCCGCAAGCGTGCGAGCACGCGCAGCCCTTGACGGCGAGAACGCCGTGGTACGGTGAAGGGAACAGCAAGACCGCCCATTCCCACCTCCAACGAAGGCACGGGTAGGCAAGCGGAGCGCGCAGGCCCTCAAGGGCCGGAGGCGTCAGCCGAGCAGAGCGAGGGAACGATGGAAGCCCGCATGGGGCGAGACTCGCGCAGCGAGGCTCGATGCGCAGCACGACAGCGCGACGGCGGCACGCCGGGACGCACGGATTCCCTCCCTGAATATCCTTGTGGAGTGAACCCTATGCGGCATTTATAGTTGTCTGTCGGCCGGCTGTCGGGTTGCTGTCGTGTTGTCCTTGTTCCTGGCTCCCCATACTTCGCCACGTCTACTGAAAACGAAGGAGCCGCCCATGAACACTACAGAACATGCTCAACAAACCCGTCTGCTGACCCCGGCCGAACTGGCCGTGTGCATCAAGATGTTCCGCGAGATGCGGCAGTGGTCACAGGAACAGTTGGCCGCGATTTCCGGCCTCAACGTGCGGACGATCCAGCGGGTCGAGCAAGGCTTGTCCGCCAGTCTTGATACACGTCGTGCTCTTGCTAGGGCGTTCGAGTTCGAGGACATCGACGCACTCAACAAGCCGTTCACCATTCCGTCCGAGGAAGAATTCAAGGCCGAGAAAGAAAAGTTCGATCGGGAGCACGTCACGCTGACGGCCACCCCACTGACAACAGGCAAGCAGTTGGCCAAGTTGGCCGAGTCCTGCACGATGGACTTGTCAGAGCCAGCCTTCGAGCTGACCCGCGAAGCGGACGAGACATTCGCCATGCTGGTGGACTACTTCCGCGACTACCGGGACTGCGCCGATGCCTACAGCGAAACGCAGAAGTTCGAGATATACGACGAGATGCAATCCCACATCGACGCGCTCAAGGCGCTCGGCGTCTCACTGCGCAGTGCCACGCGCAAGGTGCAGGTAAAGTGGGGTTTGGAGCAGGACAGCAAGCCGATGCCTGCCAGCGTGTTGTACGTGGTGGCTTTCCCACTCGGTAAGGAGCCGGAGCAGTTTGCAACGCCGAAGTCTGCCGGCATCCGCCTGTAGCGCGGAATGCGTCAGGGTCGGTTCGAGGTCATCACCATGCTTTAAACTTGAACAGCCGTCCCCGCTCACCCTCGTCATGCAACGTCACGACAATTTCGTCCGCGGCAAACACCGGCTCATCGTCATCGGCACGCGCTGGCAAGTCCGAATCGATCAGCGTGATGGTGGGCTGTAGCCCCAGTTCGGCGTATCGGTGAATGACCGCTAACAGGTTCTCCTTTTTGCGATCATCCAGCGACTCGAACACACCATCGTGATAGACGAAGCGCGGGAACTTGTCGTCGAGGTGGGCACGCAATACAGCAAGGTCGAAGGCAATGCACAGTAGCTTGCGATACGTGTATCCAAGGTCGGCGCTGGTCGCATTGCCCGATTCATCCAAAATCTCCGCCTTGAACTCAAGGTGCCCTGCCTGATTTGGCGAGACGCTCAGCAATGCCTTGCGGTCGATCACTTCTTCAACGATTTCGCTGAAAAAGACCCGAATCGACGAAAACAAACTATCCGGGTCCGAGTTCTGCTTTTCGACGTCAGCTTCTATCTGGGTTTGCAGATGACCGCGCGCCTCCGTCAGCGCCCTAATGTCAGTGCGCAATTCCTGCAAACGGTGCAGGAAGCCGCGCTGGCGCTCTAGGGATGTGATGTCGGCGCGCAGTGTTACCATTTCGTCGGAAACTTGTCTGTACTTTCCGAAAATGTCGGTTTCGCTCAGAAATGAAAGCATGTCCGAGCGCTTTTTACCCAGCGACCCGAGTTCAGCATTGACACGCTTCAGCTCGGCTTCGATCTCCACACGCTCTTCCTGAAGATAGCCACGACGCTCATCCGTGATCGCCCGGTTGAAGGCGATCAATTGTTGGAAGTCCTTCTTGACCTGCCCCTTGAAAAGGACACCCGCTTCCTCGAACAAGCGCTGGGCTTCCTCCGGATTAAACAGAATCTGATCTTCCTCCAGCGAAGTCAGTATCTTCTTTCTGTTCTGAGTTAGCGAATAGCGCTCGCTGTTGAGTGTCGCGATACGCTCATCTATGCCATCGACCAACTGCTTGGTTCGATCCTTATCCTGAGCACGAAAATCAAAGGCATCAAGAAGCTTCTGCTTCTTCTCTGCCTCCTTCTGCTTGAGTAAGAGGATGCCTTCGATCTTGCTGATGTCCTCAATCGACCCACCCAGTTCGTTCTTAATAGTCTGGGCAGTATCTTGCCTTTTGGAGAGTTCATCTTCCTTCTCATAATGCGAAGCGATTAGTTTCGCGTTGAAACCCAGCATATGCGCAAGAAATGGTTTCCAATCGGCATGCTTGGACGCGAACTTGCGCAGTTGGAATACCTCGCGAAAGTCCTCCTGCGAGCGCAGCAGATAGCCCAATCCCTTGCGATATGACCATGGCTTTAGTGCGCGCCAATCGAGTAGGCCATCGAGCAGATCGCGGGCGCGCTCGAAAGCCACATCCTGGTGGTCCCATGCCAAGATCGACAACGCAGAGAAGTCCTGGTGTCCCGCTTCGTGCTTCTTGAAGCTGATCTTGGTTGCCTCCTCCACGCTACGCCGTATCGTAACGAATGAGGCGTCTTCCAGCTCGATCTCTAAGAAGAAAACGAAATCTCTGAAACGATCAAGGTGCTTGAAAAGGAAGAACTTGGCGTCACGTCCAGCTAAGAATCCGAAATCGAGCAAACGCCCCAGGGTCGTCTTTCCAAGATTGTGAGTATCCTTCTCGCGATTCTCCGGGAGACGAATCTCAGCCATGATGACATTCAAGCCCTGCACAAAGTCGACGGGCTCGAACAAGTCCGGCTTGTTTGAATAAAGTCTAGACAGCTTCATTTGGCCCCACATATTCCACGGCGTCGGTCTTGGGGCGATAGTCGATCAGTCCCATTAGATAGAGAAAATTTAGCGCCGGTAGGAATAACACATCGCCTCCGGTAACGGTCTTCTTCGCATACTTGCGCAGTGCGCCGTATTCATCCACGCGGCGATCTTTCAGTCGCATCAGCAACAACAACGCAACGTTAATAACCGTGCGATCCGGGTGCGAGTGTTTAGTCGGCCGCAGCATCGCTTACCTCCCCAATATCGCAGTTCCAGTACATGTAGAACAGCACGGCACGGGTCAAGCGCTTGTGTGCATGCTGTCGCAACACGGGATCGCGGTTGAATAGGAGGTCTACCAAGTACTCCATTACGTCATCGAAGGTCTGGTAGTCCTTGCGCTTGGCAATAATCTTGAGTTGAAACTCATCGACCACAGATTCATACATGCGCAACAGCTCAAGGTTTTCCGGCGCGGCCAGGAATGCACGAATCTGCGCAGTTTCCTTCAGGTATTTCTTGCGTTGCGCCTTGGCGTACTCGGCGCTCATGTTGTTCAGGAGATTCTTCTGCTCATAGGTGACCCGCTCAGTGGGTGGATCGTCGAGCAATGCCGATATACTGTCCTTCTGCCGGGCCAGCGCCTGTACGACCTCAGCAAGATCGTCCGGACTAACGATCAAGGGCGAATCGACCGGGTCGAGATCGGCCTTTCCTGCTACGTCAGGAAACGTCTTCAACAGGACTTCCAATTGCTCCAGGCCACACAAGTAGATCGATGAATCAGGGATACCGCATTGCGCTGCGATGTACGCGCGTATCTCGCTCTCGGCATTGCCAGCCAACCGTCGATTGGCAAACAGCATGTAGTGGTCGAGCTGCTTGGCCTCACGTAGCTTCTTGATGCGTGGAATCTCCTTGGCGAGTACCGTGTTCGCCGCGTTCGTACTGAAAAAGTCTGGCTCCGAGAAATTCCGGTTGTAGCCGTTGGTGTGCTTGGCCTGGACGATGGTCGTGCCAACCCAAGGCGCAGCTTTGCTTGGATGTAGCTCGGACGTGCCAACGAATTTAGCATCGCGTCCTCCATCAG
The DNA here is from genome assembly GCA_028065725.1 of Betaproteobacteria bacterium. The sequence goes on from JAPTVL010000207.1 coordinate 27,317, forward strand.
GCCCCTTGGCGAAACCTTGCACGGAAATGCCAAGCAGATGCTGGCACAAGAAAACGATCAGTTTTTCGAACTGATCGTCGCTCATATCCTCGTAGGCGAACTTCATCTCACCCCCGAGCTAAGTGTCAGCGGACCGCTCATCACACGGCAACCGTAATGCCGGCCGCATGCGCGCGACGCGCAGGCTGTACGACGATCTCGACATGCTGGTCGAGCGACACCAGTGCCTGCATCAGCCGTTCAAGAGAAATGTTCTGTAGCTTGTAGCGGCGAACTTGGGACACCTTGGGCTGCGTCATACCGGTAATGGCGGCCGCTTCCGTCTGGCTAAGATCGCGTTTGTCAATTAGCTCGTTGAGCTTGACCGCAAGAGCGGCCTTCGCTGACAGTTCCTCCGCATCATCGAAGCCGAGGTCTGCCAACACGTTGTCGGTGCCTTGAGGATTAGCTTTGCGCGTCATTACGATCTCCCGCTCAACCCATAACGGGCGAGCACTGCCTTCAACCGCTTCTCGATCAACTCCACGTCCGGCTGTGGCGTAGCAATTCCGGACTTGGATTTCTTCTGAAACGCATGTAGCACATGCACAACATCGCCGACGCGCACGGTGTAGACCGCGCGAAAGGTGTCGCCCCGGTGGTCCTCCACTAGCTCATAAACACCAGGGCCGAGACCTTTCCAGAGTTTCGCCGAATCAGGTGTTCGGCCCAACTGCACGACGAACAGCGCGACGCCCATGTCCTTCTGAACGGGAATGGGGAACTCCTTGAAGTCCTTCTTCGAGGAGCCCTCCCAATACAGGAACTTACGTTTCTCAGACATAGATTATACCCGTTCGGATATGAGACGCAAGAGCCGAATTGTCGCGTCAGCGTCGCGACAATTCGGCCCGCACCGGCTGCGATCGGCAGTGGTAGAAATGAGGCCCCAAGTCATGCCGTTGCCTCCTCACGACGCTGCGCCCCAGTGATCGTCTTGCGCCGGTTTGCCACCAGTTCCGCCGCCTGGCGCACCGGGTCGTCCTCGGTGTGGACGTAGCGCATGAACATCGCCACGGTCTTGTGCGCGGTCAGCACCATGCCGACCTTCACCGGGATGCCCGAATTGGCGATATCGGTGGCCGAGCGGTGGCGGATGCCGTGCGTGCCGACGTGCGTCACGCCGGCCGCCTTGAGGGTGCGCTTCCAACCGCCGTAATGCTCCCCATAGGTCATGTGCGTGAGGGGATTGCGCGGCGACGGCAGCACATAGCGCGAGCCTTCCCGCCTCGGCGCTGTCGAAAGCAACCGGTAGGCTTCCTCGCTCATGGGCTTGGACATGCAGCCGGTCTTGCTGTCGGGCCAGACCACGCGGCGGTTCTCCAGGTCGATCCACTCCCATTCGAGCAGCACGATTTCGGAACGGCGGGCCGCAAACTCGAATTGCAGGCGGATCGCCAGCGGGATGACATAGGGCTCGATACCCTCGGCTTCCACCTTGTCGAGTTGCTTGAACAGCTTGCTCATTTCCTCGTCGCTGATGAGGTGGGTTGTCTTGCCAGCGGGATACATCGGGACGTGACGGCATGGGTTCGTGCCGTCGGGCCTGTGGCCCCACACCTCGGCCATGTTGAACATCTTGCGCATGACGCTGAAGGTGCGGTTCGCCTCTGCCGGCTTGTGCTCCAGCTTCTTCATCATCGCCGCGACATCCGGGCGCTTCACATCCTGCACCTTCATGCGGCCCAGGATCGGGATGATGTTGCGGTCGATGACGCCCTGATAGCCTCGTTGCGTACTGGGCTTGTTGCGTTGCTTGGAGTAGTCCCCCATGAACGTCGCGCAGAGTTCCTTGACCGTGGGCGCCTTGCGCGCCTCGGTTTTGGCCGCGCCCGGATCGCCGCCCCGGCGAACCTCAGCCAGCCAGTTCTGCGCCAGCGAGCGGGCTTGCTCTACGGTCAGCTCTCCGTACAGGCCCAGCGCCGGCTTGCGGCGCTCGCCGGCATTCGTCCGGTACTGGAGCATGAAGACCTTGCGGCCGGCCGGTGTAATCTTGCACAGGAAGCCGGGAACAAGCGTGTCGCGCAGCTCGATGGGCTGCGCCTGGGGTTGTGCCGCATCGACTGCGGACTTGGTGAGTTTGATCTTGGCCATGATGACTCCTGGGAAAGACACGGTTTCCAGGAGCCTGTTAGGAGCCAAGCGGACGGAAGCCGGGTCAAGTTTCGGAAAGCACCGGCATAGGATGAACTCACGTAAGTTCTTGATAAACCTGCCACAACGAGCTGTGGCGTAGTCCAGCGAAGTTCGGTGCTGGAGTCATGGTGAAATAAAAAAAGGGGGCTTGTGGCCCCCTTTCCAAACCGGCGTCTTTTAGACGCTGGCAATATAGTCGGCGATGCCAGGGTCGGACTGCTTGACGCCGATGAGACGCGGGTTGTTCAACTTGGGCGGGGCCACGGTCTTGACCGTGCGCAGGTACTCGGCCACCACATCCCAGATCGGGGTGCCGGTCGCGCCCTCGGCCACCGGCGCCCAGCCGGCCACCTTGTACTTCTTGTTGGCATCGAGCGGCTTGCCGTGCAGACGCAGATCGTTGATGCGCTTGCCCATCTTCTCATAGGGGTTCAGCGCATAGGTGATGCCGCCGACGCGCACCATGTCGCCGCCCTGCTGGTAGTAGGGGTCGGCGTTGAACAGGTTGTCGCAGACATCTTCCATCACGTCCTTGATGGTGGCGCCGGTCATCTCGGTCAGGGTACTGAACGAGTAGGTGGTCGCGGTCTGGTCGAGCAGTTTCTCCATGGTGATGGCGTCGCCCGGCAGCAGCGAAGTACCCCAGCGGAAGCCCGGCGAGAAGGCGGCATCGGCACCCTTCACCTTCATCATCGCGTCCATGATCAGCTGGTCCCAGGAACCGTTGAAGTTGCCCCGGCGGTAGAGCAGGCCTTCGGTCATGGCCAGCTTCTCGTTCAGCTTGGCCTCATACGGCTTGCGCACGCGTTTGATCAAGGCTTCCATCTTGGCATCGGCCGCCAGCAGGTTCGAGAACACCGGCAGCAGGCGGTACTTCCAACCCTTGATCTTGCCGCCCTTGACGTCGAAGTCCATCACGCCGAGGAACTTGCCATTGGAGCCGGCGTTGGTGACCAGGGTGACGCCCTTGGCGTTCTTGACCGGCACCGGCACCGGCACGCCGTCGTGGGTGTGGCCGCCGAAGATCACGTCGACGCCGGTGACGCGGCTGGCCATCTTGATGTCGACGTCCATGCCGTTGTGCGACAACACCACGACGATCTGGGCGCCCTTGGCGCGGGCCTCGTTGACCCATTTCTGCATGCCGTCGTCGCGGATGCCGAAGCTCCAATCGGGCACGAAATGGCGCGGGTTGGCAATCGGGGTGTAGGGGAAGGCCTGGCCGATGATGGCAACCTGCACGCCGTTGATGTTCTTCATCGTGTAGGGCTTGAACACCTGGTCGCCGAAGTCGTTGGTGACCACGTTCTGCGCGATGAAGTCGATGCCGTGCTTCTTGAAGTCGCCGTTGACGATCTCCATCACCCGCTCGGCACCCTGGGTGAATTCCCAGTGCGGGGCCATGACGTTGACGCCCAGTTCGATGCTGGCATCGACCATGTCCTGGCCCTTGGTCCACAGCGCGGTACCGGAGCCCTGCCAGGTGTCGCCGGAGTCCATCAGCAACGAACCAGGGCGGGCGGCGCGCACCTTGTCGACCAGGGTCTTCAGGTAGGCGTAGCCACCGACCTTGCCGTAGGTCTTGGCCGCCTGCTCGAAGTTCAAGTAGGTGAAGGCGTGGGCATCGATGCTGTTGGGCTGGATGTTGAAGTGCTTGAGCAGCTTGTCGCCGACGATGTGCGGCACCTTGCCGACCGCGCCGCCGACGCCGATGTTGACGTTGGGCTCGCGGAAGTAGATGGGCATCAACTGGGCATGGGTGTCGGTGATGTGCAGCAGCGACACGTTGCCGTAGGCCGGAATGTCATAGAAGTTGCTCGGCGCATTGCCGGCCAGGACCTGTTTACTGTCCAGCATCATGCCGGCTGCGGAGGCCGCGGCCAGCACTTGCAAAAATTCCCGACGCGACATCGACATGAGGGGTTCTCCTTAGGGTTAAAAGCGGTGCGAAACGATTGTTTAAATTTTCGGCAGACAAGGCAGCCACGTAAATGGTAACTATGGCCCAAATAGCAGAGGAATACTCGACAAAAAAAATCCGGGCGCGCGGCCCGGATTTTATCAGCCTATCAGGCTAGACAGACTTACTTGCGGAACACCGAAGCATGCATTTCGAGGCCGTTGCTGATGTAGGACTCGAAGTACTCCAGGTTCTTGTAGCGGACGCTACCCGGCTTGTCCGGTACATGGCGCACCGTCTTATGGCAGCCGACATAGCGGTTCTGCAGGGTCACCAGGTTATCGCCGCCACGGAACACCGGCCAATGGGTCGTATGGCCCAAGTGCGGGGACAGCAGTTCCGAACGCAGGCGCACACCGGCATCCACTTGGTGGCAGTTGGCACACGAGAAGTTCAACTGGCCGGCACGGGAGTAGAAGGTCTTCTTGCCGTCTTCATAAGCCGCCACTGCCGCCGCGCCGTTGATCTTGGTGTTGACCTTATAGCCGTCGGACAAGGTACGCGCATAGGAAAGCAATACGCCCATGGTCTTGGCATCGCCGAGATCGTAGGGCTGCTCGCCGTTGGCCACGCGACAGGCATTCAAGGCATCGTCGAAGATCACGACTTCACCTTTCTTGTCGTCGAACATCGGGTACATGGCCGCCGCACCCTTGCCGCCGTTCGGGAAGCAATCGGCGTATTTCTTGCCGTTCTTGAACGGGGTGTCCCACATCTTCTTGCCCTGCTCGACCACGGTCTCAAAGGGCGGGAATTCCATGATGCTGTCGTACTGGGCCTTGGCATCGGCATCCAGCGCCAAGGAACCATAGATGTAGTCCTTGAACTTGACATCCGGGAACTTGTGCTTGTAGTAGTTGACGGTTGCCACGCGATCGTCTTCCGGGCTTGCCGATGCATATACCGCACCCAGCAAAGCGCCAGCCCCCACCAGCGTCAATAGCAATTTTTTCATGCTGTCGTCCTCCATTGAC
>JAPTVL010000542.1 GCA_028065725.1 Betaproteobacteria bacterium
GATCCGGTCAGGGTGCTGGCCACGCTCGACGCACTGCGTCAGCACGCCGCGCGGCTGGCCGAGTCGACGCAATTGCGGCTCAACGCGCTGTTGCCGCCTGCGCTTGAAGTCATCGGCAGCCAGCCCGACCCGATGGTCACGCTGGAACGCTTCGCCGCGCTGGTGCAGGCCATCTCGCGCCGTTCCACCTATCTGGCGCTGATGGCCGAATACCCGGCGGCGCTGCGGCAACTGGTGCGCCTGCTGGCGGCAAGCCCGTGGGCGGCGCAGATGATCACGCAGCAGCCGCAACTGCTGGACGAACTGATCGCGCCGCAACATTTGATGAGCGTGCCCGACTGGACGCAGCTTGCCGCCCAGTTGCACGACGAGCTCGACGCCCACCCCGGCGACACCGAGGCGCAGATGGATGCGATGCGCCGCTTCAAGCGGGTGCAGACGCTGCGTCTGCTGGCGCAGGACGTGGCGGGCAGGCTGACGCTGGAGGCGCTGTCGGACCACCTGTCGTATCTCGCCGACACGCTGCTCGCCGAAACGCTGGCGCGCTGCTGGGCAGGGCTGAAGACGCGCCACCGCGACGAGCCGCGCTTCGCCGTCATCGGTTACGGCAAGCTCGGCGGCAAGGAGCTCGGCTACGCCTCCGACCTCGACCTGGTGTTCCTCTACGACGATGAAGACGCGCGCGCGCAGGAAATCTACGCACGGCTGGCGCAACGCATCAACACCTGGCTCGGCACCCTCACCTCGGCCGGCATGCTTTACGAAACCGATCTGCGCCTGCGCCCGGACGGCGCCTCCGGCCTCCTGGTCAGTTCGACCGAGGCCTTCCGCGACTACCAGCTGCATCACGCCTGGCTGTGGGAGCACCAGGCGCTGACGCGCGCACGTTTCGTGTGCGGCGACGCGTCGATCGGCGAGACCTTCGAGACCCTGCGCCGCGAGGTGCTGCGCCTGCCGCGCGACGCCGGCACGTTGCGCGAGGAGGTACTGGCGATGCGCGAGAAGATGCACGCCGGTCACGTCAACGACAGCGAACTGTTCGATCTCAAGCACGACCGCGGCGGCATCGTCGACGTCGAATTCTGCGTGCAGTACCTGGTGCTGCGGCATTGCGCCGCGCATCCCGAACTGGCCGACAACGTCGGCAACATTGCGCTCCTGCTGCGCGCGGGCACGGCCGGGCTGATCCCCGCCGACGTCGCGCAGGCCGCCGCCGACGCCTACCGCGAATTGCGCCGCCAGCAGCATGCGATCAAGCTCTCCGGCGCCGAATACGCGCGGGTTCCGCCGGCGGCAATGGAAAGCGTGCGCGACGCCGTCAGTGCACTGTGGGCTCAGGTCATGGGCGCGGCGGACTAACCTCGCGCATTTAAATACCGTGCGCTCGGTGCTACACGCGCTCGATACGCTGTCCGATGCGCGTCAGGACCTTACGCGTCTCATCCAGCAGCAGCACGCTGGATGCCACTAGCGCCGCCAGTAGCCAGTCGTTCGGCCGCAAATCCGTGGTGCCAAAGATTGCCTGCGCGGGCGGCCAGTGCACTGCCATGGCTTGCAAGGCCAGCACACTGGCCAACGCCAGCCAAAGCTTTCCATTCCTGAAAAAGTTGGCGTTGAACGCACTGCCGTGCTCAGCGCGAGCGTTGAACACGTTGAAAAACTGGAACAACACGAAGGTGGTAAAGGCCAACGTCAGCGCGTAGTTTTGACTATGCGTGTCGAGGCCATGCCGGAACATGAACAGCGTGCCCGCCATCATGGTTGCGCCGTACAGGATCAACCGCGTCAAGCGTTTTGCGGTGAGTATCTGCGCCAACTGCCTGCGCGGTTGGTCGCGCATGATGCCGGGGCGGGCGGGTTCGATGCCCAGCGTCATCGCGGGCGGGCCGTCCATGATGATGTTGATCCACAGCAGCTGAATCGCGGTGAAGGGCGCATGCCAGCCCAGCAGGGACGCCGCCAGCACAGTGAGGATGGCGCCGATGTTGGTTGAAAGCTGAAATCGCACGAACTTGACGATGTTGTCGTACACCACGCGGCCTTCCTCGACCGCCTTGACGATGGTGGCGAAATTGTCATCGGTCAGCACCAGAGTAGCCGCTTCCTTCGTCACCGCCGTGCCGGTGATGCCCATGGCCACGCCGATGTCGGCGGCTTTCAGTGCAGGCGCATCGTTCACGCCGTCGCCGGTCATCGCGGCGACGTGGCCGTCGGCGCGCAAGGCAAGAACGATCTTAACCTTGTGCGTGGGCAAGACGCGGGCGAACACATCGATCGCGTCGATGCGTCGCGCCAGTTCCGCTTCGCTCATTTGATCCAGTTCGGCGCCGCTGACCACCTCTCCGACAAGGCCCAGCTCGCGGCCGATGGCGGCAGCGGTGAGCTTGTGGTCGCCGGTGATCATCTTGACCTGAATGCCGGCGTGTTTGCAGTGGGCGATGGCGTGTTTCGCCTCGGGGCGCGGTGGGTCCATCAGGCCGGCCAGTCCAAGGAATGTCCAGCCGGAAGCCCAGGCCATCAGGTCACCCGCCGGATCGAATTGGGCCGCCGGGATGGCGCGCCGCGCCACCGCCAGCACGCGCAGGGCCTGCGTGGCCAGGTGTTCGTTTTCAGCTTCGATTTGCTGGCGCATCGCATCGTCCAGCGGCGCTTCGTCTGCATTGCCAAGCCACTTATCAGCGCGCGCCAGCAGCACGTCGGGGGCGCCCTTGACGAACATGTCCACCGTCTCGCCCGCGTGATGGAAGGTCGCCATGAACTTGTGCGCCGAATCGAAGGGGATTTCGGCGATGCGCGGCTGTTCTTCCTGCTCGTATTCCGGATCGAGGCCGCCCTTTTGCGCCAGCACCCACAGCGCGCCCTCGGTGGGGTCGCCGATCAACGCGCCCTCGCGCACGCGCGATTCGGTGCACAGGGCCACGGGCAGCAGCAAGGGGCGCAGATCCGGCGCGGGTGCGTCGAATTGAATTTCACCTGCCGGAAGATAGCCTTCGCCGCTCACCGTAAAACGGCGTCCCGCAAACCACCCGGCGCGCGCGGTCATCTGGTTCAGCGTCAGCGTGCCGGTCTTGTCGGAACAGATCACGGTGGCCGACCCCAGGGTTTCGACGGCGGAGAGCTTTTTCAAGATCGCGCGGTTTTTCGCCATGCGCCACATGCCAATGGCGAGCGTCACCGTCACCACGGCGGGCAGGCCCTCGGGAATGGCGGCCACCGCCAGCGCCACGGCGGTCAGGGCGGCGTCGGTCCACGCCGCACCGCGAAGGTAATCGAGCGCGAAAATCAGCGTCACCATCACCCCGGCGATGGCGGCGAGTTTCTTGCCCAGAGTGTCGAGCTGCTTTTGCAGCGGAGTTGCGGACTCGGGCGCGGCGGCGATCATGCCAGCCAGCTTACCCGTCTCGGTCGCCATGCCGGTCGCGGTCACCAGCAGTTCGGCGCGGCCGCGGGTGACTACGGTATTCATGTAGAGCAGGTTGAGGCGATCGCCCAAAGGCAGGTCGGCGGCATCCAGCACGGCGGTCGATTTGCCCACCGCGTGCGATTCGCCGGTCAGCGCAGCTTCGTCGACTTCCAGCGTATGCGCTGCCAGCAGGCGCCCGTCGGCCGGGATGCGGTCGCCCGCCTCCAGCAGCACGATGTCGCCGGGAACAAGCAAGGCCGCGTCGAGGTCGATCACGCGGCCATCGCGCCGCACCCGCGCGCTTGCCGCCAGCATGTTCTTCAACGCCGCCAGCGTGCGTTCCGCCCGGTGTTCCTGATAAAACCCCAGCGCGGCATTGAACACGACGACGATGAGAATCACCACCGCATCCTTCAGATCGCCGATCGCCCACGCCAGGGCAGCGGCGAACAGCAGCACGATGACCAGAAAATTCCTGAACTGGTCAAGGAATTTCAACCACAGCGAACGGGGTTTGGCCTCGACCAGGCGGTTCTCGCCATGGCGCGCCAGGCGTTCGGCGGCCGACGCGATACTCAAGCCCTGCGCCGGAACCACAGCTTGAGCAGCGGCGGCCTCGTCGGTCGAAAGGCTATGCCAGTGCCTGGTTTCAGTGGCCATATAGATAGAGGAACAGCGTGTTCAGCGGGTAGATGACGAGCAGCATGAGGCTGATCCAGCTCACCGAGCGCAGTACACGCGAGGTGGGCCGCAGCACCAGACTGACCACGGCCAGCCCGCTCATCATCATGGCCGAGAAGGCGGAGGCGGCATGCGAGATCGAGACGTCGGCAAACAGCGGGCCGGGCAGGTAGGCAAGGTCGTCGAGGGCGAGGATGGCGCTGTTGGACAGGTTGCTGCCGAACAGGTTGCCGATGGCCAGATCGACCGCGCCCATGCGCAGGGCGGCCACGGTGACCACGACTTCGGGGGCGGAGGCGATGGCTGCGACAAACAGCGTTCCCACAAAGCTCTGCTCCCAGGCCATTGCCACCGCCAGGTCCCTGGCGATGAAGGGCAGCCAGATGCCGGCCACCACCGCAACCGCGGCCAGGGCGTAGCCCTGCACCGCCTGCTTCAGGCTTGTGTCGGGATAAAGCTCGACTCGATCCTCCACATACTCGCTGAGTTGCGCCTGCTCGTAACGATAGAGCGAGCGCATGGCCAGCAGATACAGCAGCAGGATGACGGGCGTGTAGAGGCCGACGTGGCCGAGGGCAGGGATCGTGCCGGCCCGGTACAGCAGCAGATTGAACCCCGTGAAACCGATCAGCGCGATGCCATAGCCGGCAGAAGGCACATTGCCTTGCCGTGCACGCGTATAGACGGATTCCTTGCGATACAGAAAATCCAGAAGCACGATGATGAGCAGGTTGAACACGCAGCTCCCCATGATGTCGCCCACCGCGATATCCGGCACCTTGGCGACTGCCACCGAAGACAAGCCTGTAACCAGTTCAAGCAGCGAGGTGACGGTGGCCAGCAGGATCAGTCCCACCCAGCCGCGGCTCATTCCGCTATTCTCGGCGATGACGTCGCCGTAGCGCGAGAGCCGCACGCCCGCGACGCCGATCACGGCGAGGCAGGCAAGCAGAGAAATCCAGATGACGGCGAGGTTCGGCATGGTTGATCTGGAAATACGGCTCCCTGTCCGCGTGCGTTTTGGTACGCCCTTTTTTAAATAGTGGCTGGGGCACCCGCGTTCCGCAGGCGCCAGTGCCTAAGTATTGACGAATTTCGCCGCCAGGACAGCAACGGGGATGGCGTTACCGCTTCAGCGCCCCATGATGCCGGCAAAACATTGCAGTACCTGCTCACTGGACATCAACGCTGGCGCCGATGCGCCTTGCGGCGCTGCCAGGCGCGCACGATGCGCAGCCGCCAGGCCCAGTGGACGGCAAAATAAATCAGCACCGGCAGGCTCACCGCCAGCGTCAGCAAACCCAGGGCCAGCGGCGCGCCCACCGTGGCCAGGCGGTCCATCCACAGCGCCAGCCCGGTCGAGGTCCTGGCCGCGACGTTGCCGAGGTCGACTTCGGCAACGGGCACGTTGGCAGTTCCCAGCATCCAGGCACCCAAATGGTAGGCCGCGTAATACACCGGCGCGAAGGTGATGGGCTTGGCGATGAGCGTGCTGCCGACTGCGGCCGGAATGTTGACGCGCAGCAGCAACGCCGCCACCGCCGCAAAAAGGATCTGCGCCACAGGCATCAGCAGGCCGAAAAACACGCCGATGGCGAGGCCCAGGGCAATCCCGCGGCGATTGACAGCCACAGCCTGGGATGATGCAGCATCGGTCCCATCCAGCGCAGCGCGCGATGTTGACGCAACGTGTGCGGATCGGGAAGAAAACGGCGGAAACGCTCGGGCATCATCAGTCGTGTCAGGGAGTGGTATGGGCGTGCGATTCTTTTATGACTGTCTGATCGGCAGAAAGGTTTAATCCCTGCA
>JAPTVL010000294.1 GCA_028065725.1 Betaproteobacteria bacterium
GCACGGCTTTTCGCCCGAGGACGTGCGGGCGTGGCAAACGCAGTGGTTTCAAGCCGGACTTGCCGCCGTGGAGGATAGGCTGCGCCGCGACGGCAAGAGCGGCGTTTTTTGCCTGCACGACCAGATCTCGATCGCGGACATCTGTCGTCTGGCCAGAATCGCCGTGACGATGAAGGCCCTGGGCATTCCGTTCCCGGATCTGCCCATGGCCCGCGCCATCATCGCGCAATGCATGGCGCTGGATGCATTTGCACGGGCGGATCCCTCTCTGCAGTTGGGCGCGCCGCGCGGCTAGAGAACCTGGCGTTCGGACATTGCCGAGCACAGGGTTAGCGAAGTAATCGGCCCGACCGCGCCGCAAATCGCGCCGAAGAAACGTAAGCGGCTACCCGATGCTCGGCAACAAGGACGTGGCAAGCATCGATACAGCCGACGTGCTGGCGGTTTTTCGTCCGATCTGGGCGACCAAACACGAAACCGCCACACGGCTGCGCCAGCGCATCGAGGCCGTGCTGACGGCGGCCAAGGTGCGCGGGTTGCGCAACGGCGAGAACCCGGCCGCCTGGCGCGGGCATCTGGCGGCCTTGCTGCCGGCGATCCCGAAGAAGGCGCGCGTGCGCCTTCACCCCGCGCTGGACTGGCGGGAGGTGCCCGCGTTCATAACCGAGCTGCGTCAGCGCCACAGCATGAGCGCCCGCGCATTGGAGTTCACCATCCTGACGGCCTGCCGCACGAATGAAGTGATCGGTGCGCGCTGGGGCGAGATCGATCTGGATGCCGCGATCTGGACCATCCCAGGCGAACGCATGAAGGCCAAGATCGCGCACCGGGTGGCGCTGTCTGCTGACGCCATCGCGCTGCTCAGCGCCCTGCCCCGCCATGACGCCAGCCCCCCTGGTGTTTTGGACGCTTCGCCAGGGCGAGCCCCGTGCGCTGTCGAACATGGCGATGCTGGAATTACTGCGCGGCATGTGCCCGGGCCTGACCGTCCACGGCTTTCGCAGCACTTTCCGCGACTGGGCCGGGGAATCCACGCACCATCCGCGCGAGATCATCGAGCATGCGCTGGCGCATCAAATCCCCGATCAGGCTGAGGCCGCCTATCGCCGCGGGGATGCGCTGGAGCGGCGGCGCGTGCTGATGCGCGATTGGGCAGACTATGCCCGATCGGCGTCGAACGCCTGAGACATCCGATCCGCGCCTTGCTCTGCGGCAGCCTCTGGCCCCGCTCCGTGCTGCAAGGCCTGCACCAGCCCCGTGAGCCGTTTGCCCTCCTGGCTGTTCTTCACCGCCATCGCGATGGCCTTGATCTGCCCGATCACCACCACCCGCTTCTTCCCGCGGGTGATCGCGGTGTACAGCAGATTGCGCTGCGGCAGCGTATAGTGCTGCAGCGCCAGCACGATCACCACCGCCGGATACTCCGATCCCTGGCTCTTGTGGATCGAGGTGGCATAGGCCAGCACGAGTTCATCGAGTTCGCCCAGGGCATAGACCACGCCGTGGCCGTCGAAGTCCACCTACATCTCCCCCTCCTCCTCGTCGATGGCCAGGATGCGCCCGATATCGCCGTTGAACACGTCCTTGTCGTAGTTGTTGATGACCTGCATCACCTTGTCCCCCGGCGCATAGGTCTGCCCAAAGCGGGTGATGCGCGGCTGCGCATCCGGGTTCAGCCGCTCCTGCAGCATGGCATTGAGGTTGGTGGCCCCCAGGCCGCCGCGTTGCATCGGCACCAGGACCTAGATGTCACGCAGGGGATCGAACCCCTGCCGAGGCAGGCGTTCGGCCACCATGCGCAGTAGCGTATCCGCAATCTCCTCGGGACTGTGCGCAGGGAGCAAGTCGAAGTCCGAGACCTCCCCCGGCTCGGGCCTTGCCGGGAGCTGGCCCTGCAGCACCCGGTAGGCGTTGGTGATGATGCGCGAGGTCTGCGCCTGGCGGAACACCTCGGTCGACCGCCCCGTGGGTACCCGCCCCGAAGCCATGAGGTCGGCCAGCACCGCGCCGGGGCAGACCGAGGGCAGCCGATCGGCGTCGTCCACGATCCACAGCGCCGCGCCATCGGCCACTGCCGCAAGTAGGCGGTGCATGAGCACGACGTCGATCATGCTGGATTCGTCGAGCACGACCAGATCGGCAGGAAGGGGATTGTCGCGATTGCGGGTGAACGCCATCATCTTTGGGTCAAACTCCAACAGGCGATGCAGAGTTTTCGCCTGCATCCCGGTGGATTCGGCCAATCGCTTGGCGGCGCGGCCCGTCGGCGCGCCCAATGCCACGCGCATCGATTTGGCGACCACGATGCGCAGCATGCTGTTGACCAGGGTCGTCTTGCCGACACCTGGACCGCCCGTAATGATCGCGGCCTTCGATGCAAGCGCCTGCTGTACGGCGCGGATTTGCGAGGTGGAAGTTGCAAGCCGGTCTTGCCCTGCACCCAGTGGATCGCCGCATCGGCATCGAGCACACCCCAAGGAAGTACCCCCTGCAGCAGGCGGGTGATGCTCTGAGCGACGCCCTGTTCGGCACGGTACAGGGCGCTGAGATAAACCACCGGCGCATCCAGATCACTACGCGTGAGGCGATCGTCCTGGACTTCGGCCTCGATGCCCTGCGCCACGAGATCTTGGGAGATCTCCAGCAGGGTGGCCGCGTGCTCCAGAAGCTCTGACTCCACTGCGGCGCAGTGGCCTTCGCCCGCGAGTTCCTGCAGCGCATGGCGCACGCCGGCCTGGGCACGGATCAAACTGTCCCTGGGGATGCCCAGGCGCTGGGCCAGGGTGTCGGCGGTATTGAAACCGATGCCGTGGATGTCCAGCGCCAGGCGGTAGGTGTTCGCGCTGACCTTGGCGATGGCTTCCACGCCATAGGTCTTGTCGATGCGCGCCGCCCGCGCGGTGCCCAGGCCGTGCGACTGCAGAAAGACCATGATCTCGCGGATGACCTTCTGCTCGGCCCAGGCCTCGGGTGATGCGCGCACGCCGCTTGGGGCCGATGCCGGGGACTTCGGCCCGGCGCTCGGGGTGCTGCTCGATGACCTCGAACACGGCCTCGCCGAAGGCGTCCACGAGCCGGCCCGCAAAGGCCGGGCCGATGCTCTGGACCATGCCCGAGCCGAGGTAGCGGGTGATGCCTTCGAGCGTGGACGGAGGCACGACCTGGAGCTGGCGGGCGCGGAATTGCAGACCATGTTGGGTATCGCGACTCCAGTGCCCCAGACACTCGATCTGTTCGCCGGGACTGACGCTGGCGGCCGACCCCACCACGGTGGCCAGCTCGCGCTGGCCGCGCACCTTGACACGCAGCACGGCAAAGCCGGTCTGCGCGCTGTGGAAGGTCACGCGCTCGATCGAGCCGGACAGGCGTTCGGGAGGAAGGTCTTGGGGACGGGATTGCATGGGGCGATGGAAGGGGGATGCATCCAGTCTCGCAGATCGCCGGGGCAGCGAAGTGCGGCTCGGGTCGCTGCGGCGCTTGCATCAGCTTGATGTCGTGCGAGGCTGTTGACGTCATCGTTCTGGAGACGTTCCCCATGCTGTCCATCCTCGCTCGCTGGTTCTCTTCTCGTGCGCAGCCCAGTGCGTCGCCCTGCCCGCCCTCTCTTGCCCAATCCACCCGCTTCGACGCCTACACCATCCAGGTCAGCGCGCACGCCGTGCCGCAGTTGCGCCGCGCGGCCGGCATCACGCGGTTCGACCTGATCGAACTGCTGGCGGGCGGGCATTACCGATCCCTGCGCGAGCGCCCGATCGGCGCAGGCGGCGCCTGGGCCTGCACGCCAGAGGCCCGCGCCGCGCTGGCCGGGGTGGCACGCGACCTGCACCTGCTGGTGTTCGACCCCGAACGCGAGGTTTTCGTCGTCGCCTATGCCAAGGCCGACCCGCAGGCCGCACGGCTGACCGTGACCTGGGTCGTCGACGCCCGTGTTTACGAGACTGCCCGCTTCAAACTGCTGCCACTGGAACTGTACCGCGCACTGTGCGCGCAGGCGATCGCCTCTGTCGCCGAGCAGGATCGCATCCTCGTCAGCGCACTGGGCGAGCGGGAGCTGGATCGGCTGCCGCTGATTTACGCGCTGCAGGACGGCAAGCGCGACGTCTGGGTGGAGATCACCCTGGACGATGGCCGCGAGAAGCGCCTGGGCTTGCTGCCCTTCGCCCTGAAGCAGGAGCGCGCCAGCGACCTGCCGCAGCTGGGCGCCTTCTGGGACTGGGTGCAGTCCACCCGGGTGGGCAAGGCGCCCATCGCGCCGGATCATGTCACCGCGGTGCGGCTGCTCGGCTGGCGCGATCCCTACGATGTACGGCTTGTCCTGCGCTGAGCCGCGTGTCCTCTGACCTCGTCTTTCGTTGCCTCCCATCCCGCTGCCGCCCATGTCCGATACCCTCGCGAGCCTCTCCTCTGCCCTGCCCTCGTCCCTGCACCACGACTCCTGGTTTGCCGCCCTGACCGACCGGATGCGCGCCGCCGTGCTGGCGCGCCACCGTGTGGTGGTGACCGAGCTGTTGCGCCTGCGCGTGGATCTGGCGCGCTGGCAGGGCTGGTTCGAGGCGCGCGCAGACTGGTCGCTGTACCTCGGCGCCGATCATCTCGGCCGCACGGTGGCGCTGGGGTTCGATGGGGCCTCGGGCACCAGTGTGCGCCTCAAGCGCGACTTGAGCGTGAGCGACCGGGCGGAGGATCGCTTGCATACGGTGCTGGCCCTGGGCGAGCACGCCTACGCCGCCGAGGCGGGGCAGGCGGATGCGCTCTACCCGGGAGAGGTCACGGTGCTGGGGGCGCCCGCGTCGGTGCGGGAGGTGGCGGCGCAGTTGCGCGCGGCGTTCGCCCCGGCGGGCTCGACGGTGCACTGGGTGTATGGCGAACATGGCCAGTCGGTCACCCTGCCGCTGCGCGAGGACCTGCGGCCGCTGGAGACCATGTTCCCCTTCCTGGAGCGGCCGCTGGCCGACTACTACGACGCCTATGCCAGCTCGAGCGCGGCCATTCTGCTGCTCATCGGCCCGCCGGGCACGGGCAAGACCTCGTTCATCCGGGGCTTGCTGCAGCACGGCGGGCATGATGCCATGGTCAGCCTGGATCCGAAGCTGCTGGACACCGATGTGCCGCTGACCGAATTCCTCACCAGCGACGCCGATGTGTTCGTGCTGGAGGATGCCGATGCGCTGCTGACCTCACGCGCACAGGGCAACACGCTGATGCACCGGCTGCTGTCGGTCAGCGACGGTCTGGTGACCTTGGCGGGCAAGAAGCTGATGTTCTCGACCAACCTGGACAGCCCGGCGGAGGTGGACCCGGCGCTGCTGCGCCCGGGGCGGTGCTTCGACGTGCTGAGGTTTCGCCTGCTGGAGTACCGCGAGGCCTACGCGCTGGCGCAGGCGGCGGGGGTCACGGCGCCGTCGGATCCGGCGCGCCGCTACAGCGCCGCCGAGGTGTTCCACGCGGGCGAGACAGGCCGCGGCGGGCCGCGTTCGCTGCGCCGCCCTGTGGGGTTCGTCTGAGAGCCTGTGAACGTTTCAACTTTCGCGATGAACTCAACGCATCGAGACACCCCTGCGCTGCGGATGGGCGCGACGAGTCGATTCGAGCCGCCGTTCGTTTGTTGGGACGAGCTTGGCGTTGATGCAGGGCCTGGTGGGACGCAAACGCAGCCCGCGCCGGCCCTTGCCGGCCACTCAGGGCGCGAACGCGATGTTCAGCGCCATCATCCGCTTCAGATTGTGGGCCAGCGCATGCCACAGCAACACGGCGCGCGCCTTGATCATTCCGCGCACGTTGAAGCGCTGCAAGCCGCGGTTGCGCAAATGGGCGTTGGTGCACTCGATGCTGGCCGCTCGCTGCTTGTAGATCCGCTTGGCCGCCTCGGTGCCCATGCGCTGGCGCCACTG
>JAPTVL010000286.1 GCA_028065725.1 Betaproteobacteria bacterium
CGCATAGAGAAGGCACCCGCGGGAAAGTTCCGGCGCGGGTGAAAGTTTCTGCGGCGCTTACCGGAGGTAGGGGAGGGGATCGTGTGCGACCGCGACGGCGGCCATGTAGCCGAATACCAGCAGGGCAGCGACCCAGGCGGTGATGCGCTGGGCCTTGGTTTTGCCGCGCTTGAGGGCGACCGTGCCGAGCATGATGTAGGCGATCAGGGCGAAGAACTTGGCGGTGAGCCAACCATGCACCAGCGGGTATTGCTGCATCAGCGCGGCCAGCCAGATGCCGCTGGCCAGCAGCAGGGTGTCGTTGATGTGCGGGGCGATGCGCACCCAACGCGCCTGCAGCCTGGGGGAGTCCGCCATCATCCAGAAGCCGCGCAGTATGAACAGCCCCAGGGTGAGGGTGATGGTGGTGAGGTGCAGCTGCTTGATGAGCGTGTAGTCCATCGTTCAGAGGGCCAGGTAATCGAGGGTTTCGATCGGGTGCCGGATTTCCGCGTGGGCACCCCAGGTGTGTGGTGCGTCGCTGGCGTCGAGGTAGCCCCAGGTGGCGACCAGCGCCGGCATGGCGGCGGCGCGCGCGGCTTCGATGTCGCGCTCGGCGTCCCCCAGGTACAGGCACTGCGCCGGGGTGGCGCCGCACAGTTCGGCGGCGGCGAGCATGGGTGCCGGGTGCGGCTTGGGCTGGGGGCAGGTGTCGCCTGAGACGATGCAGGCGGCGCGCTCGGCGAGGTCGAGGATGGACATCAGAGGCTCGGTAAAGCGCGCCGGCTTGTTGGTGACCACCCCCCATTTCAGCTGGCGCGCTTCGAGTTCGGCCAGCAATTCGAGGATGCCCGGGAAGGGGCGCGAGTGGCGGCAGATGTTGTCTGCGTACAGTTGCAGGAATTCCTCGCGCATGTGCTCATAGCGCGGGTCGTCCGGGCGCAGGTCGAAGCCGATGCCGAGCAGGCCGCGCGCGCCGTGCGAGGCCTGCGGACGGATGACCTCGTCGGCCAGCGGCGGCAGGCCGTGGCGCGCACGCTGCAGGTTGAGCGCGTGGCCGAGGTCGGGCGCGGTGTCGACCAGGGTGCCGTCGAGGTCGAACAGCACCGCCTTGATGCCGTCAAGCCTCACGACGGGTCGCCAGCAGGTAGTTG
Organism: Betaproteobacteria bacterium; assembly: GCA_028065725.1. Next base: position 1,134 of record JAPTVL010000286.1, read on the forward strand.
ACATCGGTATCCGCTTCCAGTTTGTAGATTTTGGTCAGCGGGTTGTAGGTCATACCGATCAGTTCCTGGGTATCGAGCCCGGCTTCGCGCGCCATGCGGGCCAGTTCGGCGGGCTGGATGAACTTGGCGTAGTCGTGGGTGCCGCGCGGCAGCAGCTTGAGCACGTATTCGGCGCCGACGATGGCGAACAGGTAGCTTTTGGCGTTGCGGTTGAGCGTCGAGAAGAACACCCAGCCGCCCGGCTTGACCAGGCGTGAACAGGCGGCGACGACGGACGCCGGATCGGGCACGTGCTCGAGCATTTCCATGCAGGTGACGACGTCGAATTCGCCGGCATGCCGGGCGGCGAAATCTTCGGCCGACACCAGCTGGTAGTCGACGCTACGACCCGATTCATAAAGGTGCAGCCTGGCGACCTTGAGCGCCTTGTCCGACAGGTCGATGCCGCTGACGGTGGCGCCGGCGCCGGCCATCGCCTCGGCCAGGATGCCGCCGCCGCAGCCGACGTCGAGCACTTTCTTGCCCGCAAGCGGCGCCAGCTTGTCGATCCACTTCAGGCGCAGCGGGTTGATCTCGTGCAGCGGCCTGAATTCGGAGCTGGGGTCCCACCAGCGGTGGGCGAGTTCGGAAAACTTGGCGATTTCGGCTGCGTCGACGTTGCTCATGACATTCCTTGTGCGGTCAGTTTGCCGCGCCAGTAAGCGGCGCGGGCGTTCAGGTCGTCGGTGTCCATATCGACCAGACGGCGGTCATTCAGTTTCAGCGTGCCGTCGACCCACACATGGGTGACGTGCTCGCGCCCGGCAACGTAAACCAGGTGCGAGACGGGGTCAAATACCGGCTGGCAGACCAGGCTGCGCAGGTCGACCGCGACCAGGTCAGCGCGCTTGCCGGGGACGATGCTGCCGACCTTGTCGTCGAGGTTGAGCGCACGGGCAGCGTCGAGTGTCGCCATTTTCAGCGCGGTAGCGGCTGGAAGGGCCGCTGCATCGCCGCTGGCGCCCTTGGCGAGCAGGGCGGTCATGCGCATTTCCGAGATCAGGTCGAGGCGGTTGTTGCTGGCGGCGCCGTCGGTGCCGAGCCCGACGTTGACGCCCGCCCGCATGAGTTCGACCACCGGTGCGAGGCCGGAGGCCAGCTTCAGGTTGGAGCTCGAGCAGTGCGCCACGTGGCAGCCGTGTTCGGCCAGCGATTCTATTTCGGCTTCGTTGACGTGCACCGCGTGAACGCCGATGAAGTTCGGTCCCAGGAGCCCGAGCCGCGCCAGCCGCTCCAGCGGGCGCATGCCATATTGCGCAAGACTGTGCTGGATTTCGTCGGCGGTTTCGTGGATGTGGGTGTGGATGGGCAGCCCCAGTTGTTCGGCCAGGGTGTTGACGCGGCCGAAGGTGGCGTCCGCAATGGTATAGGGCGCGTGCGGTGCGAAGGTGAAGGAGAGCAGCGGTTCGCCCTTCAGTTCGTCGCGCAGGGCGAGGCCCTTGGCCAGGTAGTCGTCGGCATCCGATGCGTAGGCGCTGGGGAATTCCAGCACGATCATCCCCAGCACCGCACGCATGCCGGCCTGCAGGAAGGCTTCGCCCGAGGCCTGCGGAAAGAAATACATGTCGTTGCAGGTGGTGATGCCGCTCGAGAGCATTTCGGCGGCGGCGAGCAGGGTGCCGTCGCGCACGAAGGCCTCGGACACGTGTTGCTTCTCGGCGGGCCAGATACGCTGCTTGAGCCAGTCCATCAGCGGCAGATCGTCGGCCATGCCGCGAAACAGCGACATCGCGGCGTGGCCGTGCAGGTTGACGAGGCCGGGGATCAGCGCCTGGCCGGGCAGGGCGAGCGTCTGCGCAGCGGCGTAGCGGGCCTGGGCGGTGTCGGCGGGCAGCACGTCGAGAATCAGGCCGCCCTGCACGACCACGGCGTGGTCGGTCAGCACCTCTGCGGGTTCGACAGGCACCACCCACTGCGGCAGGAGAAGGAGATCGGCGGGGGCTTTCATGGTGGCGTGGATTCTCACCGTTTACGATTAAATTGGCAAAGGCGGCCGCAGTTTGGCAAAGGCGGGCGAGGCGTCCGACCATGCTAAAATCGCGGGCTTTAAAGCCTGAAACAATAAAAGCCGGTTATGGAACAGTTTGCCAAGGAAACCCTCCCGGTCAGTCTCGAAGACGAGATGCGGCGCTCATACCTCGATTACGCGATGAGCGTGATCGTGGGACGTGCGCTGCCGGATGTTCGTGATGGTCTGAAGCCCGTGCATCGCCGGGTGCTGTATGCGATGAACGAACTGGGCAACGACTGGAACAAGGCTTACAAGAAGTCGGCCCGCGTGGTCGGCGACGTCATCGGTAAATACCACCCGCACGGCGACACCGCGGTGTACGACACCATGGTGCGGATGGCGCAGGACTTCTCGCTGCGCTACCCGCTGATCGACGGCCAGGGCAACTTCGGTTCGGTTGACGGCGACAACGCGGCGGCGATGCGTTACACCGAAGTGCGGATGGCGAAAATCGCCCACGAGCTGCTGGCCGACCTCGACAAGGAAACGGTCGACTTCGGCCCCAACTACGACGGCTCCGAGCACGAACCGCTGGTGCTGCCGGCCAAGATCCCCAACCTCTTGATCAACGGCTCGTCCGGCATTGCGGTGGGCATGGCGACCAACATCCCGCCGCACAATCTCACCGACATCTGCACCGCGCTGTTTGCATTGCTGGACGACCCCGGGATCGACATCGAGTCGCTGATCGCGATCGTCAAGGCGCCGGACTTCCCGACCGCCGGCATCATCTACGGCCTGTCAGGCGTGCGCGACGGCTACCGCACCGGCCGCGGCCGCGTGGTGATGCGCGCCACCTGCCACTTCGAGGACGTCGACAAGAGTGGCGGCAAGCAGGCCATCATCGTCGATGAGCTGCCGTACCAGGTGAACAAGGCCAACCTGCTAATTAAAATTGGCGAGTTGGTGCGCGACAAGCAGATCGACGGCATTGCCGACCTGCGCGACGAGTCCGACAAGTCGGGCATGCGCGTCTACATCGAGCTGAAGCGCGGCGAAAACGCCGACGTGATCCTGAACAATCTGTACAAGCAGACGCAGATGCAGGACACCTTCGGCATGAACATGGTGGCGCTGATCGACGGTCAGCCGCGCCTGCTCAACCTGAGAGAAATGCTCGACGCCTTTCTGCGCCATCGCCGCGAAGTCGTCACCCGCCGCACCGTGTTCGATCTGCGCAAGGCGCGCGAACGCGGCCACATCCTGGAAGGCCTGGCGGTGGCGCTGGCCAACGTCGACGAGATCGTCGAACTGATCAAGAGCTCGGAAACCCCGGTCATCGCGAAAGAGCGTCTGCTCGGCCGCGCCTGGAAGTCGGCGATGGTCGAGGAGATGCTGGCGCGCATCGACCCCGAGTTCTCGCGCCCGGTGAACATCGGGTCCGAGTTCGGCCTGCACCCCGACGGCTATCACCTGTCCGAAATTCAGGCGCAGCGCATTCTGGAAATGCAGCTGCAGCGCCTGACCAACCTGGAGTCGGACAAGATCATCGGCGAGTACAAGGAGATCATGGCGAAGATTGCCGATCTGCTCGACATCCTCGCCAACCCGGCGCGCATCACCCAGATCATCCGCGAGGAACTGACCCAGATCCAGGAGCAATTCGGCGACGCGCGCCGCTCGGCCATCGTCGAGAACGCGCAGGACATGTCGATGGAGGACCTGATCAAGCCGGAAGAGATGGTCGTCACGCTGTCGCACGGCGGCTACATGAAGTCGCAGCCGCTCGACGACTATCGCGCGCAGAAGCGCGGCGGGCGCGGCAAGCAGGCCGCAGGCACCAAGGACGAGGACTTCATCGAGAAGATGTTCGTCGCCAACACCCACGACTACATCCTGTGCTTCTCCAACCGCGGCCGCCTGTACTGGCTCAAGGTCTACAACGTGCCGCAGGGCGGGCGCGGCGCGCGCGGCAAGCCCATCGTCAACCTGCTGCCGCTGGAGGACAGCGAGAAGATCAACGCGCTGCTGCCGGTTCAGTCCTTTGACGACGATCACTATGTGTTCATGGCCACCTCGAACGGCATCGTCAAGAAGACGCCTTTGAGCGACTTCTCGCGTCCGCGCACCGCAGGCATCATCGCGGTGGGGCTGGACGACGGCGATTTCCTGATCGGCGCCTCGATCACAGACGGCCGCCACGACGTGATGCTGTTCTCCGACGGCGGCAAGGCCGTGCGCTTCGACGAAAACGACGTGCGCCCGATGGGCCGCACCGCGCGCGGCGTCATCGGCATGAAGCTTGCCAAGGGCAAGAAGCTGATTTCGCTGCTGGTGGCCGAAGACGAAAACGACTTCGTGCTGACCGCGACCGAAAACGGCTACGGCAAGCGCACGCCGATTGCCGAATACACCCGCCACGCGCGTGCGACGCAGGGCATGATCGCGATCCAGACCAGCGAGCGTAACGGCCGCGTGGTGGCCGCCACGCTGGTGAAGCCGGACGACGAGATCATGCTGATCACCACCGGCGGCGTGCTGATCCGCACCCGCGTCAAGGAAATCCGCGCCATGAGCCGGTCGACGCAGGGCGTCACGCTGATCAACCTGGACAAGGGCGAAACGCTGATCAGCCTGGAAAAAGTGGCCGAAACCGACAACGAAGAGGAATGAGGAGACCCCAAAATGACAATCTATAACTTCAGCGCCGGCCCGGCCGTGCTGCCCAGGGACGTG
>JAPTVL010000493.1 GCA_028065725.1 Betaproteobacteria bacterium
CCACCCACCCGGCACCGAAATCCTGCCGCTGTTTTCCCGCCTGTCGGTCGCCGAGCAGGACGCGATCTTCAAGCCCACCAGCGCGCTGCGGCGCATCGTGCTCGCGACCAACGTCGCCGAAACCTCGCTTACCGTGCCCGGCATCCGCTACGTGATCGATCCCGGCACCGCGCGGGTGAAACGCTATTCGGCGCGCAACAAGGTCGAACAACTGCTGATCGAGAAAGTCTCGCAGGCGTCGGCCAACCAGCGCGCCGGGCGCTGCGGCCGGGTGGCCGACGGCGTCTGCATCCGCCTCTACGACGAGGCTGATTTCGGCAACCGCCCGCGCTTCACCGATCCCGAACTGCTGCGTTCCTCGCTGGCCGGCGTTATCCTGCGCATGAAGTCGCTCGGCCTGGGCGACGTGGTGGGCTTCCCCTTCATCGACCCGCCGAGCTCGCGGCTCGTCACCGATGGCTACCAGCTGCTGGCCGAGCTGCACGCGCTCGACGAGGCGGGGCTGCTGACCAGGATCGGCACCCAGCTCGCCAGGCTGCCGCTCGATCCGCGCATCGCGCGGATGCTGCTGGCGGCGGAGCAGCAACGCTGCGTCAATGAAGTGCTGATCATCGCCAGCGCGCTGTCCGTGCAGGACCCGCGCGACCGCCCGATGGAGCGCGCGCAGGCGGCCGACGAGAAGCACAAGCTGTTTGCCGACGAGCGTTCCGACTTCATGGGCTGGCTGAAATTATGGCGCTGGTACGAGGAACAGGTGCAGCACAAGAAGACCAACCGCCAGCTGCAGACGCTGCTGCAGGACCATTTCCTGTCGCCGCGGCGGATGCGCGAATGGCGCGACATCCACGGACAGCTGCACGCGCAGGTCGCAGAACTCGGGCTGCGCGAAAACGAGAAGGATGCCGGCTACGATGCGATCCATCAGGCGCTCCTGACAGGTCTGCTCGGCAACATCGGCTTCAAGTCCGACGACGCCAAAGGCCGGCCCAAGCCGGGCGAAGGCAATTACCAGGGCGCGCGCGGCATCAAGCTGTCGATCCACCCCGGCTCGGCGCTGGCGAAGAAGGCACCCGCAAGGGGTACGCCGCCAGACGTTTATGCCCTTCAGGGTGCTCGCCCTCCGGGCGGTCTTGGCGCAGGCCCGAAGTGGATCATGGCGGCCGAGCTCACCGACACCGGCCGCCTGCTCGCGCGCACCGTCGCCGAGGTGCGCCCGGAATGGATCGAGGCGGCCGGGCGTCATCTGCTCACGCGCATGTTCATCGAGCCGCACTGGGAAAAGGACGGTGCGCGCGTGGTGGCGTTCGAGCGCGTGAGCCTGTACGGCATCACCCTGGTGCCGCGGCGCAAGATCCACTACGGCCCGATCGACCCGGTGCTGTCGCGCGAACTGTTCATCCGCGGCGCGCTGGTGGCCGGCGAATACGACACGCGTGCGCCATGGTTCGCCCACAACCGCGCGCTGATCAAGGAAATCGAGGAGCTCGAACACAAGGCGCGCAAATCCGGCGTGTGGCTGGACGAGGAACGCATCTTCCGCGTGTTCGACGCGCGCATTCCGGCAGACCTTCACAACGGCGCGGCCTTCGAGCAATGGCGTGCGGAAGCCGAAGCCGCCAATCCCCAAATCCTGTTCCTGCGGCGCGATGACATCCTCGGCGAGGGGCTCGGCGCCGATCACACGCTGTTTCCAGAGACGATGGCGGTCGACGGCGTCGCGTGCAAGCTCAAGTATCGTTTCGAGCCCGGCCACCCGCTCGACGGCGTGACCTTGCACCTGCCGCTGTATCTGCTCAACCGCATCGAAGCCGCGCAGATCGACTGGCTGGTGCCCGGCCTGATCCGCGAAAAACTCACCGCCTTGCTGAAGTGCCTGCCCAAGGACAAGCGCCGCCCGCTGATCCCGCTGCCCGACACGGTGACGGCTTTCCTCTCGGCAGCGAAACCCGGCGAGCAGGTGTTGACCGCAGCGCTGGCCGCCTATATCCGCAAGAAAACCGGCACCGACATTCACCCCGACGCGTGGAAGGGCGAGCAGCCGGCACACCTCATGATGAACCTCAGCGTGATCGACGACAGCGGGCAGGAACTCGCCAGCGGGCGCGATCTCGCTGCACTCCGCCAGCAGCTCGGCGGCGCGGCGCGCATCACCTATGGCGGCGGCGCCGAGGACAGCGAGTTCGAGCGCACGGGGCTCGTCGAATGGAATTTCGGCGACCTGCCCGAGCAGGTGAAATTCAAGCGCGGCGGACGCGAGCTGATGGGGTATCCGGCGCTGGTCGACAACGGCGAGAGCGTCGACCTGCGACTGCTCGACGCACCCGACGTGGCGGAGGCCGAGACCCGGCGCGGCGTGGTGCGCCTGCTGCGGCTCGCGCTGGCCGCCCAGTTCAAGCAGCTCGACAAGGATCTGTCGCGTGAAACCGCGCTGGCGCTGAAATACCGCAGCTTCGGCAGCCCCGAACAATTGCGCGCGGCGCTGATCGATGCCATCGCCACGCGTGCGCTGCTGGGCGACGACGACACGCCACGCGACGCGAAGACCTTCGGCAAGCAGAAGGAGCGCGCCAAGCCCAGAATTGCCGTGGTGAAGCAGGCGCTGCTGCATGATGCGGCCGAGATCCTCGATCTGCATGCACAGGTGACGGCCCGCCTCAACGCCAAGCCGCAGTTCACCGCCGCGATGCGCGACGAAACCGCACACCTGGCTGCCCTGGTGCCGGCGGACTTCATCACCGCCACCCCTTGGACGCACCTGAAGGACCTGCCGCGCTATCTGAGGGGCATCCTCAAGCGGCTGGAGAAACTGCCCGCGTCCGAGCCGCGCGATTCGCGCGGCTTGGCCGGCGTGCTGACGCTGCAGAACAAGTACCTGGCGCGGCGCGGGCAGGTGAAGGGCGAGGCACCCGCAAGGGGCACGCCGCCAGACGTTTATGCCCTTCAGGGTGCTCGCCTTTCAGGCGGTCTTGGCGCAGTGCCGGCGGCGCTGGACGATTTCCGCTGGCAGCTGGAGGAACTGCGCATTTCCCTGTTCGCCCAGGAACTCAAAACGCCGTATCCCGTGTCGGTCAAACGGCTCGACAAATTGTGGGACGAGCTTGCCAGGCAGCCCCTGGCTTGAGTAGTCTGCCGGCATGAGCGAACGCGTATTCAACCTGCCGAACGTCATCACGATGCTGCGCCTGGCCGCGGTGCCGCTGGTGGGCTGGCTGATCCTGAACGAGCGCTGGGAAGCGGCCTGCTGGCTGTTCCTCGCCGCCGCCGTCTCGGACGGCATCGACGGTCTGCTGGCACGCTGGCTGAACCAGATGACCCAGCTGGGCGCCGCGCTCGACACGGTGGCGGACAAGGCCCTGGGCCTGGTGACGCTGGTCATGCTGACCCTCGAAGAAGCGATCCCGATGTGGGTGACGCTGGCGATCCTGCTGCGCGACACGGTCATCGTGCTGGGTGCGCTGAGCTACCGCGGGCTGGCGGGGCATCTGGAGATCCATCCCACCTGGCTCGGCAAGACGCACATGTTTGCCGAATTCACCCTGCTGGCGCTGGTGCTGGCGAGCCTGGCCGGGCTGCTCGACCTGACGGCCTGGCTGCAGCCGCTGTTTGCTGCCGTGTTTGTGATCGCCGTGGTGTCCGGCGTGCAGTATGTGTGGATATGGGGCACCAAGGCGCGTCGTGAACGCGCTTCGGTTCCGCTCAAGCCTCACTGAAAGAAAAGCCTGTGCTGGCGCTCTGATTCGTAGCCGGTCTTGATCCGGTACATGGCCGCATCGGCGGCGCGAATCAGGGCGTCCTCGTCGGCGCCATCCTCAGGGAAAAGCGCCTGACCGATGCTGGCGGCGATGACCACATCAAGCCCGAAGAAAACCGTGTCCACATTCAGCACCTGCTGGATCTTGTACGCGGCGGCGAGGCAGTCATCCCGTCCCTGCACCTCTTCCAGCAGAACGACAAACTCGTCGCCACCCAGACGTGCGACCGAATCGGAGTCGCGAATGCTGAAAGTGAGACGTTTCGCCACTTCGGTCAGCACGGCGTCGCCCACATGGTGGCCGTGTTGATCGTTGATCTCCTTGAAACGATCCAGATCCACATACAGGACGCCCACCTTGCCGCCGTAGCGGTGGGCATGGCGAATCGCCTGCTGCAGCCGGTCGTAAAACAGCCGACGGTTGGCCAGCCCGGTCAGCGGATCATGCGTCGCCTCTTCGCGTAGTGCCGTGCGCGAGCGCTCAAGCTCCACCATCTGTTCGCGTATTTGTCGGGATGTCGAGCGGATTTTCCGCAAGGTATGCCAGGCGATCAGGAATGCCAGGACAATCGCCGCAATGCCGAATGCCAGCGTAATCAAATAAGTGCGCTGGTAGGTTTGCTCTGCCTGTCGCTGGGCAACCACGTTGGCCTGCTGATAAAGATTGCGCATGTCGGCCAGTTGCTGATTGAAGGCATCCTGGATGGGGATGGCTTCCCGCACCAGCACATCGCGTGCGTCTGCGCTGCGATCGGCGTAGATCAGGTCGATCACCCTTTCCTGCACCGACTGGATTTCGTTGACCAGTTGAGTCTGAGCGTCGAAGCTGCGTTGCTCGGCAGCGGTGAAGCCCATCTGGCGCAGGTCGTTGCGACCGCTTCCCACCAGGAAACCGGCGCGGTTGAATTCCAGAAAATGGGCATCACGTAAAAAGGGATCGTCGGCCAGCACCATGCGGAACAGGCTGTCGGTACGGATATGCGCCGCCACCTGGGTTTGCGTGATGAGATCGATCTTGCGATTGTGCTGCTCAACCACCATTTGCATCTGCTCGTCCAGCGTCTGCAATTGCAACAGGCTGTTTAATGCCAGCCCGCAAATCAGGGCAATCAACGCAACAAAGGCCGCGCCAGTGGTGAGGGGGAATCCGCGTTGTCTAGGCATAGACGCATGCAATCAGGTCATCGTCTGAATCTAGATCATTATTGGCCGGCTGGCTGGGCTGAGTGCGTCATTCCAGACTGTTGCAGGGATCGCAGGGTGTGGGCCACTTGCCCTGCATGGCGCGCTGGATCGACTTTGTCAAAGCGTGCTGCGATGCGGCCGTCCGGCGCAACGATGAAAGTGCGGCGGCGGGCAAAACGCACGAGGCCAAGATTCAGCAGGCTGTCGTAGGCAGCTGCCGTTTTTCCGCCCGGGTCCGACAGCAGCGGAAACGGCAGCTGATATCTGCGGGCGAACTCGGTATGCGAGCGGGTGTCGTCGACGCTGACGCCGACCACGACCGCATCGAGTTCGTCCAGTATTGCGATGTCGTCGCGAAAGCGGCATGCCTCCTGCGTGCAGATCGGCGTGTCGTCACGGGGATAGAAGTACAGCACCAGCCAGCGCCCGGCATAATCACTCAGGTGATGGATCAGGCCATCCTGGTCGGCCAATGCGAAGTCAGGCGCAGCGCAGCCCTCGCTCAGTTGCGTGCCTGGACGCAGCATCCACAAGGCCGCACTTGCCAGCAGCAACAGTGCCGCCAATCCACCCAATATCAGTTCCAGCATGTGTTCTCCTGAAACGCATCATAGCTGGCTTGCGTCTGTCAGGCTGCATCAGTCTGGCTCGGTAATCCACGCGGGATTAGGTAGAATGCGCGCCACGCCCCGGTAGCTCAGTGGATAGAGCAACCCCCTCCTAAGGGGTAGGTCGGACGTTCGATTCGTCTTCGGGGCGCCATTACTTAGAATCGCCAAGTGGCACAGCACAACGAAAACCCGCTGCATTCATGTGTAGCGGGTTTTTTATTGCGTTATGTCGTGTCATGCCGTAGCATAAAAATACCCACAGATTGAGGGTATCTGATGGGGTATTTGGATTGCCCTCAAACTGGAT
>JAPTVL010000368.1 GCA_028065725.1 Betaproteobacteria bacterium
CGGCAGCGCATGGTCACCGCCATGCTGCTTGCCGGTTTCAGCACGTTCAGCCACGCGCTGACGTTCGACGAAGCACTGCGCCTCGCCCAGACGAAGGCGCCTCAGCTCAAAGCCCGCGAAGCAGCTGTCGCGGCCGCACAATCTAATTCGTTGCCCGCTGGCGAGTTGCCCGACCCGAAACTTGTGCTCGGCGTGGATAACCTGCCGGTCAATGGGCCAGATGCCTACAGCGTATCGCGCGACTTCATGACCATGCGCCGCATCGGTGTGATGCAGGAGTTCCCCAACGGCGCCAAGCGGGAGGCACGTGTCGCGGTCGCGCGAGACAAGGTGGCCGTCGCCGAAGCGCAGACCCGCATTACGCGCCTGACCGTCCTGCGCGAAACGGCCATCGCCTGGATCGCACGCAAGACCGTGGAGCAGGAGCTTGCACACATGGACGGCCTGCGGGCGGAGAACCGGCTGCTCGATTCGGCGGTCAAGTCCATGCTTGCCGGCGGCAAAGGCACGCCAACCGACACGGTCATGCCGCGGCAGGAGGCGGCCCTGATCGAGGATCGTGCGGATGAGCTGCGCACGCGGCGTGAACAGGCCATTGCCACCCTCAAGCGCTGGATCGGTGCCGCAGCCGAAGAGCCCTTGCAAGGCACTTCACCGGATTGGCCGATCTCGCACGAGGTGCTGGCTCACAGTCTGCACCGGCATCCGGAGTTGACCGAGTTCGATTCGCAGGAACGCAAGCTCGACGCCGAGATCGGCGAGGCGCAGGCGGAGAAAAAACCGGACTGGGCGCTGGAGCTGGCCTACCAACAGCGCGGCCCGCAATTCAGCGACATGGTTTCGTTGCAGGTTAGCTTCGACCTGCCGATATTCCCCGGTTCGCGCCAGGACCCGAAAATCGCCGCCAAACGCGCCGAGCGCGCGGGCCTGGATGGCGAGCGCGAGGCCACGCTGCGGGAACACGCCGCCATGCTGGAGTCGGACCTGGCCGAGTACCGGCGTCTCGCGAACGCCGTCAAGCGCCAGCGCGAGGTGTTGCTGCCGCTCGCCGACGAGAAAGTCGAACTGGCGATGGCGGCCTGGCGCGGCAGCAAAGGCAGCCTCGCCGAGGTGATTGCTGCGCGCCGCGAACGCATCGATACGGAACTCAAAGCCATCGAGCTGGAAGGGCAGCGCCGGCAAGTCGCTGCACGTCTGTATTACGCCTACGGCGATCACCCAGGAGAACAACAATGAGACAGCCCCAGAAAACCCTGCTGTTCGCCGCACTCGGTTCCGCACTGCTCGCGCTCGGCGCAACCGGCGGCTGGTGGTGGGCCAGGCAGCCGGCGCCTGCGGTAACCAAAACAGAACCCGTCAGTTCCCAGCCCAGGCAAGGTGAGGGCAAGGTGCTGTACTGGTATGACCCGATGGTTCCCCAGCAGCACTTCGACAAGCCGGGCAAGTCGCCTTTCATGGACATGGCGCTGCTGCCCAAGTATGCCGATGCCGGCGGCGAGGCGGCGGGCGTGAAGATCGATCCGGCCGTGGCACAGAACCTCGGCGTTCGGCTGGCGAAGGTGGAACGCATTCCGCTTTCCTTTCAGGCCCAGGCGAGCGGAATCATCGGCTTCAACGAGCGCGATGTGGCGGTGGTGCAAAATCGCAGTGCCGGTTTTGTCGAACGCGTCTGGCCGTTGGCGCCGGGCGACGTGGTGCGCGCCGGGCAGCCTCTGGTGGCGTTCCTGGTCCCCGAATGGGCGGCGGCGCAATACGAGCTGCTGGCGATCCGGCGGTCCGGCGATGCGGGCCTGCTGGCCGCGGCCCGGGATCGGCTGCGCTTGCTGGGTATGCCCGAGCGCATGATCGACGCGGTCGAAAAATCCGGCGTCGTGCAGTCGCGCTATACGGTCGCCGCGCCGATTGGCGGGGTAATCCAGTCGCTCGACGTGCGCGCGGGCATGACATTGATGGCCGGCCAGACGCTGGCACGCATCAACGGGCTGTCGAGCGTCTGGCTTGAAGCGGCGGTGCCGCAGGCGCTGGCGGACCGGGTGGGCACAGGCGACCGCGTGACCGCGATGGTGGCAGGGGAAGCCATCCCCATCGAGGGTCGCGTCGCCAGCATCGTGCCCGTCCTTCAGGACGCCACCCGCACCCTGCGGGTACGGATCGAGTTGCCGAATCGGAATGGACAGTTGCGCCCGGGCATGTCCGCGCAATTGTCCCTGCAAAGCAAGCCCAAAGGCACGGCGCTTGCCGTCCCCACCGAGGCTGTCATCCGCACCGGCAGGCGTGCGCTGGTCATGCTCGCGGACGCACAAGGCCGGTATACGCCGGTCGAGGTATCGTTGGGCGAGGAGGTCGGCGACCAGACGGTCATCACGGCGGGGCTTGGCGAAGGACAACAGGTGGTCGCGAGCGGGCAGTTCCTGATCGACTCCGAAGCCAGTCTCAGCGGGATCGTGGCACGGCCGGCGGAGAAAGCAACCATGTCGGCATCACCCGCAATGGACGAGGCGGAGGCCACCATCAAGGGCGTCGCCCCGGGTGAGATCACCCTGACCCATGGACCGTTCAAGATGCTTGGCATGCCGGGCATGACCATGACGTTTCCCTTGGGGACACCGGACCTGGCCCAGGGTTTCAAGGCGGGCGACAAGGTGCGCGTCGGCGTGCGCCAGACCGAAGATGGACTGGTCGTCGAGCGTATCGAGAAGAGGGGAGATCGCCAATGATCGCCAAGCTGATTCGCTGGTCGGTCGCCAATCGCATCCTGGTGCTGCTGGGCACGCTGTTCCTCGCCGCCTGGGGCATCTGGTCGGTCAAGACGACGCCGGTCGATGCGCTGCCCGATCTCTCCGACGTGCAGGTCATCATCCGCACCAGCTATCCCGGCCAGGCGCCGCAGATCGTGGAGAACCAGGTCACCTATCCGCTGGCCACCACCATGCTATCGGTGCCGGGAGCCAAGACGGTGCGCGGTTTCTCCTTTTTCGGCGACAGCTTCGTCTATGTGCTGTTCGAGGACGGCACGGATCTCTATTGGGCGCGTTCGCGCGTGCTGGAATACCTCAATCAGATCCAGGCGCGGCTGCCGGCAACGGCCCGCTCGAGCCTCGGCCCCGACGCCACCGGCGTGGGCTGGATTTACGAGTATGCATTGGTCGACAGGACGGGGCGCCATGATTTGGCGCAGTTGCGCGCCTTGCAGGACTGGTTCCTGAAATTCGAGTTGAAGACCCTGCCGAACGTGGCCGAAGTGGCCACGGTGGGCGGCATGGTCAAGCAGTACCAGGTCGTGCTCGATCCAGTGAAGTTGGCCGGCTTTGGCATCACCCAGGCCGAGGTGAAGGACGCCATCGGCAAGGCGAATCAGGAGAGCGGCGGCTCGGTGCTGACGCTCGGCGAAGCCGAACTGATGGTGCGCGCCAACGGCTACCTCAAATCGCTCGCCGACTTCCGGGCCATTCCGCTCAAGCTGGCGAACGGCGTGCCGGTCCTGCTCGGCGACGTGGCGACCATTCAACTGGGTCCGGAAATGCGGCGCGGCATCGCGGAGCTGGATGGCCAGGGCGAAACGGTCGGCGGCGTGGTCATTCTGCGCAGCGGCAAGAACGCGCGCGAAACCATTGCGGCGGTGCACGCCAAGCTGGAACAGCTCAAGGCCAGCCTGCCCAAGGGCGTGGAAATCGTCACCACCTACGACCGCAGCAAGCTGATCGACCGCGCGGTGGAAAACCTCACCCATAAACTCATCGAAGAGTTCATCGTCGTCGCGCTGGTATGCGCCCTGTTCCTGTGGCATGTGCGCTCGTCGCTGGTGGCCATCGTCTCCCTGCCCCTGGGCGTGCTGACGGCGTTCCTCGCCATGCGCTACCAGGGCGTGAACGCGAACATCATGTCGCTGGGCGGCATCGCCATCGCCATAGGGGCGATGGTGGATGCGGCCATCGTCATGATCGAGAATGCCCACAAGCATGTCGAAACGTGGAAGCACCAAAATCCGGGCCAGACACTCCACGGCGAGGCGCACTGGCGGGTCATGACCGAGTCCGCCGTCGAGGTCGGACCCGCGCTGTTCTTCTCGCTCCTGATCATCACCATCTCCTTCGTGCCGGTGTTCATGCTGGAGGCGCAGGAGGGCCGGCTGTTCGGCCCGCTCGCGATGACCAAGACCTATTCCATGGCGGCGGCCGCCGGTCTGTCGGTGACGCTGATTCCCGTGCTGATGGGCTACTGGATACGCGGCAAGATCCCGGATGAAGCGAAGAATCCGCTCAATCGCTGGCTCATCGGCGCCTACCGGCCCCTGCTGGATGCGGTGCTGGCGCGGCCAAAGACCACGCTTGCGGCGGCTGCGCTTCTGTTCCTCACCGCGGCGTGGCCGATCAGCCGGCTCGGCGGCGAGTTCCTGCCGCCGCTGGACGAAGGCGATCTGCTCTATATGCCGTCCGCGCTGCCGGGGCTGTCGGCGCAGAAAGCCAGCGAGTTGTTGCAGCAGACGGACCGCCTGATCAAGACCGTGCCCGAAGTGGCCCACGTCTTCGGCAAGGCCGGCCGCGCCGAGACCGCCACCGACCCGGCACCGATGGAGATGTTCGAGACCACCATCCAGTTCAAGCCCCGGGACCAGTGGCGGCCGGGCATGACGCCAGAAAAATTGGTCAATGAGCTGGATCGAAGGGTCAAGGTGCCTGGGCTCACCAACATCTGGATCCCGCCCATCCGCAACCGCATCGACATGCTCGCCACCGGCATCAAGAGCCCTATCGGCGTCAAGATTTCGGGCGGCAACCTGGCGGACATCGACCGCATTGCCCAGCAGGTCGAGCAGGCCGCCAGGGCGGTGCCGGGCGTCTCGTCCGCGCTGGCCGAGCGGCTCACCGGCGGCCGCTATGTCGACGTCGATGTCGACCGCGCCGCGGCCGCCCGCTACGGGCTCAATATCGCGGACGTGCAAGCGGTCGTGTCCGGGCTCGTCGGCGGCGAGAACATCGGCGAGACGGTCGAGGGGCTGGCGCGCTACCCCATCAACCTGCGTTACCCGCGCGAATGGCGTGACACCGTCGAACGGCTGACGCAGCTCCCGATCGTGACCCCGCTCGGCAGCCAGATCACGCTGGGGATGGTGGCAAGGGTCAAGGTGGCGGATGGCCCGCCCATGCTGAAGAGCGAAAACGCCCGCCCCTCGGGCTGGGTGTATGTGGACGTGCGCGGCCGCGACCTGGCTTCGGTGGTGGCGGACCTGCGTACCGCCGTGGCGCGCGAGATCAAACTCGAACCTGGCATGAGCCTGGCCTACTCGGGGCAGTTCGAGTTCCTGGAACGGGCCAATGCGCGACTGAAGCTGGTCGTGCCGGCCACGCTGCT
The DNA here is from genome assembly GCA_028065725.1 of Betaproteobacteria bacterium. The sequence continues at coordinate 5,353 of JAPTVL010000368.1, forward strand.
CATCATCTTCGTGCTGCTCTATCTCACCTTCAGACGCTTCGGCGAAGCCTTGCTCATCATGGCGACGCTGCCCTTCGCGCTCACCGGCGGGGTGTGGTTCCTGTACCTGCTCGGCTACAACCTGTCGGTCGCCACCGGGGTCGGGTTCATTGCGCTGGCCGGTGTGTCGGCCGAGTTCGGCGTGATCATGCTGCTGTACCTGAAGCAAGCCTGGCACAGGCGAATCGACGCCGGCAACGAGACCGAGGCGACCCTGACCGAAGCCATCCGCGAGGGCGCTGTCCTGCGTGTGCGGCCCAAGGCCATGACCGTGGCAGTCATCATTGCCGGCCTCCTGCCCATTCTGCTGGGCAGCGGCACCGGCAGCGAAATCATGAGCCGCATCGCCGCGCCCATGGTGGGCGGCATGGTCACCGCGCCGCTCCTGTCTCTGTTCGTGATCCCGGCAGCGTACCGGCTGATGCGCCGCCGACAC
>JAPTVL010000326.1 GCA_028065725.1 Betaproteobacteria bacterium
ACTGTCCGTATTCATGACGATCACCATTTTCGGTCTCCCTGAAATTGGGCACCACACTTGATCTAACGGACGAGCGCTGAAAAGGTTGAGCCGTCCGGGAAATAATTTTCCCCGTCCGGGCGTGCCCGCCCGTTTGACAATATTGTATACAACAGCATACAATAATGCCGATTTCTCGTCCGTTGCAGGGGAGCGTTTCATGCACAAGAAGTACGACGTCGTCGTGATCGGCGCCGGCAACGCCACCCTGTGCGCGGCCCTGGCCGCCCAGGAGAAGGGCGTCAGCGTCGCGGTGCTCGAGTGCGCGCCGAAGGAAGAGTCCGGCGGCAACAGCCGCTTCACCGCCGGCGCCATCCGCTTCGCCTACAGAGGCATCGAGGACCTCCTGCAGGTGATGCCGGATCTGTCCGAAGAGGAAATCAAGAATACCGACTTCGGCGTCTATACGGAAGACGACTTCTTCGACGACATGTTCCGGGTCACCCGCTTCAGGACCGACCCCAACCTCACCGAGATGCTGGTCAAGAGAAGTTTCGCGACCATGGTCTGGATGCGCTCCAAGGGCCTGCGCTTCGTGCCGATCTACGGCCGCCAGGCGTTCAAGATCGACGGCAAGTTCAAGTTCTGGGGCGGCCTCACGGTCGAGGCCTGGGGCGGCGGCGAGGGGCTGGTCGAGGCGCTGACCGAGTCCTGCAAGACGCGCGGCATCGAGATCTTCTACGAGACCCGCGCGATGGACCTCACGCAGCAGGACGGCGCGGTCACCGGCGTGATCGTCAAGCAAGGCGGCAAGCGCTTCGAGATCGGCGGCCGGGCGGTGGTCGTCGCCAGCGGCGGCTTCGAGTCCAACGCCGAATGGCGCACCCGCTACCTGGGCCCCGGCTGGGAGCTGGCCAAGGTGCGCGGCACCCGCTTCAACACCGGCGACGGCATCAAGATGGCGCTCGACATCGGCGCCAGCCCCTACGGCAACTGGTCGGGCTGCCACGCGGTCGGCTGGGAGCGCAACGCCCCCGAGTTCGGCGATCTCGCCGTCGACGACGGTTTCCAGAAGCACAGCTACCCCTTCGGCATCATCGTCAATGGCGAGGGCAAGCGCTTCGTCGACGAGGGCGCCGACTTCCGCAACTACACCTATGCGAAATACGGCCGCGAGATCCTGAACCAGCCCGGCCAGTTCGCCTGGCAGATCTTCGACGCCAAGGTCACGCACCTGCTGCGCGACGAATACCGGATCCGCCAGGTCACCAAGGTCAGCGCCGACACCCTGGAGGAGCTCGCCGGCAAGCTGGAGGACGTCGATGCCGAGGCGGCGCTGGCGACGATGAATGAATACAACGCCGCGGTGCGAACCGAGGTACCCTTCAACCCCAACGTCAAGGACGGCCGGGGCACCCGGGGCCTCGCGGTGCCCAAGAGCAACTGGGCCAACGTCCTGGACACCCCGCCCTATGAGGCCTACGCTATCACCTGCGGCATCACCTTCACCTTCGGCGGCCTGCGCGTCGATGCCAACGCCCAGGTGATCGACAGCGACATGCGGCCGATCCCCGGCCTCTACGCCGCGGGGGAACTGGTCGGGGGAATTTTCTACTTCAACTATCCGGGCGGCACCGGCCTGATGTCGGGCGCGGTCTTCGGCCGGGCCGCCGGGAGCGCCGCGGCCGAAGCGAGTAAGGCGACAACATCATGAACCACCTCACGCAGCCACCGGGAAGAATTCCGAAGATGGCGGATAACCCGCCGGTGCGGGCCCAGCTCGCCTACGAGCGGATGCTCGAGGCGATCCAGCAGGGACAGCTGACCTCGGGCACCCGGGTACGCGAGTCCGACGTCGCGGACTGGCTGCAGATCAGCCGCACCCCGGTCAGGGAGGCGATGCGCCGGCTGGAGGCGGAAGGCCTGCTCTCGCACGTGCCCCACGTCGGCGTGGTCGTCACCGAGATCGACTCGGAGATGGTCACCGAGCTCTACGCGCTGCGCGAAGTGCTCGAAGGCACGGCGGCCGGACTGGCGGTGCAGCACGCCTCGCCGGCCGAGATCCACATGCTCCAGGAGATCGTCAAGGCCGAGAAGGAGCTGGCCCAGGAGCCGGCGCTGCTGATGCGGCAGAACCGGGAGTTCCACGACATCATCTACCGCAGCGCGCACAACCGCTACCTGCTGAAGACCCTGAACGCGCTGCACGACTCCCTGGTCCTGCTCGGCAAGACCACGCTGGGCTCGAAGCCGCGCGCCGCGGCGGCGCATTCCCAGCACCTGGGAATCGTCAAGGCCATCGCCGCCCGCGATCAACCGCTGGCCGAGGAGCTGATGCGCGCCCACATCCGCGGCGCCTACCACGAGCGCCTGAACCTGCTGTTCAAGAAGGACTGAGTATCGGTTGGCCCTGGCCGACGCTCGCGGGCTGATGGTCAGCAGGCGTTCCTCGCTCAGCTCCCTGGCCGCGTACTTCGGTCCCTCGCTGCCGAAGCCGCTGTCCTTGGTGCCGGCGTAGGGCATCAGGTCTACGCGCGAGCTGCAGGTCTCGTTGATATGTGGGACGGCCGAAGGAAGTCCCTCCGGGACGAGGCTGGTGGTGGGTTCTTGGAACGGATTCAGCCGGCGGCGAGCGTACCGCCGATGACGAACAGCGAGATCGCGCCGCTGGACATCGCCAGCAGCTTGACGGTCCCGGTCGCTGCACTCATGTCGAGGACGCCCTGAGCGACGATCATCCGGCGGAGCGAGATCACCCTTGATGTCGAACTGTGCATTGACATTAACGGAACTACGTTCTATATTTGAACCTCGTTCAACATTATTTCAAAACATGGCAGGCAGTCTTTTGGCCCGGGCATTGGGTGCCCTGGAGTCGCTCACCGGACAACCCCGCGGCCTGCATCTGCAGGAGGTCGCCGATCGCCTGGCGATGCCCAAGAGCGGTGCCCACCGCCTGCTGGCGGAACTGATCCAGCTGGGCTACGTGGTCCAGGATCAGGACACGGCTTGCTATCTGCTGACCACCCGGCTGATGTCCCTGGGCTTTCGGCAACTGGGGGGCAGCGGCATCATCGAGATCGCCCAGCCGGTGCTCAACCGCCTAGCGACGGCCAGCGGCGAACTGGTACGCCTGGCGGTGGTCGATCGCGGCCGACTGCCCTTCGTCGCCAAGGCGCAGGGGGCCGGAGCCGGCCTGCGCTACGATCCCGATATGGGTGGCGAAGCCGCGCTTTTCTGTTCGGCAACCGGCCACGCCTGGCTCGCCAGCCTGCCGCACGAAGAAGCCGTGGCCCAGGTCGCGCACCAAGGATTCACCCTGCTCGACCAGCGCGGCAAGAACGTGCCGACCACCATCGCCGCCGTGTTCAAATTCGTTGCCGCGGCTCGTGCTCGGGGTTATGCCCAGACGACCGAGACCTGGGCCCCGGGCATGGCCTCGATGGCAGCCACGGTCACCGATTCCCGTACGTCGCGGGTGTCCGCGGTACTCAGCATCGCCGGACCGAGCGTGCGTCTGACCGGCGATGCCATGACCGCCCTCGCCCCAGGGTTGCTGGAGGCCACCGCAGAATTGTCCGCCGCCAGCCCGCTATCCCAGTACCTGAACAGCCTCAACCCCGACCAGAAGGAGCCGGACCGGCGGCGTGCCCGCTGAATACCGGCAGGAAACCCATCGATTCAATTGGAGAGACCCAGCATGGATTTGAATTTGAGCGCCGAGCAGAAGATGCTCGTCGAGACGGTCAGGCGTTTTGTCGAGAAGGAGTTGCTGCCGCTCGAGGATGAAATCGAGGAGACCGGCCAGCTGGCGCCGGAAAAGGCCCGGGCGCTGTTCGAGAAGTCCCGCGCCAACGGTCTGTACGCGATGAACATCCCGGAACAATTCGGCGGCGGTGGACTTTCGGCGGTGGATACCATGCTGGTCGAAGAGCAGTTCGGCCACGCCAAGGACATCCTGATCCGGCGCGCCTTCGGCAACGTTTATGAGATCCTGCTGGTGGCCGACCCGACGCAGCGACAACGTTGGCTGCTCCCGAGCGTACGCGGCGAACGCACCTGCTCGATTGCCATCACCGAACCGGCAGCCGGTTCCGATGCAGCGAGCATCAAAACCCGCGCACTGCGCAGCGGCGATGGCTGGGCCATCACTGGAACCAAGCACTTCATCAGCGACGGCGAGTACTCCGACTTCTTCGTGGTGTCTGCCGTGACCGAGCCAGGCGCCGGCGCCAAGGGGATCTCCTTATTCCTGGTGGACAAGGGCAGTCCGGGTCTGGTCATCGGCCGCGACCAAAAGATGATGGGCCTGAGCGGGACCAGCCACGTCGAGCTGTCCTTCGACGGCACCAAGGTGGGGCCGGAGAACCTGCTCGGCGAAGAGGGACAGGGCTTCCGTCTGATCCTCGAAACCCTCGGTCGGGTCCGCTTGGCGCAGGTCGGGGCACGGGCCGTGGGCAAGGCGACGCGCCTGCTGAATCTGATGACCGGGTACGCCAAGGAGCGCCGCCAGTTCGGCCGGGAGATCGGCCAATTTCAGCTGGTGCAGCAGATGCTGGCCGACAGCGCGATCGAGATCAATGCGGCACGCTGGATGGTGCTCGATGCGGCCAGCGACATCGACAACGGCTCGGATCCGCGGGAAAAGATTTCCATGGTCAAAGTTTTCGCCGCCGAGACCCTCGGCCGCGTCGCCGACCGGGCGGTGCAGGTGTTCGGCGGCATGGGCTATTGCGCCGACCTGCCGATCGAACGCATGTACCGCGATGCACGCATCTATCGAATCTTCGACGGCACCTCAGAAATTCACCGCTCGGTGGTGGCACGCGGTGTGCTCAGGCACGGCGAGGCTCTCTACGGCACGCTCTGAGCGACATACCCGGCCGGGATCGGTCACCCCGGCAGCAGCAGCTCCTTCAGCAGAAAGAGCGCGCCGCTCAGGGTGAAGAAAGCGGCGGCGGTGGTCATCAGCAGCGCCGTCGCGCTCAGGTCTTCGTGCCGGTAAGCCTGGGCCAGGATCGGATAGATGCCCATCGTCGGCATCGCCGCCATCAGCACCGCCGCCGTGCGCAGCGGGCCATCCAGCGCCGGCAATCCGAACAGGGGCAGCAGCAGTATCGCCGCGAACACGGCCAACGGATGCAGGACCAGCTTGCCCAAGGCGATCGGCGTGACCCGCTTGCCCATGCCTTGCAGCGGCACGCCGGCAAGCGTGCCGCCGATGACGAACAGCGAGATCGCGCCGCTGGACATCGCCAGCAGCTTGACGGTCCGCGCCAGCGGCTCGACCGGTTCCAGGCCCGACGCGGAAACCGCGAGGCCGGCGACCAGGGCGATGATCAGCGGGTTGCCGGCCAGGCGCGCCAGGGCCTGAGCGACGACGCGGTACCAGGGACCGGGTTCGCTGCGGCCGCGCTCGGCCAAGACCAGCAGCAGCGGAATCATCAGGGCGTTTTCCACGATCATGTTCAGGGCGAGCGAAACCCCGGCGACCGAGGGCAGCGTCAGCAGCAGGATCGGATAGCCGACGAAGCCGCTGTTCGAACAGGTCATGCCCATCGCGTAGATGGTCCCGGTCGTGGCGCTCATGCCGGCGAAACGCCGCGCCCAGAGCAGGCCCGCGCCGAGCACCGCCAGCGATCCGAGGGCATAGGCGAGCAGATAGCCGCCGTTGAGCGTCGGTCCCAGCCGGTGCTGGGCCAGCGCGGAAAACAGCAGCGCCGGCAGCGCCAGATTGATGACGAACTTGCCCAGCACGCGCATGTCGGCCCTGGTGAACAGACCGGTGCGCGTCGTCGCCCAGCCGAGAAAAATGACGATGTAGATGGGACCGGTGACGGACAGGATATTCAGCATCGGCGGCAGTTTAAACTAAACCGAATGCCCGCCGCGGCGGAACCGGTCGATGGCGGGCGGCGCTATGCCGCCGCAACGTGACCGCCCAGCAGCAGGCGGTTGAAGCTCGGATCGTTGAGCATTTCGCAAGCCGGGAGATCGATCACCACGCGGCCCATTTCCATCGCCAAGGCCCGCTCGGAAACCTTGAGAGCGCTGCGGATGTTCTGCTCGACGACGAATACCGTGGTGCCGCCGGCGGCGAGCTGGCGCAGCAATTGAAAGACCTCGCCGACGATCTTCGGCGACAAGCCGATCGACGGTTCGTCGATCAGCAGTACGCGGGGATGCAGCAGCAACGCGCGCCCGATTTCCAGTTGCTTGCGCTCGCCGCCCGAGAGCGTCGAGGCTTGGCTGCCGATGCGCTCGCCCAGACGCGGGAACAGCTTGAGCACTTCGTCGATCCGCTCCTTGATCTGGCCGCGCGGCAGAACCATGCCGCCGAGCTCGAGATTGTGATAAACACTGAGGCTGGGAAACAGCGTCCGCTCCTGCGGCACGTAGGCGACGCCCAGGTCCAGCAGCTCGCGCGGCGTCCTGCCGCCGATGGATCGTCCCCCGAGCCGGATCTCGCCGGACTGCGGTTTGACCAAGCCGAATAGCGTCTTCAACATCGTCGACTTGCCGGCGCCGTTGGCACCGGTCATCAGGGTAATTTCACCTTCCCGAATGTCGAAGCTCATTTCGTTGAGAATGGTCAGGCTGCCGTAGCCGGCCACCACCCGGTCGAACTCGATCAGTTTCTTGCTCGCCGACTCAGTTGCCAACTTAGTTGCCAAGATAAGCCTCCAGAACCTGTGCGTTGGACTGGATCTGTTCGGGCACGCCCTCCGCCAGAATCCGCCCCTCGACCATGCAGATCACGCGCGGGCAAAGACGCATGACGAAATCCATGTTGTGCTCGATCACGACGAAACTGCCGCCGTGGCTGGTATTGAGCTGCTTGAGTATCTCGCGCAGCTCGTCGACCATGCTCGAATTGATCCCGGCGCAGGGCTCGTCGAGCATCACCAGACGCGGCGTCGGCATGAAGGCCATGGCGATGTCGATCAGCTTCTGCTGGCCGTAGGCCAAGCTGCCGGCCGGCTTGTGGGCGACGTTTTGCAAATGGAACAGCTCGATCATCTCGTCGGCCCGATGGCCGAGGCCGGCATCAGGCTTCATCATCAGGCGCCGCGCGACCGAGCCGACGAACTCCTGCGCCGCCAATATCAGGTTGTCGCGCACCGAGAGCTGTCCGAACACCTGCAGGGTCTGAAAGGTCCGGCCTATCCCGCGCCGGGCGAGCTCCAACGGGGACTTCCCGGTGATGTCTTCTTCGCAGAACTCGACCGAGCCGGCGTTCGGCACGATCTGGCCCAGGATCGCGTTGAATAGCGTCGTCTTGCCGCAACCGTTGGGACCGATGACCCCGACGATCTCCGAGGGACCAACCGAGAAGCTGACGCCATCGACCGCCTTGATCACGCCGTAGTATTTGCGCAGATCCTTGACGTTCAGGAAAAAGGTCTCCTCGATCATCGCCCTTCCCTCTTGAGAGCGTAGCGATCCGCCAGGGACAGCAGACCACCGGGCAGCCAGATCATCAACGCGACGATCGAGAAGCCGAACAGCACCAGGTACCAGTTCTCAGCGAAGCGCAGCCATTCAGGCAGCAGCACCACCAGCATCGCGCCCACCGCGGGGCCGAAGAAACGGCCGGAACCGCCGATGATCACCGCCAGCAACATCGTCAGCGAAGCGCCGGTATTGAACGGTGTCGGCTCGATGAACTGCACCAGGGAGGCGAAATAGACCCCGGCGACGCCGGCGCATGCTGCGCCGATGGCGAAGGCCAGGAGCGTATATAGCGTGATATTCACGCCCAGGCTCTCGGCGCGGATCGGATTGTCGCGCAAGGCGGCAAAAGCCCGCCCCCAGGGAGAGCGAACGATCCACGCGACCAGACCGGCCATCAGCAGAAGCGAAACGTAGGTGAAATAGAAATATCCGAGCGCACCGTCCAGGGGGTGGCCGAAGATCACCGGCCTGGGCACGTTGGAAATACCAAAGGTTCCCCCGGTCAGCCACTCCTCGTTCCTGATCACCAGGAACACCAGAACGTTGAAACCCAGCGTGGCGAAGGCGAGATAGTGGTGCTGCACCCGCAGCGCCGGAAAACCGACCGCCAGACCGACAAGAAAACAATTGAGTGCGGCGAAGGGCAGCACGGTCCAGAAGGAGAAGCCCATGTTCATCAGAATCGCGCCGGTGTAGGCGCCGATGCCGAAGAACGCGGCCTGCCCGATCGACATCTGCCCGGCGTAGCCGACGATCAGATTGAGCCCGAAACACACCATCACATACACGCACCAGAGCGTCAGCAGGTAGATGCCGTAGCCCTTCAAGCCCAGCGGAATCAGCCCCAGCGCCAGCACGCCCAGAGGCAGCGCCAGCTTTTTCAATGTGGAAACATTCATACCTTGCGCTCCTCGGTTTTGCCGAGCAGACCTTCGGGACGAAACAGGATGACCACCAGAAACAGAACCAAGGCGACACCTTCCTTGTAGGCCGGAGAAATATAGGCGCCGACCAGATTCTCCAAGACGCCCACCAAAACTCCACCCAGCAGCGCCCCCCGGGTTTCGTTGAAACCGCCGATGATCGCCGCGTAGAACGCCTTGAGGCTGATCGAGTCGCCCATGTCGAACTTCGCCAGATAGGTCGGCGTCACCAGCAGCGCGGCGACCGTGGCGAGAATAGCGTTGATCACGAAGGTGTAGAGCACCATACGCTTGACGTCGATGCCCAGCACCGTCGCCCCCTCGGTGTTCTGAGCTACGGCCTGCATCGCCCGCCCGGTGACCGTGCCGTTGAGGAAGAGCTGCAAACCATAGACGATGGCACCGGCGACGGCCAGAGAGCCCAGGTCCGACCAGGACAAGGTCAATGTTCCGATATGAATCAGCGTATCGGGGAAGACGCTGGGAAAGGTCTGGGCCTCGGCGCCGACCGTCGCCTTGACGAAGGCCTTGACGCCGATCGACAGGCCCAGGGTGGCAATGACTAGGGGAATCACCCCGTGCCGGCGCAAGGGATCGACGATCAGATTCTTGAAACCAACGCCCAGCAGCAGCGACGACGCCAAGCAGGTCACCAGGAAAGCCAGCCAGATCGGCATGCCGAAGTTGTTGAGGCAGATCAGCATCAGGAAGGCGGGAACCATGACGAACTCGCCCTGCGCAAAATTGATCGTGCCCGAGGCTTGCCACAGAAGGGTAAAGCCCAGGGCAGCCAAGGCGTAGATGGCGCCCGTGGCCGTTCCGGAGATGATCAACTGTAGGAAGTCACTCATGGCTGGAATCCCTAGATGAGGACGAAATTACAGCGGCGACAGCGGCGGCAGGGTCATAAAGACATGCCCCTTACCGTTTTCGACCTTGACCATAAAGCTCTCGCGGTCGAGATCGCCCTTGTCGTCGATTTTCACGTCCATCAGGATGCCAGGGTACTTCTTGGTCGAGATGTAGAGACCGTGCAGAGCCTTGTCCAGCGCCTGCGGATCGATCTTGCCCGCCTTCTCGAAACCGGCCTTCATCATGTAGGCGGCGGTGTAACCCTTGATGCCGTTGTGGTCGGGCTTGTAACCGTAGATTTTCTGGAAGCGCTCGCCGAAGGACTTGAGCAGGGGCGAGGGCGCATCGACGGTCAGCCCGACGTGACAGACAACGCCGTTGGCGGCGTCGCCGGCGAGTTCGATCACCTTTTCTCCCGCCAGGGTGGTCTCGCCGATGATCGGCTTGCTGTAGCCCTGTTTGCGCAATTCGCGTAGCGCTCGCGCCGACTCTTCCTCGTTGAGATAGACGAACAGCGCATCTGCCTTCGACTGCTTGGCCTTCAATACGGCAGCGGTGAAGTCGATCTGACCAGGATCGCTGGAGATATCGGCGACGACGGGTATATGGTCCTTTTTCAGTTCGCTGGCCAGAACATCTCGACCACCCTTGCCGAAGTCGTTATTGACCCAGAGCATGGCCACCGACTTGGCCTTGATGACGTTCTTGAGGTAGTGCTCCACCTTGGGCATCGAGCTCATCTGACTGAACGAGGTGCGGAAGACATAAGGATCGCCTTCCTGCGTGATGTTGGCAGCCTCGGCGCCGACAATGTTAGGAATCTTGGCTTGCTGGGTCACCCGCATGCTGACGATCACCGAACCCGAAAAGCCCGGGCCGAATACCACGTCGGCGCCGGAATCGACCGCCTTTTGCGCCATGGCCTTGGCCACACTGGGCGTGGATTGACTGTCCAGGATGTCATAGCTGACCTGACGGCCAAGCACACCGCCGGCGGCATTGATCTCCTTCAGCGCCATGACCAGGCCGTCCTTGAAGTTGGTACCGGCGGTGGCACCGGTGCCCGACAACTCCGAGATGATGGCAGTCGGGATCGGCGGCAGGCTGGCCGCCATGACGATCTGGCTGCCGCAAAGAGCAGCGACGAGAGCGATTGCGATACTGATGCGCTTCATTTTTGTGGTCTCCTTCTTCTAGGCTAGAATTCGCGCCAGTTGCCACTGGCGCGCAGCAATTGCAGGTGGAACGGGCTCAGGCCGCATTCAGATTTTTCCTCAGGATACTAGCTACAAACCACTGCCATGGCTACCGGAGCAAAGAATCTGAACGCGCCTGGGTTTCTGCTCTAACGCGACGGTCAGTTCGATCGCCGCTCAGAATTTATACACAAATCCCGCCTGGACGCCACGGATCGTCTGGCCATTGACGTCGGACGCCGCGGTAAAGGTTTTGCTCAATCCCGCCGAACCGGAAGGACGGAAACCAGCGTTGGCTGAGTTGTCAAGCGAGTTGACCTCGAAATACACCATGGTGTCCTTGAGGACGTCGTAGTAGGCGGCGAGGTTCCAGCCGGTGGCATTCTTGCCGGTTCCCGACTTGTCCTCGATGCGCCCGTACAGACCGCCCACACGCAGCTTCTGGGTCACTTGGTAATCGGCGGAGATTTGCGGAATATCGTAGGTAGTATAAACGCCCAGATCGGTGCCGGACATCAAGGCACCGACGTTGCCCAAGGGCGAGCCGCCGTTGTAGAGCAGCCCGGTACCGCTGCCCGTGGTGCTGTTATTGTTCGAGCGCACATAAGCCAGATACACCTTGCCGCGACCATAGTTGTAATCCGCGAACAGGTTGTCGTAGGTAACGTTCTTCGAGTAGGTCGATCCGACCGGCGGCTTGCCACCCAGTCCGGCGTAGCCGACCAGATAGGGGCCGTTCTGATAATCCAGCGCCAGTTGGTAGACGCCCTGGTTGGTGGTGCTGCCCACGGTCGAACCCTGCAGCGAATAATGGGCCTCGAACAGGACACCGTCCAGGCGCGGCGAGATGTAGGACAGGTCGCTGTCGTAGCGGCTCGGCACGCCGAAAGCATTGATCACCGAGCCCAGAGTGCGCGAAGTGTTGTCGATGTAGCCGCCGCGGACCAGGAGCACCGAGTTTTGCCGTCCGGCGCGGAATTCGCCGATCGGGGTGGCGATGCCGAACCAGGCCTGGCGGTCGAACAAGCGCGACGTGTCGGCCTCGGCGCCCGAGGTGCTATACAGGCCTTGCTCCAAGGTAAATTTGGCGGTGTAACCATCGCCGACGTTCTTCTCGCCGTGCAAGCCGAGGCGAGTACGCAGATAAGCGCCATCTTCCAGCGCCGTCAGATTCTTGCCCGAACTGCTGTGCATGAAATTCAGATACTGGTCGATATCACCGTACAGAGACACGTTGGCGCCGCCCACGTTGTAGCTCAGCGGGGTCTGTGCCGCGGCGATGCCGGCGGTCATCGTAGCCAGCACGCCCAGCGCCAGGGCTGTCTTCTTGCGTAAGTTCATTGCCTTCTCCTCATCTTGATTGTGGTCGATGCCACTAATAGCTGTCGCTTGCCCCCTGGATCGTTCAATTCCCCGCGTAGGGACCGAACCTGGTTCGCGACTAGCCCCGCTCCCAAACTCGTGCTTGACCCGACGCCGGATACGACGCCGATGCAGTCGTGGGGCGAACTCGCCCCCGTGTTCGAGTGCGGCATATCCTAGGTGCAGGGGCGTGGAGCCAGAATGGGGGAGCATGCGCATTTGCGCGTTTATCGGCCAATGCTGTCCGATAAGCGCTCAATTTAGGCAGAGCAAGCGCAATTCCGCCATATGTCCTTCGGTGGAGGGAGCGGTACTGATGTGGGTCCGCGCCGAACAGGGGCGCAGCAGAGGTGTCACGGCCGGACCGGGGAGGGTCCGGCGCACAGCTAGCCGGGGCGGACGGGCCGCAGGCGGCTCATGTTGGGCACCAGCAGGGTACGGCGTAACACCGTTTCACCGAGCCAGTCGGCGGCACGCCTGGCCCGGTCGGCGATCGCTTCGGGCGGCATCTGCAGATAGTCGCCATTGTAAACGTCGAAGCTGTAATTCCCGACGTAGCCAATTTCTTCGAGCTTGACCAGGAATTTTTCCAGTTCCTCGCTGTGCGCCCCCTCACCAGGGAAAACGCGGAAATGCCCGGCGGTGACGGCTTGTTCCTCGGTCGAGCGGATTTCCTGGAGCATGAAGTCCGAGAGTTGAACCAGAAATATCTCCTCGGGCAGGAGCACATCGAGGTCTTCGAGCGGAACCCCGGCGGCAATGACATCGAAGGCGTCGATCGCCAACCCAAGGTTCGGGCAGTTGGCGCATGAGACGATTTCCACGGCAGCGGAAAAATCCTTCACCGTCCGACTCCGTGAGTAACCCTTGAAGGCGATGCGAATGCCCAGCGGCAGCGCCAGGAAAGCCAGCTTGCGCAGATCGTGGGCGATTTTGTCGGTATCAATTTCGGCATGGACCGAAGTCGATGCTTCGGTGAGCAAAACGGCGCCGCCGATCCTACTGCAGATCTCGAGCATCGACTTGGCGACGTCGACTTTGTATTCATGCAGCTTGCCGGTGAGGCCCTCGAAGTCGCGCAAGGCCTCCAGTCCCGTCACCCGCAGACCGCTGGCCCGGACCGCGGCGACGCCCGCGGCGGTACCCGCGGGATGGCCGACGATATCGGTGGCAGAGATCATAACTTGCGAAAACCCAGCCTGGCGCGCTGCCGCGAGACGGGTCTCCAACGATCCCGCCATCGACGCGCAATCGATCCCGAAGTCGTCAAACTTCATCTGCGCCAACCGATGAGTGGACGGGTGCCGGAGAACCTACGGCATCGGGAGCGGAGTGCACCAGCTCGAACATGACGCCGCCCATGATGATTTCGGTCAGCGCGCCGCGCTCGCTGGTATGCACCTTTTCCGAAGCGAGAAAGCCGATTCCGCGCCGTTCCAGCTGGGCGGCAGCGGCGATCACGTTGGGGGTGCCGAAACCGATGCGCTGAAGATGTTCATCCATCGGCGCGTACTTGGCGACACCTTCGGGCTCGATCAGCTGCAGGAAGAATTTTCGGCAGGGACTATGGAGCAGCGTCCCCATCGGCATGATGCCGAAGCGTACACTGCTCGGCACCAGCGTGAAACCGAATATCTGGGTATAGAACTCGGTCCAATCCTCGGTCCGGCCGACGCCGACATATTGCACGATGCCGAAGAAGTGCATCTGTTCGATCGCCGGCGGATTCGGGTCGACCCCGGGTATCGCGCGAAAATCGATGTCGAAGATCGAGAACTCGTCGTAGCGATCGATGAAATAGATGAGACTCTCGCCGACGCCGTGGATCGCAGGAATATTGAGCTCCATGGCTCGCGCGCGCACCGGAATTTCCCAAGCGCCCAGATCCTGCGCCCGGCGCAAGGCGGCATCCGCATCTCTGACCCGAATGCCGATCGCGCCGATCACCGGCCATTCGCTGGGAACCGCCGCACGCGGAATATCGGCCGGCTGCGAGTTGACGATCAGATTCATCGATCCCTGTCGGTAGAGTTCCACCTCGCGCGAGCGATGCCGGGCGACCGGGCGGAAACCCATGCGCTCCAGGACCCCCCCCAGAGCCTGCGGTGAAGACGTAGCGAATTCTATAAATTCAATGCCGTCCATTCCGATCGGATTACGGGGTTCCGGTACCGACTCGCGGTCCGTCGCTTTGCTCATCATGACTCCTTGGCAAGGGTGCAATCGAGGCGCTCGCCCCTCCGACAGCTTAGCCACCGGCGGCCCGCCGATCGCAAGCCAGCCTCAAAAAAAGTGCGCGAATATCGGACGCAAACGGCCGATATTCGCCCGCCCTTCACAATTGTGCCAGCAGGGCGTGTTCGGCCTCGCGCAACAGAGGCAGGGTGCGTGCCAGGGCATGCTTCAGGGTCTCGTTCTCCATCGGCAGGCTGACGCTGATGGCGCCGACCACCTCGGCGCTGCGCGTGCGGATCGGCACCGCGATGCCGCGTACCCGGCGTTCCAACTGCTGTTCGAGCGCCACGTAGCCCTGTTCGCGGGCCTTGTTGATCAGCTCGCGCACGCCCTCCTGGGTGATCACCGTTTCCGGCGTGTAGGGCACGAACTCCCGGTCCGCGAGCCAGCGGTCCACCTCCTTCGGACTACGGCAGGAGAGCATGGCGATCCCGGCCGACGACAGATTGGCAGCGATCCGGGCGCCGAGCACCCAACCTACGTTTTTGACCATGTTCGATCCGTCGCGCGCTACGAACACCACCTCGTCCTCATCGAGCACGGAAAAATAGGTGGCCCCCCCGAGCGCCAGACTGATCCGCTGCAGATAGGGCTGCACCGAACGGGGCACCTTGGCCGAGTCGAAGTAGGACCAGCCCAACCTAAGTACCCGGGATGTCAGCCAGAACATCTGGCCGTCGCTCTCCAGATAGCCGAGGTGATGCAAGGTGCGCAAATAGCGTCGCGCCGCGGTGCGGTTGATGCCGGTGCGTCGAGCGGCGGTCGACGCGGTGAGCCGCGGGTGAGCATCGTTGAAGGCTTCGATGATGCGCAAGCCCTTCTCCAGGCCGGCGATCCAGTCGCGTCTGTCGAGCTCGGGTTTGTCCGGCATTGCGCTACCTTCCATTCATTGATTGCGCGATTATCGCTCACTGCTGGACGATCATCGCTCAAAAGCGCCCACCGGTCAATCGACGCTCCAGGGCGGCGCGCCTAAGATTCCCGAAAACACCGCCGGCCGGTGATTTCAGTCGAGACAAAGGTGCCGACGAACGCCCGCCGCAGAGCGCCGGGCACAGCGGGGACCCTCTCCAGAACTCTATAGCGCACGAGGAGCATTAGAACATGGTCGCAAGCGAACCAAAGAAACCGATATCCGAAGAACAACGGCAGGAACTCGACACCGCCTTCAAACGCGCTCGGGCAGCGCTGGCGATCATCGAGACCTACGACCAGGCCCGCGTCGACCGGCTCTGCCAAGCGGTTTCCTGGGCGGTGGCGAACAAGAAGACCTTCACCCGCCTGGTTGAAATGGGCATCGCCGAGAGCGGCCTGGGCGACCCGGTCAGCCGTATGGGCAAACGCATGAAGATCCGCGGTGTTTTGCGCGACGCGTTGCGCCAGAAGAGCGTCGGCATCATCGAAGAGCTGCCTGAGAAGGGCATCGTCAAGTACGGCAAGCCGGCGGGAATCATCGCCTGCATCGTGCCGACCACCAATCCCGATCTGACTCCGGCGGGCAACGCCATTTATGCGATCAAGGCGCGCGACGTGGTGATTTTTTCGCCCCACCCGCGCGCCAAGAACACCTCGTTCGAAACCATCCGCCTGATGCGCGAAGCGCTCGAGCGCGAGGGCGCACCGGCCGACATCCTGCAATGTCTGACCCGCGTCAACATCCCGATGTCGCAGGCGCTGATGGCCGAGGCCGACCTGATCGTCGCCACCGGCGGACAGCCGATGGTTCGCGCCGCCTACAGCTCGGGCACGCCGGCCTACGGGGTCGGCGCCGGCAACTCGACCATGATCATCGACGAGACCGCCAACATCGAGGAGGCAGCGCGTAATACCCGCCTGTCCAAGACCTCGGATTTCGGCTCCGGTTGCTCGGCCGACGGCAACCTGATCATCGAGGCGGGCATCTTCGAGCCTCTGGTGGCGCAGCTCCAGCTCGAGGGCGGCTACCTCGCTTCGGAGGCAGAAAAGGCGGCATTGCGCCGGGTGATGTGGGACGACGAGCGGCACCGCCTGCCCGACACCGTGGCGATCGCGCCGCAGCAGCTGGCGCGAGCTGCCGGCTTCGAAATTCCCGCGGACCGCAAGTTCATCATGGTCCACGGCGACGGCATCGGCAGAGAGCATCCGTTCTCCGGCGAAAAGCTCACCACCCTGCTCGCACTCTACCGCTACGAGGGCTACGACCAGGCGCTGGAAATGATGCGCGCCATCTACGAGGTCGGCGGCAAGGGGCACTCCTGCGGCATCTATTCCTTCGACCAGGCGCACATCCACCGTCTCGCGCTGGCAGCGCCGGTGAGCCGGATCATGGTTCGACAACCGCAGTCCAAGGCTAACGCCGGCGCTTTCAACAACGGCATGCCGATGACCTCCAGCCTTGGCTGCGGCACCTGGGGCGGCAATATCGTCTCGGAGAACGTGCATCTCAAGCATTACTTGAATACCACCTGGGTATCGGTGCCGATCAAGGAAGACCGCCCCTCCGACGAGGAACTGTTCGGCGAGTTCTTCGATCCGGCGCTCGAAGCCGAGATCGAGGTAATCACGACGTGAGCCGGGAAGGCAGCGAAGCTCTGCTAAAGAGCGCCTCGGACTGGTGGTCCACCGGCATCATCGACATCCATCCGGGCGAGATTGCAATCCGCGGCTACCCGATAGAGGAGCTGATCGGGCGGGTCCGCTTTCCCGACATGATCTGGCTGATGCTGCGCGGCGATCTGCCCACGCGCGGGCAGGCGGACCTGCTCGAGGCGGCGCTGGTCCCCGGCGTCGACCATGGGCCGCACGCACCCTCGATCGCCATCGCACGCATGGCTGTGACCTGCGGCCTGCCAGTCAATGGCGCGATGGCCTCGGCGATCAACGTGCTGGACGACATCCACGGCGGCGCCGGCCAGCAGTGCATGGAACTCTACCGCGAGATCGATGCCGAGGCCGGCGCCGACGGCGACCTGGTGGCAGCGGCCGCGACAGTGATCGCCCGCCACCGCGCTGCCGGCGAGAAGATCGTGCCCGGCTTCGGTCACCGCTTTCACCCGGTCGATCCGAGGAGCGCACCCTTGTTCGGGCTGGTCGGCGCAGCGGTGGCTGCCGGGGTCGTGGCCGGCCGTCACGCACAGATCGGCCGCGCGGTCGAGACGGCGCTCGGGACTATCAAGGGACGCCATATCCCGATGAACATCGACGGCATCACCGCCGTCATTTTCTGCGAACTGGGGTTTGAGCCCGAGCTCGGCCGCGGCCTGTTCATCCTGTCCCGGGCGGTCGGCATCCTGGCCCACGCCTGGGAGCAGAAGCAGCAGGGCGCGCGGATCAAGGGTCCGATGCCCAAGGAAATCCCCTATCGCTACACCGGACCGGCGCGCCGCGCGGTGCCGCAAGCATGAGCACATCGAAGGAGAATGGCATGAAGGAACTGATAGCCCATCAGTTGGTGAAGTATCTCGAAGCGCGCGGCGTCGAGCACGTGTTCGGCCTGTGCGGCCACACCAATATCGCCGTGCTCTCGGAATTGTCGAAGAGCCCCATCAAGTTCGTGAATGTCCGTCACGAGCAGATCGCCGCCCATATGGCCGACGGCTACGCCCGGGCCAGGAAAACCACCTCGGTGCTGCTCACCCACCTGGGCCCGGGGCTGACCAACGCCGCCACCGGGGTAGCCAATGCCGCGCTCGACTCGGTACCGATGGTGGTGATCGCCGGCGACGTGCCCAGCCATTATTACGGCAAGCATCCGCACCAGGAAGTGAACCTGCACGCGGATGCCTCGCAGTACGAGATCTACCGCCCCTTCGTCAAGCGCGCCTGGCGGGTCGATCAGCCGCACCTGTTTCCCGAGATCCTCGAGAAGGCCTTCGCGCTGGCCGAGAGCGGACGCCCGGGCCCGGTGCTGATCGACGTGCCGATGGACATCTTCTCCAAGGAGGTCGAGGTCGAGCTGTTCAATCGACTACGCTCGAACACCAAGAAACTGAAGCGACCGTCGCTGGACGAGGAGACTGCGGCGGCGATCGTCGAGCAGTTGGCCGCAGCCAAAAAGCCGGTGCTCTACGTCGGCGGCGGCATCATGCTCGCCGACGCCACCGCCGAGTTGCGGCGCTTCGTCGATCACCTGCAGTTGCCCGTCGCCCACACGCTGATGGGCAAGGGTGCCCTGCCCGACGACCATCCGCTGGTGCTGGGCATGACCGGTTTCTGGGGCACCCGGTTCATCAACGAACAGTGCCGCGGCGCCGACTGGATCCTGGGTCTGGGCACCCGTTTCTCGGAAGCCGACTGCAGTTCCTGGGAGCCGGAATATACCTTCAATTTCCCGCCGACCCGGCTGATGCACATCGACATCGATCCGGCCGAAATCGGCCGCAATTATCCGGTCGAGATCGGCGCCGTGGCCGATCTCAAGGAAGCGCTGACGGTACTGAACCGCGTCGCCCGCCGGCTGCTGCCGCACGGCATCACCCGCCCCGAACTCACAGCGAAGATCGCGGCGGCGCGCACCGCCTTCATAGCCAGCAATCGCGGCCACGCCAGCAGCGACGCCTACCCGATGCGGCCGGAGCGGATACTCGCCGACGTGCGCGCAGTTCTGCCGCGCGACGCGCTGATCACCACCGACGTGGGCTGGAACAAGAACGGCGTCGGCCAGCAATTCCCGATCCTCGAGGCCGGCACCATCTTCACCCCGGGCGGTTTCGCCACCATGGGTTTCGGCGCCCCGGCGGCGCTGGGAGCGAAGATCGGCTGCCCTGACCGGGTGGTCGTGGCGCTGGTCGGTGACGGCGGCTTCGGCCAGAACCCGGCGCTGCTCGCCACCGCCTTCGAGGAAGACGTCGCGGTGGTCTGGGTGATCATGAACAATTACGCCTTCGGCACCATCGCCGGCCTGGAAAAGGCCCACTACGGCACCACCTTCGGCACCGTTTTCGAGAAGAACGGCAGGCCCTACTCCCCCGACTACGCCGCCATCGCCAAGGCCTACGGCATCGACGGCGTCAGGATCGGCTCTGCCGCGGAATTCAAGCCCGCGCTCGACGCTGCGATCAAGGCCGGTAGGCCCTACGTCATCGACGTCGTGATGCAGAACGAGCCGGTTCCGACCGCCGGCCACTGGAACATCATGGACATCTACTCACCCGGCAAGAAGGTGCACCACGCCAGCACCGGCGCCGCGCTCGCCGAATGAGATCGGCTCAACCCCTCAGCGGAAGACAGGAACCAGAAAGATGAAGCACGACTATTCGCTCGCGCACCTGACCGTGCTGTCCCTGACGCCGCCGCAACTGATCGAGGTGGCCGAGCGCTGCGGCTACCGTTACGTCGGCCTGCGCATGACGCGGGTGACGCCCGACGAAGTGCTCTACGACCTGGCGCGCGACCGCGCCCTGATGAACGAGACCAAGGCACGGCTCGCCGGCACAGGCATCGAGGTGCACGACGTCGAGTTGTTCCGCATGGATCCGGAACTGGAACCTGAGCGCTTCATTCCGGAACTCGAAGCCAGCGCCGAGCTTGGCGCCCGGCACATCATCGCCCAGCTGCCGGACCCGGACAGCGAGCGCAAGACAGCCCGTTTTGCGCGCTTGTGCGATCTGGCCAAAGCGCTCGACATCTTCGTCAGCCTGGAGTTTCCGCACTGGACCGAGACCGGCAACCTCACCGAGGCAGCGCGAGTGGTGCGCACGGTCAACCGCAGCAACGCCGGCATCCTGGTCGACATGCTGCACTTCGGCCGTTCCGACTCGACGCTGGAGGAACTCGCCCAACTGCCACGCGAGTGGTTCCGCTTCGCCCACGTCTGCGACGCTGCCAAGGAAGTGCCGCTGACCATGGACGGCATCATCCATACCGCCCGCGACGAACGGCAATTTCCCGGCGAGGGCGGCATCGACGTACGCGGCATCCTCGCCTGCCTGCCCCAGGATATTCCCTACGCCCTGGAGATTCCGCGCCTGACGCTGCAACAGGCGGTCGGGCCGGAGGAGGTGGCACGGCTGGCGATCTGCGTCAGCCGCCGCCACCTCGACCAGAACCGGATGGAGCAAGCCTTCGTCGTCCCGGGGCAAGTCGCGCGGGCGAGCGGCCGCACTCAATCCCAGGGGGCCTGCGGCGCGAGCCGGTGAACGTCATGAACCAGGTACGCATAGCGGTGGCCGGCGCCGGCCTGATCGGACTGCGCCACATCGAGGAGATCGAACGAAGCCCCGCGTGCCGACTGGCAGCGATCGTCGACGTCTCGCCCAAGGCAGCAGAAGTCGCGCGGGCAGCCGGCGTGCCGCTATACGCCTCGCTCGCCGAACTGCTCGTTGAGGACCGGCCCGACGGCGTGATACTGGCGACGCCGAATCAGCTGCACGTCGAACACGGCCTGGCTTGCATCGCCGCGGGCATCCCGACGCTGATCGAGAAACCGGTCGCCCACAACCTGGCCGAAGGTTTGCGTCTGGCAGAAGCGGCCGAGAGCGCCGGGGTCAAGCTCTTGGTCGGCCATCACCGGATCCACAGCCCTATCCTGCACAAGGCCTGCGCCGTGATCGACTCCGGCATCCTCGGGCCGCTCGTCGGCGTCATCGGCAGCGCCGTGTTCTACAAGCCGGATCACTACTTCGACGAAGGGCCCTGGCGCCGCCAGCCCGGCGGCGGTCCGATCCTGCTCAACATGATCCACGAGATCGGCAATCTGCGCCGGATGATGGGCGAGATCGTAGCGGTGCAGGCTTTCTCCTCCAACGCCACGCGCGGCTTTGCGGTCGAGGACACGGTGGCGATCAACCTGCGCTTCACCAATGGTGCCCTCGGGACCTTCCTGCTCTCCGACACTGCGGGCAGCGCCCGGAGCTGGGAGCAGACGGCGCAAGAGAACAAGAGCTACGCCAGCTATCCGGACGAGGATTGCTACACCGTGATCGGCACCAACGGCTCGCTCGCGGTGCCGACGATGCGCTTGAAGCACTACGCCACGAAGGCAGAGCGCTCGTGGTGGCAGCCGTTCCAGAACAGCGTGATCGATCTGGAACGGAAGGACCCGCTGGCAGAACAGATCGAGCACTTCGCCGCTGTGATCCGCGGTGCGGCGGCGCCGCTGGTCACGGTGCGCGACGGCCTGCAGAACCTGCGCGTCATCGACGCGATCGTCGAGGCGGCCAGAACCGGCCGGATCGTCGAAACCCATATTCAATAGAAGGAACCCGGAATGCTTAGCGGCAAGACCACACTGATTGCACATATCGGCTACCCGACCGAGGCGTTCAAGGCGCCGCTCATCTACAACCCCTGGTTCGATGCGCACGGCATCGATGCCGCGGTGATCCCCATGGGCGTCAAGCCCGAGGATTTCCCGGCGGCGCTGCGTCTGCTGTTCAAGCAGAGCAATGTTCGCGGCGCCCTGATCACCATGCCGCACAAGATCACCACGGTGGCGCTGCTCGACGAGGTCAGCATCGCCGGAAAGATCGCCGGCGCCTGCAACGCCATCCTGAAGCGGGCCGACGGCACGCTGCTCGGCGACATGTTCGACGGCGTCGGCTTCACCCGCGGCCTGAAGCAGAAGGGCTTCGCCTGCGTCGGCGCGAACTGCCTGGTGGTCGGCTGCGGCGGCGTCGGCTCGGCAATCGCGGCCTCGCTCGCCGCCGAAGGCGTGGCTTCGATCACGCTCTGCGACATCGACGCCGATGCGGCATCGGGCCTGGCCGCGCGGCTGCGGCAACACTATCCGAAGCTGGAGGTGAGCCTGGGCCCGAACGATCCGGCCGGCTACGATCTGGTGGTCAACGGCACACCGCTGGGCATGCGGCCGGAGGACCCGCTGCCGATGGACGTTACCCGTCTGGCGCCTTCGACCTTCGTCGGCGAGGTGGTGATGAAGACCGAGATCACGCCGCTGCTCGCGGCGGCGCGCGAGCGCGGCTGCCGCTACCAGGTCGGCACCGACATGCTGTTCGAGATGATCCCCGCCTATCTCGAATTCTTCGGCTTCGGCACCGCCACTGCCGAAGAGCTGCGCGCTACCGCGAAGCTCGCCTACTGAGCGGCGGCGCACGGAAATGAAGATCTGCATTCTGGGTTCCGGCGCATTGGGCAGCGCCATCGGCGGCGCGCTGGCCGAGGCTGGCGCCGACGTGGTGCTGATCAGCCAGCGCCGGGAGCACGTCGCCGCGATGAACGCGGGCGGCCTGAGGCTGCGCGAGGACGGTCAGGACAGGGTCGTCAAGGTGCGGGCAGCGATCAACCCAGCGGAGGTCGGCCCGGTCGATCTCGTGGTGGTGCTGGTGAAATCCTTCGACACCCGCGAAGCGCTCCTGCAGGCCGGGCCGATCATCGGCCCGAACACCACGATCGTCTCGCTGCAAAACGGCCTCGGCCACGAGGACATCATCGCCGAGGTCGTCGGCCGCGACCGAGTGATCGGTGGCAAGACCTACCTGGGCGGGGTGATGTTGTCATCTGGTCACGTTATCGCCGGGCTCAGGGGCAAGGAGACGATCATCGGCGAACTCGACGGTCGCCTCACGCCACGCCTGCAATCGATCGCCGACGCCTTCAACCGCGCCGGTCTCTCGACCAGCGTCAGCGACAACATCATGGGCACCATCTGGGACAAGCTGCTGGTCAACGTCGCCACCGGCGCCCTGGCCGGCATCACCCGGCTGCCCTACGGCGAACTCTACCGGGTGCCCGAGATCAAGGCCTGCGCGCTGGCCGCGGTCGCCGAAGCCATCGCGGTGGCGCGGGCCTGCGGCGTGAAGCTCTCGGTCGATGACCCCGAGCAGCCATGGATCAAGGCGGCAGCGGGACTGCCGGCCGAGTTCAAGACCTCGATGCTGCAGAGCATCGAGAAGGGCGGGCGTACCGAAATCGACTTCATCAACGGCGCGGTGGTGCGCCGGGGCGAGCAGTGCGGCGTCCCGACGCCGGTGAATCGGGCGCTGGTCGCCTGCGTCAGGGGCATCGAACAATGGATGCAGCATTTTGGTCTGACCACTGAGCAAAATATGCCGGAAAGATTGTGGCCGGCATGAGCGACCCAAGGCCTACCTTCGTCGAGCACGTCGCGTTTCGCGTCAAGGACATCGATTGGCACATCCGTTTTTTCAGCGAGGCGCTGGGCATGCCGGTGCGCGAAGTGGACGGTGCCTTCGACAAGCCCCGGCAGGCCTGGCTAGTGGGCGGCATCCAGCTGATCGCCGATGCTGATTTGGCGGGTCCCGAGGGGCGGCTCGCCCACCTCGGCGTCATGGCCGAGGACCTCGAAGCCACGCTCGCCGAGATCCGCCGCTGGGGAGCAACGCCGTTGCCCCAGGGACACAACTGGGTGGCGCTGCCCGACGGACTGAATCTCGAACTGATCCAGGCAAGCGGGGACTCGGTGGCACGGATCCTGGCGGTGAATCCGCGAGCCTGAAAAAACATTCCAACCGGAGAGGGAACACCATGAAGAAGATCCTGATGTTGCACGGCGTCAACCACAACATGTTCGGCAAGCGCGACCCGGCTCAGTACGGCACCATCACCCTGGACGAGATCGACGCGCAGATGCGCCAACTGGCGCGCGAACTGGACGTGGAAGTCACCAGCTACCAGACCAATCATGAAGGTGCGATGTGCGAACGCGTGCACCAGGCCTTCACCGACAAGGTGGATGCGGTGGTGATCAACGCCGGCGCCTGGACCCATTACAGCTACGCGCTGCGCGACGCTCTGGCGATCCTGACGGTGCCGATCGTCGAGATCCACATGTCGAACATCCACGCGCGCGAGGAATTCCGCCACCATTCGGTGTTCGCCGAGGTCGCCAACGGCCAGATCTGCGGCTTCGGCGTGGATAGCTATCTGCTCGGCCTGCGCGCTGCGGTCAGCGCCGCCGGCGGCAAGGCATGACGGCACCTGCGACCATGGCCGCCGCGCGAACGCCGCGGGAACGCTACTGGGACGACGCGTCGGTGGGCGACGAGGCGGTCAGCCCCCCGGTCACCGTCACCGAGGCCATGATCATGGCCTACGCACAGCTGACCGGCGATTTCACGCCCGTACATGTCGACGAGGCCTACGCCAGGACGACGCCGTTCGGCACGCGGGTGGCGCACGGGCTGCTCGGCCTGTCGCTGGCCGACGGCCTAAAGACGCAGGCGGACTACCGATTCCTGCCCGGAATGTCGCTCGGCTGGACCTGGGATTTTGCGCTGCCGATCAAGATCGGCGACACGCTGCGGGTGAAGTTCAGGGTCGGCAGCATGCGCGTCACCAAACGACCGGGCTGGGGCATCGTGACCTTGCCCTGCGAGCTCATCAACCAGCGCGGGGAAGCCGTCCAGAAGGGCGAGCACCGCCTGATGATCCCGCGTCGGCCGGAAATCGATCGTTCAAACCCGGAGTCTTAGCATGTCCAGCCAGCCGCTTCCCCTCGCGGGCATCCGCGTCATCGATTACAGCCACTTTCTCGCCGGCCCGTTCCTGTCGCGCTGCCTCGCCGCGATGGGTGCCGAGGTGATCAAGGTGGAGCGGCCCACCGCCGGCGACGCCGGCCGCGCGCATCCCTACTTCATCGACGGCCAGAGCGGCTACTTCCTGCAGCAGAACATGGGCAAGTGCGGTCTGTGCGTGAACCTCAAGGATCCCCGCGGCCTGGAAATGCTGCACAAGCTGGTGGCCGGTGCCGACGTCTTCGTCGAGAACTACCGGCCGGGAGCGCTCGACCGGCTCGGCCTGGGCTACCAGCAGTTGGCGGCGATCAACCCGCGCCTGGTCTATTGTTCGGTCTCCGCCTACGGCCACACCGGCCCGGATGCGGCGCAGGCCGGATTCGGGCTGATCGCCGAGGCCAAGAGCGGCGCCATGGCGATGATCGGCCAACCGGGAGAGGCGCCGCCGCTGTTTCGCATCGCCCTGGCCGACATGTACACCGGCATCCACGGCGTCGCCGCGGTCTGCGCCGCACTGCTCGGCCGGATCGGCTCGGGACGCGGCCAGCACATCGACATGGCACTCTACGACTGCATGGTGTCGATGCACGAATACGCGGTGCAGTGCTACACGCTCTCCGGTGGCAAGGAGATTCCGGTGCAGACCGGCCACGACCTGCCGCAATCGACGGTCTATGGTGTGTTCTCCGGCCGCGACGGCCATTTCGTCATCGCCGCGCAGGTCGATGACGCCTGGCTGCGCCTGGCCCAATTGATCGGCGGCGACCAACTGGCGGCCGATCAACGCTTCCATCATCCGGCCGGACGCAACGAACACCGAGAGGAGATCCTGGCGAAGATCCGCGCCTGGGCGATGAACCAGGCCTCGGTCTCGGCCTGCATCGCAGCACTCGAGTCGGCCAAGGTTCCCTGCGCGCCGGTGCAACGCATCGACCAGGTGCTGGCCGACCCGCAGGTCCAGGCGCGCGGCATGATCGTCGAGCAGGATCACCCGGTGTTGGGCCGCATCCGCCTGCCCAATCTGCCCTTCCGTTTCTCGGAATGCGACACCTCGCCCAAGTGCGTCGCACCGCTGATGGGTCAGCACAACCGCGAGATCGCCGCAACGCTCGGTTATGCGCCGGCACAGATCGACGCGCTGGTGAAGGACGGCGTGCTCTACGCCGAAGAAGCGGTCGACCGCTTGTGATCGGGAGCCTGTGATGGATCGCTACGCAGTCGTGGGCCATCCGCTCGGACATACCAAGTCGCCGCTCATCCACGGCATGTTCGCGCGGGCCACCGGGCAGGCGCTGGCCTACACCGCGCTGGAGTCGCCGCTTTCCGGCTTCGCCGCGACGCTGGCGGCGTTTCGCGCCAGCGGTGGTCGCGGCATCAACGTCACGGCGCCATTCAAGCTGGAGGCCTTCGCCCTGGCCACCGACCTGATGGAACGTGCGCGGCTGGCCGGCGCGGTCAATGCCATCAAGTTCGAAGACGGCCGGATCATCGCCGACAATTTCGACGGCATGGGTCTGGTCACCGACATC
The DNA here is from genome assembly GCA_028065725.1 of Betaproteobacteria bacterium. The sequence goes on from JAPTVL010000326.1 coordinate 25,944, forward strand.
GAATGCAATCTGGCAACCCCGCTCGCAGGCGGACGCGTCCTGCTGCTGGGCGCGGGCGGTGCAGCGCGCGGCGCGCTGCTGCCCATCCTGCAGCGGCAACCTGAACAACTGGTCATCGCCAACCGCACCGTGGCCAAGGCGGAGGCGCTGGCGGAACGATTCTCGGCACGCGGCAGAGTCGTTGCGGCCGGCTACCCGGCCCTGGCCGGCAGAGACTTCGACATCGTCATCAATGCCACCTCGGCGAGCCTGCACGGCGAGCTGCCGCCGGTGCCCAAGGGGGTCTTCGGCGACGGCTGCCTGGCTTACGAACTGGTGTATGGCAAGGGCATGACGCCTTTTCTGCGCCTGGCGCGCGAGGCCTATGCGCGCAGCCTCGCCGACGGCGTCGGCATGCTGGTGGAGCAAGCCGCCGAGGCTTTCCTGTGGTGGCGCGGGGTCCGACCGGAAACTCGGGAGGTGATCGCGGCGATCGCGGTGGCGCTCCATGACTGAAGCGTCCGCCACGGCCAAGACAGCGAGGTAAGTCATGCACTACAAATTCGACTTCAGTCCGATCATCGCCGGCATGCCCGATCTGCTGCGGGGCTGCGCCGGCACCATTGGGCTCGCCGTGGCGGGGATGGCGCTGGCGATCACCATCGGCCTGATCGGCGTGGTGGCGCGCAATTCTTCCTTCGCACCGCTGCGCTACCTGGTCATCGGTTTCGTCGAGCTGATCCGCAACACTCCCTTCCTGGTGCAGATCTACTTCCTTTTTTTCGCCTTGCCGAACCTGGGTATCAAGCTCAGCCCCACCGTGGCCGCGATCATCGCCCTGGGGATCAACGGCGGCGCCTACGCCATCGAAATCGTCAGGGGCGGCGTCCAGGCGATCAGCAAGGGCATGGTCGAGGCCGGCCGGGCGCTGGGCCTGCACCCGCTGCAGATCTTCCGCTTCATCGTCCTGAAACCCGCGATCCGGACCATCTACCCGGCCCTGGTCAGCCAGTTCATCCTGCTGACCCTGACCACCAGCATCACTTCGTCGATCTCGGCCTATGAGCTCACCTCGGTGGCCATGGTGATCGAGTCGAACACCTACCGGAGCTTCGAGGTTTATTTCACCATCACCCTGATGTACCTGGCGATCTCGTCGCTGATGATGTTGTTGTTCGGCTTCATCTCGAAACGTTACCTCAGCTACCCGACGCGCTAGGAGACACGAACATGGGTAAATTCGGCATCGGCGAATTGATGTTTCTCCTGGTCGGGCTGAAGTGGACCGTCCTGCTCTCCCTGGTCGGTTTCATCGGCGGTGCCGTCGCGGGACTGCCGGTGGCACTGGCGCGCACCTCGCAGCGGAGGATCGTGAGGCGGCTGGCGGGTGCCTACATCTGGGTGTTCCAGGGTACGCCCTTGCTGATGCAGTTGTTCGTCGTCTATTACGGTCTGGCGCTGTTCAACTTTTCGCTCGATGCCTGGACCTCGGTGGCGATCGCCTTCACCCTGAATGCCAGCGCCTTCCTGGGCGAGATCTGGCGGGGTTCGATCCAGGCGGTGCCCTACGGACAGACCGAGGCGGCCAATGCCCTGAGCCTGCATTACCTCGTGCGCATGCGCGACGTGATCCTACCGCAGGCGCTGCGCACCTCCCTGCCGGCCACCATCGGCTACCTGGTGCAATTGATCAAGGGCACCTCGCTGGCGGCCATCGTCGGTTTCACCGAGCTGACCCGCGCCGGCACCATCATCTCGAATCAGACCTTTCAGCCCTTGATCATCTTCGGCCTGATCGGTGCGATGTACTTCTGTCTTTGTTGGCCGCTATCGCTCTATGGATCGAGGCTCGAAAGACGGCTTGCAGCAACTCGCTGAACGGCGTGATCAGTCGGGTAAATCATTCAATACGCGCCATGCAACGATAACCATCAGGAGATACACATGTCAGAAAGTCACACGCTACTACAGCGCTGCTCACAACATCGCTTAGCCCGCCTCATCGTTTCCGTGGCTGCCGGCGCCCTGCTGCTGGGCGCCTTGGCGCCTTCGGCCTCGGCCATCACCTCGGCGGAAATCAAGAAGAACGGTCAACTGGTGGTGGGCATTCAGGGCGACAATCCGCCCTGGGGTTTTGTCGACACCAACGGCGTGCAACAGGGTTTCGACGCCGATATCGCCAAGCTGCTCGGCCAGGACCTGGGTGTCCCGGTCAAGTTCGTCGATCTCGCGGTGGTCAACCGGATTCCCGCGCTAGTGACCGGCAAGGTCGATGTGGTGATCGCGGTCATGGGCATGTATCCGGATCGCGCCAAGGCGGTGCAGTTCTCCAAGCCCTATTCGGCCAATGATGTGGTTCTGGTGGCCCCCAAGAAGACCCCGATCAAGAGCTTTGCCGACATGAAGAAGTACGTGATCGGCGTGCCCAGGTCGAGTGCGCAGGATACCGAAGTCACCAAGCTCGCGCCTCCCGGCACCGTGATCCGGCGCTTCGACGACGATTCCGCCAACATCCAGGCGATGCTCTCGGGACAAGTGCAGGCGGTCGGCGCCAATCAGTTCTACCCGATCAAGCTCAACGCCGCCCAGCCCGGGACCTATGAGATCAAGCTGAAGTTCCTGCGGCAATGGAACGGCATCTGCACCCGGCTCGGCGAAAAGGAGTTGAACGCCTATATCAACACCTTCATCGACAAGATCAAGGCCAACGGTCAGCTCGCCGTGGTATATCAGAAGTGGATGGGCTTCGCGCCGCCCAAGCCGGACGAATTCCCCACCTCCGTGCCCGGCGTTCCCTTTACGGTGCAGTGATCGAAACCCCATAGCGCGATAGGGAACACCATGCAAGCTAATCCGAATGCTCCGGCATATCCCGGAACCGCACCGATGATCCTCATGGAAGGCGTCGACAAGTGGTACGGCGCTTTCCAGGCATTGAAAAATGTGCACCTGACGGTGAGCTGCGGCGAGAAGATCGTTCTCTGCGGACCCTCAGGGTCGGGAAAATCGACGCTGATCCGCTGCCTCAACCGGCTCGAGAACTATCAGCAAGGGCGCGTCGTGGTGCGCGGGATAGAGCTCGACCAGAGCAGCAAGACGATCGATGCGGTGCGGCATGAAGTCGGCATGGTGTTCCAGCAATTCAACTTGTTTCCTCACCTCACGGTGATGCAGAACTGCCTCCTGGCACCGATGAAGGCGCTGGGCAAGGGCCGCGCGGAGGCTGAGGCCACCGCCCGCCGGCTGCTCGACCGGGTCAAGATACTCGATCAAGCCGACAAGTATCCGGCCCACCTGTCGGGCGGGCAGCAACAGCGGGTGGCGATCGCCCGCGCGCTGTGCATGGAACCGAAGCTGATGCTGTTCGACGAGCCGACCTCGGCGCTCGACCCGGAGATGGTCAAGGAAGTGCTCGACACCATGATCAGCCTGGCCAATGAGGGAATGACGATGATTTGCGTCACCCACGAAATGGGCTTCGCCCGGTCGGTCGCCGACCGGGTGATTTTCATGGCTGACGGAGAGATCATCGAGCAAGGTCCGCCGGCGGAGTTCTTCAAGAAGCCGCAGCACCAGAGAACGCGAGCCTTCTTAGGCGAAATTCTCGGCAACCATTGATTCAGTCGCAAGCGACGCATAGCCGAGGAATCCGCGCCTCCGAGCCCCGATGAATGAACCCCTCCCCGGCATGCCGCGAAGCTTGCGCGGCATGTTGATGATCATGGCGGCGGTGGCGATGTTCGCCGTCATGGATTCGATCTCGAAGTACCTGACCCGCTTCTATCCGGTGACGATGGTGGTGTGGGCGCGCTATGCCTTTCACACGCTGCTGGTGACCGCCCTGCTCGGCCCGCGTCTGGGTCTGGCACTGGTACGTACCCGCCGGCCGGGCACGCAGATCGTGCGCGGCCTGCTGCTCGCGGCGTCCACACTGCTGTTCGTCGCGGCCTTGAAATACCAGCCGCTCGCCGAGTCTTCCGCGATCTCCTTCCTGGCACCGCTGCTGGTCACGATGATGGCCGTATTGGTGCTGAAGGAGCAGGTCGAACTCGCCCGCTGGCTCGCGGTCAGCGCCGGCTTCGTCGGCGTCCTGATCATCATGCGTCCAGGCAGCGGCGTCTTTGCCTGGTCCTCGCTGCTGCCGCTGGGCACGGCCGCCTGCTTCGCCTCCTATCAGATACTGACGCGCCGGATCGCAGGGCTGGAGAGTCCCCACACCTCTATTTTCTACTCCGGCCTGGTCGGCATGCTGCTGCTCTCCCTAGCCTTGCCCGACGCCTGGAGGCCACCGCAGAGCTGGTTTCACGCGTTCCTGTTCATCGCCGTGGGCTGCATCGCCGGCTTCAGCCATCTGACCCTGATCAAGGCCTATGAATTCGCCCCCGCCGCCAAACTGGCCCCGTTCAGCTACACCCAACTGATTTGGGCCACCGTCGTGGGCTATCTGGTGTTCGGGGATTTCCCGGATCGCTGGTCGCTGCTCGGGATCGCCATCCTCATGGCCAGCGGCATCTACATCGCGACGCACCAGCATCTGTCAGAGCGCCTGCTGCGCGCAGCGCAGCAGGAAGGCACTCCCGGCGCCTGAGTCGGGGATGCCAGTCGCTGCGAAGAGGGCCGCCGGGTGACGCCGCAATGAATAGCGTGACGACGCTGAACGGGAGTGGATCTCACGCCATCGCCCTCACCGTCGCGGCGGCGTTCTTCATGGAGACGCTCGACGCCTCGATCATCACCGTTGCCCTGCCCTCGATCGGCACCGGCTTCGGCAGCACCGCACTGGACGCCAGCGCCTGCGTCACCTCGTATCTGGTGGCGCTGGCGGTATTCGTGCCGGCTGCCGGTTGGTGCGGCGAACGCTTCGGCGCGCGCCGGGTATTCGCCTCGGCCATCGCCCTGTTCACCCTGGCATCGTTGCTGTGCGGCCTCGCCCCATCGCTCGGTCTGCTCATCGCCGCCAGAATTCTTCAGGGCACGGCGGCAGCATTCATGTCGCCGGTAGGACGCTTCGTGGTGCTGCGCGAAACTCCCAAGCAGCGGATCATCGAAGCCATCGGCACCATCACCTGGCCGGGACTCATTGCGCCGGTGCTGGGTCCCGTACTGGGCGGTCTAATCGTCAGCCACGCCTCGTGGCGCTGGATCTTCCTGGTGAACCTGCCCATCGGCCTAGCCGGGATAGGCCTGGTACTGCGCCACATTCCCCCGCGCGCGCCGACGGCGAGAGTCCGCTTCGACACCGTCGGCTTCCTGCTGACGGCGCTGACCTTGGCAGCGCTGGTCGAAGGGCTGGCACGACTGGGCAACCTGGATGCCTGGTCGCCCTGGCCGCTGGCGCTGGTGGGTGTCGGCCTGTTGATGGCGGTCGGCTGCGTTAGGCATGCACACCGCAGCGCGGCACCCATGCTCGACCTGCGCGCTGTCGCCGTGCCGAGCTTTGCGCTCGCCGTGGTGAGTTTCGGCTTCGTCTCTCGCGTCGCGATCAACGCCTCGCCTTTCCTGTTGCCGTTGATGTTCCAGCTCGGTTTCGGTTACTCGCCCGAACACGCTGGGATGATGGTGTTGGCCTATATGGCCGGCAACCTGCTGATGAAGAGTGTCACCACGCCGACGCTGCGCCGCTTCGGCTTCCGCAGGGTGCTGACGACCAACGGCGCCCTGTGCGCGGCTTCGCTCTTCGGATGCGGACTGCTGGCGCCCGGGATTCCGGCCGTGCTGAGCTATGCGGTGCTGCTCGCTGCCGGCATGACGCGCTCGATGAATTTCACCGGCATCACCACTCTCGCCTTTGCCGATATCGGCGCCGAGCAACGCGCCGGCGCCAACGCCTTGGCGACCATGCTGCAGCAGGTGGCCATGAGCATGGGTGTCGCCTTTGCTGCATTTGCCTTGAGCGTTTCTGAGGCATTGGGCGGCGCCCCGACTCTGCAACTCGCCGACTTCCACCATGCCTGGTTCGCGTTGGGGGCACTGATGATGCTAGCTACCGCTGGTGCCCTGAAGCTGGACCGGAACGCCGGCCTGGTCATCTCCGCTCGCGATAATGGAATGGTCGCCCCTACCCGAAACGGCATCAGAGTGCCAAAGTGGAGCTGTTATACAACCACTTGAACGAGAGGAGCGACCGAGATGAATGTTACGACGATAGGCATTGATTTGGCAA
>JAPTVL010000439.1 GCA_028065725.1 Betaproteobacteria bacterium
AGGAATGCCGCAAGGTGTATCAGTCGAGCGGCGCGCTGATGCACCATTTCGACAATCTCGCGCCGGCGCAGCGCGACGAGTTGCTGAAGGACGGCACGGGAACGGAGCAGACCACGCCGTATTCGCTTGCCAACGTGCTGCGCCTGCGCCGGCCTTTCGTGGTGGTCGACGAGGCGCATAACAGCCGCACCGAACTGGCCTTCGACATGCTGGCGCGCTTTCGCCCCAGCGGGGTGATGGAACTGACCGCCACGCCCGATCTGGAACGCACACCGTCCAACGTGCTGCACAGCGTGTCGGCCGCCGAGTTGAAGGCAGAGGAAATGATCAAGCTGCCGGTGGTGCTGGAAACCGAGCCGAACTGGCAGCAGTGCCTGGCCGATGCCATCGGTCGCCGCGACGCCCTGCACAAGTTGGCCGACGAGGAACGCCGCGCAGGCGCGGACTACCTGCGGCCGCTGGTGCTGATCCAGTCGGAGCCGCGCCGGGCCGGCGTGGAGACGCTGGACTTCGAGCGCGTACGCAACGAGCTGATCACCAACCATCGCATCCCGGCCGAGGAAATTGTGGTCGCCACCGGCGAGGAAAAAGGGCTGGAGCAGATCGAGACGGATTACAAGGGCGGCATCGCCGACCCGGCCTGCCCGGTGAAATTCGTCATTACCCAGAAGGCGCTGGCCGAGGGCTGGGATTGCCCGTTTGCCTACATCCTGGTCAGCATGGCCTCGCTGCATTCGGCCACGGCGGTGGAGCAGTTGCTCGGGCGAGTGCTGCGGCAGCCGGGCGCCAGCCACCGGCTTAGCCGGCCACTGAATCAGTCGTATGCCTTCGTGGTGTCGCGCAACTTCGCGGAAACCGCGAGTGCGCTGCGTGATCGCCTGGTGGCCGGGGCCGGGTTCGAACGACGCGAAGTAAGCGAGTTCGTTACCGCGGCCAAGGCCGAGCAGGCCCGGTTCGATCTAGAAGGGCATGCCGGGCGTGTGGTGGTGCGCCCGGTGGCGATTACCCTGTCTGAAAAGCCGGATCTCAAGAGCGTGCCCAAGCCGGTTCGCGACAAGGTGAGCTGGGATACCAAGCTCAACACCCTCACCATCAGCGCGCCGCTGAATGAAGACGAGACGGAAGCACTCAAGGCTACGGTGAAGTCCGAAGTTGCTATCGCGGCGATTGCGGAAGCAGCCGAAGTCAGCCGCACCACGGCCATCGAGTTTTTCCAGACGCCCGCCGAACTAGGCGAGCGCTTCCGCATTCCGCAACTCGCGCTGCGCGTGCAGGGCGAGTTTGCTTTGTTCGATGACCCTGAGGTGCTGGAGTACCCGTGGGATCTCTCCCCCTTCGATGCCGCGCCCACCGCCGAGGATCTGGCGGCAATGGGCGCGGGCCTCAAGGTCTCGGAAGGCGGTGAAATCGACGTGGACGACACCAGCGGCAAGCTCGTTTCACGTTTCCTGCCGGAGTTGCAACGCGATCTTGGCCTGGTTTACCAGCCAGAACATTGGGACGAAATCCGGCTGGCGACCTGGCTGTGCCGCAACCTGCCGGAACCGTCGCTCACCCATGCCAGCAAACAGGCCTTCGTGGCCGCCTGGCTGACCGAACTGCTGCGCCGGGAAGGCTTTACCCTGGCCCGCGTTAACTTGCAGAAGTTTCTGATTCGCAACCTGATCGAGGCGCGCATCCGTGACTTGCGCAAGCTGGCCGTGGGCAAAGCTTTTCAACAAGCCCTGTTCGGTGACGATGCAGCTTCGCGCGTGACTGTCAGCGATATGTACGCCTTCGATTTCCACCCCCAAGCCTATGCGCCCAGTCGCGACTACGACGGACGCTTCGGCCATTTCGATTTCCGCAAGCATTTCTACGGACGGATGGGCGATTTCGACAGCAAGGAAGAATTCGAATGCGCCTGCTGGCTGGATATGCAGGCGCAGAAGGGGCGCATCCAGTTCTGGGTCCGCAATCTGGTCCGGCGAGAGGGATGTTCCTTCTTCCTGCAAAAAGCCGATGGACGTTTTTATCCGGACTTCCTGTGTCAACTGCCCGATTCAGAGGGGAAACCCGGGCCGATTCTCGCCGTGGAATACAAGGGCGCGGATCGCTGGACTGCAGCTGAGGATGATCGTCTGATCGGCGGGCTGTGGGCCGAGCTGTCAGAGGGACGCTGTCGCTTCGTGATGGTGAAAGATAAGCACTGGGAGTTAATCGAGGACTTGCTGTAACCCGGTCACCCCCAAGTTAACATCACCCCAACTCCACCCACACAGGCTGATGATCCGACGCCTCGGTCGCGGCATCGATTCCGTGCGCCCTGAGGCGGCCCGCCAGCCCTTCGGTGACGAAGACGAAGTCGAAGCATTCGGGCTGGTCGACAAAATCGACTTTGTGAATGCCGACGGTGGGGGCATGTGGCTCGCCGGGATGCAGCACGTCCCAGGCGTCGCGTAAGCCGGGGGCGCCGCCTGGAAACGGTGCGAGGATCTGCGATCGTTCGGGCGCCGTGGCAGGAAAATTCATGTCGCCGCACAGCAATGCCTGCGCGGGCCGGGGGAATACGTCGAACGAGCCGCCCGTTTCTTCGGGTAAAGGCATGCGCGCCGCCATGGCGCAGGCCTCGGCGTGCAGACGGCGGATGGCGTCGATCTGGCTCGCACGCTGGCGTTGCGAGTAATACTCCAGATGCGTGGTCATCACCCGCAGCGGGCCGACGTCTGATGCCACCACGGCTTCCACCAGCACCCGCTGCATGCTGGGCACATCGAGCTCGGCCGGCCAGGGCAGCAGATGCCGCCACACCTGGCCGACCGGCAAACGGGAAAAAATGGCATTGCCGAACCGGCTGCGGCCGCCGCGGCCATCGGGCACGTCGGTCGCCGCGCCGTAGATCGCGGTATAGCCGGGCAGGCCGGCGGACAGTTCGGCGACCTGATCCTCGCCGCGGCTGCCGGGCAGACCGGGGAAGTTGACCGCGACTTCCTGCAGGCAGATGACGTCGAAATCGCCCAGTTGCCTAAGGGTCCGCAGGATGCGCGCAAGATCGACCCGGCCGTCCATGCCGCGCCCCCATTGGATGTTCCAGCTCAGTAGCTTCATGTCGACTCCCCTGCCCTCCTGTCAGCATAGGAAGGAATTTTCCGGGTTGGCGACCCTCTCATTGAGTGTGACTGCTCGTCGTAAACCCTTGCCCCGGCAAGGCCTTGCCGGGGCAATCATTGCCGCATGCGGCCTGAGGGATTAAAATGCCGCACTTTTCGCTTGAATTTTTTGCGGCTTGCCCCATGGGCAGGCCGCTGTTGCCTGAGCATACGGAACCATGGAACGACAAAGCTGGCTGGACGGGACGCTGTATTCGCCCGATTTCGAACAGGATAGCTGCGGCTTCGGCCTGATTGCGCAGATCGACAATCAGCCCAGCCACACGCTGGTGCAGAACGCGATCGGCTCGCTGGCGTGCATGACGCACCGCGGCGCGATCGCGGCCGACGGTCTGTCGGGCGATGGCTGCGGCCTGCTGTTCAAGAAACCCGATGCCTTCCTGCGCGCGGTGGCGGGCGAATCCGGCTTCACGCTGGGCGAGCTGTATGCCGCCGGCCTGGTGTTCCTGTCGCGCGATGCCGCCCCGCAGGCGCATGCACGTTCGACGCTGAAAGCCGCGCTGGAAGCACAGGGCCTGGGCGTCGCCGGCTTCCGCCTGGTGCCGACCGATTCGTCGGTGTGCGGCGAATCGGCGCTGGCCTCGCTGCCGCATATCGAAATGGTGTTCGTCAACGCGCCGGCTGGCCTCTCCGAAGACGATTTCGAACGCAAGCTCTACATCGGGCGCCGCCAGGCCGAAAAGGCGCTGGAAGCCACCGACCCGGTGTTCTACCTGCCGACGCTGTCATGCCGCGTGATCAGTTACAAGGGCCTGGTGATGCCGGACAACCTGCCGGTGTTCTACCCCGACCTCAACGACGCGCGCTTTGCCTCCAGCCTGGTGGTGTTCCACCAGCGCTTCTCCACCAACACCTGGCCGCAATGGCGGCTGGCGCAGCCGTTCCGCTATCTGGCGCACAACGGCGAAATCAACACGGTACAAGGTAACCGCAACTGGAGCCGCGCGCGCGAGCAGAAGTTCGCCACCCCGCTGATCCCGGACATGGACGCCATCCGCCCCATCGTCGGCACCAAGGGTTCCGATTCGATGAGCCTCGACAACATGGTCGAAGGCCTGGTGATGGGCGGTGCGGGGCTGTTCCGCGCGCTGCGCCTGGTGATTCCGCCGGCCTGGCAGAACGTCGAGTCGATGGATGCCGACATCCGCGCCTTCTACGAATACAACTCGATGCACATGGAACCGTGGGACGGTCCCGCCGGGATTGTTTTGACTGACGGTCGTTATGCAGTTTGTACGCTGGACCGCAACGGCCTGCGCCCGGCACGCTGGGTGCTGACCAAGGACCGCATCCTCACCATCGCCTCCGAAGTCGGCGTGTGGCAGATCGACCCGGCGAACGTCGAGCGCAAGGGCCGCGTCAAGCCCGGCCAGATGATCGCCGCCGATCTCGAGACCGGCCGTCTGCTGATGCCGGAAGACATCGACAACGAGCTGAAGGGCGCGCAGCCCTATCGCGAATGGCTCAAGGCCAACGCCGTCAAGCTCGACCTGTCGATCAACCAGGACGCCGACCTGCCGGTGATGGACGCCGCCAGCCTGCTGACGCACCAGAAGCTGTTCAACGTCAGCTTCGAGGAGCGCGACCAGATCATCCGCGTACTGGCCGAGGACGGCGCCGAAGCGATCGGCTCGATGGGCGACGACACGCCGATGGCGGTTTTGAGCCAGAAAGTGCGTTCACCGTTCGACTACCTTCGCCAGCAGTTCGCGCAGGTGACCAATCCGCCGATCGATCCGATCCGCGAAGCGATCGTGATGTCGCTCAACACCACCTTCGGTCCCGAGCGCAACCTGTTCGAGGAAACGCCCGAGCATGCGCATCGGGTGGAAGTGCACACGCCACTGCTGTCGAAGGAGGCTTTCGACAGGCTGCTGAACCTGGATGACCCGGCATTTGCGTCCATCACGCTCGACCTCCATTACGACCCTGCAGCGGCTGCGCTGGAAGCCGCAATCCACGCGCTGACCGCACGAGCGGTCGACGCGGTGAAGGCGGGCAAGGTCATTCTCGTGCTGTCGGACCGCAATCTCGCCAAGGATCGTCTGCCAATCCCGGCCCTGTTCGCCACCGGCGCCGTGCATCATGCGCTGATCGCCGCCGGCCTGCGCTGCAACGCCAACATCGTGGTGAAAACCGGCACCGTGCGCGACCCGCACCACTACGCCTGCCTGATCGGCTACGGCGCGACCGCGGTGTATCCGTACCTCGCCTACCAGGTGATCGGCGAGTTCGTGAAGACCGGCGAGATCAAGCCCAACCTCGACAAGGCGCTGTCCAACTTCCGCAAGGGGATGGACAAGGGCCTCTACAAGGTGCTCTCCAAGATGGGCATTTCGCTGGTGGCGAGCTACCGCGGCGCCCAGCTGTTCGAAGGCGTGGGCCTGCACGAAAGCGTGGTCGAGCTGTGCCTGAAGGGCACGGTGTCGCGCATTTCCGGCGCCAACTTCGACGACTTCGAGTCCGACCAGAAGCTGCTGCACAAGACCGCGTTCAACCCGCTGCGCCCGCTGTCAGCCGGCGGCCTGCTGAAGTTCATGTTCGGCGAGGAGTTCCACGCCTACAACCCGGACGTGGTACAGCAGCTGCAGAAGGCGGTGAAGACCGGCGACTATGCCGAATTCAAGAAGTATTCCGCGATCGTCGA
>JAPTVL010000254.1 GCA_028065725.1 Betaproteobacteria bacterium
AGGGTAGTCGGCGAGGATTTCGGCGATGACCGCAATCGATTCGGGACTGCCCATCATGCCGAGCTTGAATGCGGCCACCGGCACGTCTTCCAGCAGCATGCGCGCCTGGTCCATCACCCATTCGGCGTCGATTGCCAGCACTTCGTCGACCCGGGCGGTGTCCTGCACGGTGATCGCGGTGATCACCGACAGCGGGTGGCAGCCCATGCTGGCGAGCGTCAGCAGGTCGGCCTGGATGCCCGCGCCGCCGGTCGGGTCGGATGCAGCGAAGCTGAGCACCAGCGGTGGCGTGGGTTTGGGGGAGAAAATAGGCGGCATGGCGTCACTGCTTTAAAATCAACGCCCAATTTTAGCTGATTCCCCCTGCCCCCATGCCTGAAACACCCGAATACAAGAGCTGGATGTGCCTGATCTGCGGCTACATCTATCACGAGGAAGCCGGCGCGCCCAACGATGGCATTCCACCCGGCACGCGCTGGGATGACGTTCCGATCAACTGGACCTGCCCGGATTGCGGGGCGCGCAAAGACGATTTCGAGATGGTGGCGCTGTAAGGTCTGTCCCCATGCCGGCGACGACCTGGGTGGGGCGTTGGCGAAGCGGGGATTTGGTCATAGAATCCCATTCGGCCTTTGGGGCTGCCCTGTCAATGGTATTGTTAGACCGAGCGATAGGGTAATAATCAATCAGGAGACAGTAATGATAATACGGTGGATGACAGCTTGGGTCTTGCTTGTTTTTTCGGCGGGTGCATGGGCGATTGCCCCTTATATTCAGGGGAACCCGGTTGCCGGGGGTAATGTACAGGCTGTGGCGACGGTGGTGGAGGCCAAGCTCAAAGCCAATGGATTCAAGGTGGTTGGCAAATATTTCCCCAAAGACTTGGCGGGGTATGGCGTGGTGATTGCCACCGATGGGGATATGCTCCGCGAAGTCGGGTCGGTCGGTGAATATGCCGTGCTGGGTGCGGCGATTCGCGTGGGCGTGAAGGCGGACGGCAGCGTAGCCTATACCAACCCGGATTACTGGTACCGCGCCTATTTCCGCAAAGCCTTTGACAAGAAAGAGGCTGCGGTCAAGGCGCTGCAAGCGCGTTTGCAGGATGCGCTGGGCGCCGGCAAGGGGCAGGGCGGGGACGAGCCGTCCGCGAACCTGGGCAATTACCGCTACATGATCGGTATGGAGCGCCTGGATTCGCACAAAAACAAATTGGCCGAGTACGGCAGCTTTGCCGAGGCGCTGAAGACCGTTCGCGAGAACCTTGCCAAAGGGGTGGGCAAGACGACCAAGGTCTACGAAATCGTCATTCCAGATCGCAATTTGGCCGTATTCGGGGTGGGAATGACTGATGGCGGCAGCAGCGACGGCGCTTGGCTCAAGCGAATCGAAATGCAGGACAACATCGCGGGTCTGCCCTACGAAATTTATGTGATCGGCAATGAGGTGGGTTCACCGCACGGCCGTTTCCGCATCGCTCTGGCTTTCCCTGATGTGGGGATGGGGCAGTTCATGCGTATTTCGTCCCTGCCAAATGACATTATCGAGACCATGGGTACTGTTGCCGGCGTCGAAAAGAAATCCAGCGGGGAGGCCTGGCAGTAAGGCTGCGCCTTGCGCGGACAGGAAAAGGGCGCTGCATTGCGGCGCCCTTTGTTATATGCAGACCCAAAACGTGCATAAGCCGGGGAGGCGGACACTAAAGAAGCCTGCGGCGCTGCCGTAATGGTAAGCAGACAGGGTATGCGGCATGTGCCGCGTGCCTGAATCCTGGTGGAGAAAGCGTGTGGACAACGAAGCATTGAAAGGCGTCAAGGTGATGGTCATCGATGACAGCAACACCATACGTCGCAGCGCGGAAATCTTTTTGAATCAGGCAGGCTGCGAAGTCATTCTGGCACAGGATGGCTTCGATGCGCTGTCAAAAATAACCGATCACGAGCCGGACGTTGTGTTCGTGGACATCATGATGCCGCGTCTCGACGGCTATCAGACTTGTTCGCTGATCAAACGAAATTCGAAATATCGTGGCACGCCGGTCATCATGCTGTCGTCCAAAGACGGCCTGTTCGATCGTGCGCGCGGGCGCATGGTGGGGTCGGATCAATACCTGACCAAGCCCTTCACCAAGGACACGCTGCTGACGGCAGTGCGCGAGCACGCCTGCGCCGGCGCTTAACTGTTTTTCAAGGAGCAAATATTATGGCGATCAGCCGCATTCTGGTTGTAGATGATTCCCCCACCGAGCGTTTCTTCCTGTCCGAGCTGCTGGTCAAGAACGGCTATCTGGTCAGCATGGCTGAAAGCGGCGAGGAAGCCGTGGCACAGGCCAAGCAGACCCTGCCCGATCTGATCGTGATGGATGTCGTGATGCCGGGCATGAATGGCTATCAGGCAACCCGCATGATCACCAAGGAAGAGGCCACCAAGCATATTCCGGTCATCATGTGCACCACCAAGGGTCAGGAGACCGACAAGGTCTGGGGCATGCGTCAGGGCGCGAAAGCCTATCTGGTGAAACCGGTCAAGCCGGAAGACCTGCTGTCGCAAATCAAGGCGCTGGGCTGAGCGATCCACCATGGCCAAGAAATTCAATCTGCGCGAATTTCAGACCACACTTTCGCAGCAGTTGCAGGCCGCGGCCAGTCGCGACAACACCGGTTCCCGACTGGGTTTCCGGGTAGGCGAGGCGAACTGGCTGGTGAGCCTCTCCGATACCGAAGAGGTCATCCCGGTGCCCCCCATTGCCAAGGTCCCCGGCGCACGTCGCTGGTTTCGTGGCGTCGCCAATATTCGCGGCAACTTGTTTGCCGTGAGCGATTTTTCCGACTTCATGGGGCAGGGCATGACGCCTGAGCACGCCGATTGCCGTCTGCTGATTCCGCACCACGATTTTGGCGTGAATGCGGCGCTACTGGTGCGCAGCACCCTGGGCCTCAAGAACATCGGCCGTTACCAGTTGCGCAGCGATCGTACGGCAAGTCATCCCTGGATTGCACGCCATTACGCCGACGAAGCGGGCGGCGACTGGTGCGACATGGATTTCGGTCAATTACTCGGCGATGCCGAGTTTCTCAAGGTTGAAGCGCAGTTTGGCAACTGATTGATATTGATAACAGGGCGCGCTGGCGCCGATGAGTGGAGATAAGACAATGAACGTGGCGACAACGATGAATGGCCTGAAAGGGCTGGCCGGCCGGATGACGGAAAAGATCACCGGCAAGAGCAGGGGTGAACACACAGCCCTGATCATGCAGGGCGTACGCAAACTGGCTGACAAGGAGCCCGGACGCGTGCCCCTGATTGGCCGTCTGCCCGTCGAAAAACAATATCTCTACACCGGCGGCACCCTGGTGGTCTCGCTGCTCCTGGCGGCCGGCTTCACCGTGTGGGGCTCGGTCCAGCTCAACAACCGCGCCGGCTACGAAGCCCGCGCGGGCGAACTGAAAGTGTTGTCGCAGCGGCTGCCGCTGACAGCGCAGCAGTCCGTGCTCGGTAACGTCACCGCCTTCAAGCGGCTGGCGGAGGGCAAGGATGTGTTTCAAACAACCCTGACCGGTCTGATCGAGGGTGACGACGAGGTGCCCGCTTCCGGCGGCGCAGCGCGCGACACGCTGGAGAAAATCTCCGGGCAGTGGAAAAAGTTCAATCCGCAGGTTGTGCAGATCCTGTCGCAGCAGAAAAACCTGGTGGAACTGAACGAAAGCGTCAAACGCATTAACGCTCTGAGTATCGATTTGCAGGAGGTGGCCGAGCAGCTTACCAGCCAGCTGCTGGACTCAGGATCCAGTGTGCGCGAAGTTTCGCGTGCCAACCACCTGGTCATGCTGAGCCAGCGCATGCCGAAGAACGCCAACCTGCTGCTGTCGGCCGACCTGATCGACCCCGAAGTGGTCTTGCAGTTGGAGAAGGACACCACCTCGTTCCGCGACACGGTGCAGGCACTGATGCAAGGCGCCGCCAGTCGCAATGAAGACAGCATGATGACCCTGGAAGATCTGGGTGAAAACATGGGTGACATGGTCGAGGCGGTGGGCGAGGTGCTTGCCAATACGCAGCCGCTGCTGCAATCCAAGCTGGCGGCGAACAACCTGTTCGTCGGCAGCGACGCCCTGCTGCGGGATACGAACGAGCTGTCGGAGGATTACCAGTCCGTTGGTGGCGCCGGCTATCTGCTGGCTGCGCTGTTCGGCCTGCTGGCGATTGCGTCGCTGGTGATGCTGGGTCTGGTCAACATTAATGAAACCAAGTCGCGGGCCCGCAAGAGCGAAGAGGAAAACAGGCGCAACCAGGAAGCCATTCTGCGGCTGATGGACGAACTGGGCGAACTGGCCGAAGGCAACCTCGCCATCAACGCCAGCGTGACCGAGGACATCACCGGTGCGGTGGCTGACTCGATCAACTACACGGTTGAAGAACTGCGTAGCCTGGTGCGCGGCATTAACAACGCCACGGTGCAGATGGATCAGGCGGCCAGCCAGGCCGGTCAGGTGTCCGAGTCGTTGCAACAGGCGGCGCGCCGTCAGACGGAGGAAATCGAGGAAACCTCGGCTGCGGTGGTGAACCTGGCGCAGTCGGTGCAACAGGTGTCGGGCAACGCCGCCGAATCCGCCCGCGTGGCCGAACAGTCCCTGGCGGCCGCCGAAAAAGGCCAGCAGGCGGTGGCCAACGCCATTGCCAGCATGAACGGCCTGCGCGAACAGATCCAGGAAACCTCGAAGCGAATCAAACGTCTCGGCGAATCGTCGCAGGAGATCGGCGAGATCGTCGAACTGATTTCCGACATTACCGAGCAGACCAACGTGCTGGCGCTCAACGCCGCCATTCAGGCGGCGTCCGCAGGCGAGGCCGGACGAGGCTTCTCGGTGGTGGCGGAAGAAGTGCAGCGGCTGGCGGAACGCTCGGCAGATGCGACCAAGCAGATCGCAGCGATCGTGAAGACCATTCAGTCGGATACCCATGACACCGTGGCGGCGATGGAGGTCTCGACCCAGGGCGTGGTCGAAGGCGCCAAGCTGTCCGACGCCGCGGGCCAGACGCTGGCCGAGATTGGCGACGTGTCGAAAAAGCTGGCCGGACTGATTGCCGATATTTCTTCGGCCACCCAGAACCAGGCGGAATCGACCGCCAAGGTGGCGGAAACCATGCAGGACATCAAATCCATTTCGGCGCAGACCACCAGTGGCACGCAGCAAACCGCCGAGTCGATTGGCGGCATGAAGCAGCTGGCGCAGGATCTGAAGAACTCGGTTGCGGGCTTCAAGCTCGCCTGATCGGACCAGCCAAACGCGAAGCGAGCAGCCGATCACGGCCACTGCAAACAACCTCGGGAACAACACACCATGAGCGCCTTACTCGACTACGATACCGGCCCGTTGAACTGGGTGCGCGGAGACATCGACGCCGCCCTGCAGGCTGCCCTCGGGCGCGTGCAGGCCTATAGCGTGGATGCCGATTTAACCAATGCCCTGCGGCTGGCGCACGATGATGCGCACCAGGTCACGGGCGCGCTGCGCATGGTTGGACTGGAAGGCGCGGCCACGCTGGCGGCCACGTTCGAGTCCATCCTGGACGACATCAATGAGAATCGCATCACGGCAAGCGACGAAGTGCTGCGCGCCCTGCGCAATGCCATGGAAGGCCTGCAGCGCTGGGTCAAGGATCTGGCCGACGGCCGCGGTAGCGGCGAGTTGGCGCTGTTCCCTCTCTACAAGCGCCTGCGCGAACTGCAAGGCGCGGAGCGGGTGTTCGAGGGCGAATTGTTTTTCCCCGATCTGCGTTCGCGGGTGC
>JAPTVL010000241.1 GCA_028065725.1 Betaproteobacteria bacterium
AACCTTGCCGGGTTCGCAAGAACCCGGCATTTTTTTGCCCGTGCCCGCTATCATGGCAGTCATGAAAAACGACATCCCTGATCCCCGCTCGCAAGGAGTAGGCCGTGGTTGTAAAGACGCTGTCCCGAGGGATACACCTTCGGATAAAGCGTCAACAACCACGCTCACCGAAACCGGCCTGGAGAGCGAAACCGTCTTCAAGGGGCGGCTGATGCACGTCAAGCGCGACCGCGTGCGCCTGCCCGATGGCCGCGAATCGACGCGTGAATACATCGTCCACCCCGGTGCCGTCGTCGTCATCCCGGTGTTCGACAACGGCGACCTGCTGCTCGAGCGTCAGCACCGCTACCCCCTGCACCGCGACTTCATCGAACTGCCGGCCGGCAAGATCGATCCGGGCGAGGACGACCTCAGCTGCGCCAAACGCGAGCTCGAAGAGGAAACCGGCTACACCGCGTCCGAGTGGCGCGAGGTCACGACCATTTACCCCTGCATCGGCTACTCCGACGAGCGGCTGGCGTTCTATCTCGCGAAGGGCCTGCAGGACGGCACCCACGGCCGCGACCACGACGAATTCCTGGAAATCTTCCGGCTGCCGTTCGCCGAGGCGATGCAGTGGGTCAAGGACGGCCGCATCTGCGAAACCAAGACGGTGATCGGATTGTTCTGGCTGGAGAAGATGATGCTCAACCAGGGCTGGTAGGCCAGATTGGGCGCTGCTCGCATAGCCCCAGAATTCGCGTAATACACGCTGGTGTGGGGCTTTGCTAAGGCTTCGGCGGGTCGGTCGCGAGGTTATCTTGAATGCAGTCGTCAAATAGGCGCCGTAGCGCCTGCAGGCTTGTGCTCCGTCACGCCCGCGTGACGACGCTTGGGAGGCGGTGCGTTCCTCTCTTCATGCGCCGTGACCTCTAAAGGCGCTCCGGTGTGTCACTTCAGGCATTGCTTGCGGAGTTAGGACGAGTGTCCTAAGCTATTTCAAATGAACACGTTGCTCTGCTTCGGCGGGGCGTATTTGCCGATCATATCGATGGCTATTCAAACCACACGCGAACAAATCGTTGAGGCTGCAGACCGGCTATTTTACGAACGCGGCTACGAGCATACGTCCTTCGCGCAAATCGCGGGCGCCGTTGGGATTTCAAGGGGTAATTTCTATTACCACTTCAGGTCCAAGGACGAGATTCTGGATGCGGTGATCGCGCACCGTGTGTCCGGAACTACTGCGATGTTGGAGAAGTGGGAAACGGAGGGTGAAACCCCGGCCAACCGCATTCGTAGCTTCATCGGCATCCTGATGATGAATAAGGCAAAGATCGCGCGCTACGGCTGTCCGGTTGGAACCCTGTGCGGCGAGCTATCAAAACTCGATCACGCCGCGCAGGGCAACGCGACCGCATTATTTACGCTGTTTCGCACTTGGCTCCGCAAGCAATTCGAAGCGCTTGGCCGCAGCGGGGACGCGGACGAACTGGCCATGCATCTGTTGGCACTCAGCCAAGGTGTCGCGACCCTGGCCAGCGCGTTTCATGACGAAAGATTCATCGCGCAGGAGGTCAAGCATTTGAATGACTGGCTGGCCGCGTACACAACCAGGTGAAGATCAACACAAGGAGGGGGCATGTTCGTCATATTGTTGAAGTTTTCGCACAACAAGAGCCAAGCCGGGCGCCTGATGGAGGGACACAACGCCTGGATTCAAAGCGGTTTCGATGATGGTGTCTTTCTCACGGTAGGCAGTCTGAAACCGGATGCGGGCGGCGCCATCCTGGCGCTGGCATCGAATCTGGACGAGATTCAAAGTCGAATGCAAGCCGACCCTTTCGTGGCAGAAGGCGTAGTCAGTGCGGAGATTCTGGAGATCACGCCTAATCGAGCCGACGATCGCCTGGAATTCCTGTTCGGCTGAGTGGTGGTTGGATAGGGGGGATGCTATGGCTGCTGTCTACATCGGTCCGGATGGCAAGGCGCGTTGCAAGTGGTGTGCAGCGACGCCCGAGTTTGTCGATTATCACGACAAGGAGTGGGGGTTCCCGGTGGTCGACGACCAGAAACTGTTCGAAAAGCTTTGCTTGGAGAGTTTCCAGTCCGGTTTGAGTTGGCGCACCATTCTTACAAAACGTGAGAACTTTCGCGCGGCCTTCCATCATTTCGATTTCAGCAAAATCGCGTGCTTCACGGAAAAAGATATCGCACGTCTGCTTCAGGATGAAGGCATCGTACGTCATCGCGGCAAAATCGAGGCGGTCATCAATAATGCCCGATGTGCCCAGGCTCTGGTCAAACGGGAAGGTTCGCTAGCTGCGTTTTTTTGGCGTTACGAGCCTGCGCCTGATGCGCTGCCAGAGCCGCAAACGGCTTCAATTTCAAAAGAGTCTGTGGCCCTGTCGAAGGCCCTGAAGCAGATGGGCTGGAAATTCGTCGGACCTACCACCGTCTTTGCTTTTCTCCAGGCCATGGGGCTCATCAACGATCACGTGCATGAGTGTGTGATCAAAAACAAGGTCGACAGAGCGCGAAAACAGTTGAAGCGGCCTTGAGAATGCCGCGTGACTTGTCCTATTGCCTAATTCAGGCCGGCTGATAGCTGAGGTTCGGCGCCAGCCAGCGTTCCGCCGTCTTCACATCCCAGCCCTTGCGGCGCGCGTAGTCCTCGACCTGATCGCGTTCGATCTTGGCCACGGCGAAGTACTGGCTGTCGGGATGCGAGAGGTAGAAGCCCGACACCGCGGCGCCCGGCCACATGGCGTAGTTCTCGGTGAGCTTCACGCCAATTTCCTCGGTGGCATTCAGGATCTCGAACAGGCCGGCTTTCTCGCTGTGCTCGGGGCAGGCGGGGTAGCCGGGGGCTGGGCGGATGCCCTGGTATTTTTCCGCGACGAGTTCCTCGTTGGTGAGCGCTTCCTCGCTGGCGTAGCCCCAGAACTCCTTGCGTACGCGCAGGTGCAGGTGCTCGGTGAAGGCCTCGGCCAAACGGTCGCACAGCGCCTTGAACAGGATGGCCGAGTAGTCGTCGTGCGCGGCCTCGAACGCTTTGGCGCGTTCGTCCTCGCCGATGCCGGCGGTGACGACGAAGGCGCCGAGATAGTCGGGCTTGCCGCTGTCCTTCGGTGCGACGAAGTCGGCGAGGCAGAGGTTGGCGCGGTCGGCCGGCTTCTTCATTTGCTGGCGCAGGTTGTGCCAGGTCATCAGCGTGCTTGAACGCGATTCGTCGGCGTAGACGGCGATGTCGTCGTCGCCCACCGTGTTGGCGGGGAAGAGGCCGAACACCGCGCGCGCCTCGACCCAGTTCTCGTCGATCATCTTCTGCAGCATGGCCTGGGCGTCGGCGTAGAGCTTGGTCGCCTCGGCGCCGACGACTTCGTCGTCGAGGATCTTCGGGAACTTGCCGTGCAGCTCCCACGACGCGAAGAACGGCGTCCAGTCGATGACTTCGGCGAGCTTGGCGAGATCGTAGGCCTGCAGCACGTGCACGCCCAGTTGCTTCGGCACCGGCGGCGTGTAGCTCGCCCAGTCGATCTTCACCTTGTTGGCGCGCGCCTCGGCGAGCGGGATGCGCGAGGTCTCGGACTTGTTCTTCAGGTGTCGCTCGCGGGTCTTGTCGTAGTCCGCGCGGATCTCGGCGGCGAAAGCGTCGCGCATGTCCTTCGACAGCAGCTGGGTGCAGACGCCGACGGCGCGCGAGGCGTCTTTCACGTAGACGACCGGCGACTCGTAGTTGGGCGCGATCTTCACCGCGGTGTGGGCGAGCGAGGTCGTCGCGCCGCCGATCAAGAGCGGAATCGTGAAGCCCTGGCGCTGCATCTCTTTCGCTACATGCGCCATTTCCTCCAGCGACGGCGTGATCAGGCCGGACAGGCCGATGATGTCGGCCTTGTGCTCTTTTGCGGCGTCGAGGATCTTCTGCGCCGGCACCATGACCCCTAAGTCGACGATGTCGTAGCCGTTGCAGCCGAGCACGACGCCGACGATGTTCTTGCCGATGTCGTGGACGTCGCCCTTGACCGTGGCCATGATGATCTTGCCCGCGCTCTGGGCGTCGCCGACTTTCTTGTCGGCCTCGATGAACGGCAGCAGGTGCGCCACCGCCTGCTTCATCACGCGCGCCGACTTCACCACCTGCGGCAGGAACATCTTGCCGGCGCCGAACAGGTCGCCGACCACGTTCATGCCGGCCATCAGTGGCCCTTCGATCACGTGCAGTGGTCGCTCGGCTTCGAGCCGCGCGGCTTCGGTGTCCTCGACGATGAATTCGGTAATGCCCTGCACCAGCGCATGGCTCAATCGTTCGTTCACCGGCAGATTGCGCCAGGCGAGGTCGACGACCTTTTCCTTGGCGCCGCCCTTCACGTTCTCGGCAAAGGCGACCAACCGCTCAGTCGAATCGGTGCGGCGGTTCAACAGCACGTCCTCGACGCGTTCCTTGAGTTCGGGGTCGAGGTTGGCGTAGACGCCGAGCTGGCCGGCGTTGACGATACCCATGTCCATCCCGGCCTGGATCGCGTGGTAGAGGAAGGCGGTGTGGATCGCCTCGCGCACCGCGTCGTTGCCGCGGAACGAGAAGCTGACGTTCGACACGCCGCCCGAGATGTGGGCGTGCGGCAGGTGCTGGCGGATCCAGCGCGTGGCCTCGATGAAGTCGACCGCGTAGTTGGCGTGCTCCTCGATGCCGGTGGCGACCGCGAAGATGTTGGGGTCGAAGATGATGTCCTCGGGCGGGAAGCCGACGGTTTCGGTCAGCAGCTTGTAGGCGCGGGCACAAATCTCGGTCTTGCGCGCGTAGGTGTCGGCCTGGCCGGTCTCGTCGAAGGCCATCACGATCACCGCCGCGCCGTAGCGCAGGCACAGCTTCGCCCGCTCGATGAATTCGGCCTCGCCTTCCTTCATGGAAATGGAATTGACGATGCCCTTGCCCTGGATGCACTTGAGACCGGCCTCGATGACGTTCCACTTCGACGAGTCGAGCATGATCGGCACCCGCGCGATGTCGGGCTCGGATGCGATCAGGTGCAGGAAGCGCACCATCGCCGCCTCGGCGTCGAGCATGCCCTCGTCCATGTTGATGTCGATGACCTGCGCGCCGTTTTCCACCTGCTGGCGCGCGACGGAGAGCGCATCGTCGTAGCGGCCCTCGAGGATCATGCGGGCAAAGGCTTTCGACCCGGTGACGTTGGTGCGCTCGCCGACGTTGACGAAGAGAGAGTCCTTGCCGACGTTGAAGGGCTCGAGGCCCGACAGGCGCATCGCCGGCTCCAGCACCGGCGGCACGCGCGGCGCGACGCCCTCGACGGCTTTCGCGATCGCGGCGATATGCGTCGGCGAAGTGCCGCAGCAGCCGCCGACGATGTTCAGCAAGCCTGAACGCGCCCATTCGCCGATGTGCACCGCCATCTCGTCACCGCCCATGTCGTATTCGCCGAAGGCGTTGGGCAGGCCGGCGTTGGGGTGGGCCGAGACGAAGACGTCGGCCTTGCTGGACAACTCCTCGACGTACTGGCGCAGCAGATCCGGTCCGAGCGCGCAGTTGAGGCCGATGGACAAAGGCCGGGCGTGGCGCACCGAGTTCCAGAACGCCTCGCCGGTCTGGCCGGACAGGGTGCGGCCGGAGGCGTCGGTGATGGTGCCGGAAATCATCACCGGCAGGCGCAGATTATTGGCCTCGAAGTACTCCTCGATCGCGAACAGCGCGGCCTTGGCGTTGAGCGTGTCGAAGATCGTCTCGACCATCAGGATGTCGGCGCCGCCCTTCACCAGGCCGTCGATCGCTTCCAGATAGGCG
>JAPTVL010000321.1 GCA_028065725.1 Betaproteobacteria bacterium
CGCTCGGATAGCGGCTCACAAAATCCTCTGGCGCGAACCCCGCCAGATACGTGATCTCCACCGCGCGCTCGGACCGCCCGGTCTGCGGCCACACCCCGTGCATCGCCGCGCCCGGCTGGGCGTAGGGTGCCTTGCGCGTCCATGCGGGCACGCTCAAGGGCGCCAGCAGCAGTTCGCGCCCGCGGTTCACCGTGTCGAGCGTCGACGGATCGAGGCTGAGCCGCTGGTTCTCGGCCAGCGGGTCGGCGTAGGTGATGGCCTGCACGCTCTGGATGCCTGCGTGCGCCAGGACCAGGGGACGGCCGAACGGCGGGAAGCCGTCCATCGTCTGCAGATAGATCGCCTGCCGAATCGCAGCGCCCGTGCGCACCTCGGCCTGGGCACGGGCGCCGGCGATGATGCCCTGGATCAGTGCGTCGTCGGCCGTGAGGTCGGCGTCGATGCGCGCCTGTGCCTTGACCTCGGCGAGCAGCACCGGCTCGCCCTGGAAGGGGTCACCGGGTGCCGCGGGCTGTACGGACAGCAGCAGAGCCATACCGAATTACTTCTGCGGCGCGGGAGCCTTGCCCTTCGGGAGCACGTCCTGGGCGACGGGCGCGTCGGTGGCTTCGGCGAACTTGCGCTGGATCAGCGTGTCGGCCAGATCGTCGGCGAACGCGGCCACGTCGTCCTTGCGATAGCCGTTCCACCACTTCAGGAAGCGGATGTCCTTCATGTCGGGAGTCCTTGCAAACATTGCACAGTGGGCGCAGCGTGGGTGCGCCCGTCAGGTTCAGCGGTACCAGGTCACACCCTGCAGCACGGCAATCGCCTGGGGGTGACGCGGACCGAAGTCGTTTTCGGTCAGCAGCCGGATGAGCGTGAGATCGCGCTGGAAGGCGCTGACGCTCGTGCCGCTGGTCGGGTCGGTGTAGGCGCCGTCCTGGCTGATGGCCACCGACAGGTTCAGTGACTCGCCGATGACCATCTGCGCGAAGTCCACGAAGTAGATCTCCGAGCAGTTGCCCCCGCCGTTGGGCGTGGACAGGTTGGTCGGGATCTGCGTGGTCTGCGCGAACGGGTATCCCCGGAACATCCCCTGGTCGATCTCGGGGAAGACGCGGTTGCCGGTGGTGGTAAGCAGGTCGCGCAGGAACTGCACCGAGTCCGGGTGCATGAGCCAGCCGGGTTTGCGCATGCGCACGTTGGCGCGGCGCAGCGCCAGCACCATGCGTCCGGCATCGGTCATGATGGCCTGCGCCAGTGCCTGGCCCGCAAGCGGCGCCGCAGGCGGCGTGGCCCAGGTGGTGCCGGCGGGGGCCGCACCCGGCGTGCCGGAGGCCGGCTCGATGGGGGTGGCCGACAGGACATTGGCCGGCAGGCACCAGTTGCGCAGGCCCACCGGCGTGGCGTTGGTGCCGTCGCCGCGAATGAAGGCCGCGTCCTCGGCCGTGGCCATCGAGATCGCGGTGTCCTCGACGATGAGCTGGTCCACGCGCTCGTCGATGCCGGCGAAGCGGATGAGGTCATTGCCGATGGGCACGAGACACGCCAGCTTCTTGGCCACGAGTTGCACGTCGTCGAAACTCTGCTGCGACACCGGCGCGTCGCTGTCGCGCCCGATGTAGCCGGCCAGCGCCCCGCCGGCGATGCGCGGCATGGTCAGGTTGCCGTTGGTCAGCGGCAGGGTCAGCGGCCCCATGGATCGCACCACCGCGTTGGGCACCAGGCGCTCGATGACGGTGGCCGCCAGCACGTTGGGGATCAGCACCGCGCCGCCGGAGGCCGTGACCGAGGACAGCGCGGCGGCCACCTCCACGCCGATGCCGTCGCGGCTCATGGCGCGCTGGGCGAACTCGGCACCGGCAGCGAGGTTCCCCGGGGCGTGCTTGAGCGCACCGATGATCCCGGAGAACACGCTCATGTTGCGCCGCGTGCGCTCGGCGGGGTCGCGGGGCCGGGCGTAGACGATCGGCTCGCCGGCCTGGCCGACAGCGGCTTGCTGGCCCTGCACGTTGGACGCCAGACGATCGACGGCCACGGCGTCGAGCTTGCCCTGCTCGAGCACATCGACGGGCGCGGCGGCGGCCATGGCGAGGGTGCGCGACATCGCTTGCGCGCCCTCGAGCACGGCCAGGCGCCGACCCAGCGCCTCGAAAGCCGGCGTGATGGCGTCGAACTCTACCTGCTCGGCTTCGATGAGCGGCTCAGCCTGCGCCTTGTCGGCCAGTTCCTTCGCGCGTTGACTCAAAGCGGCGCGTTCGCTTTTCAGGGTCTGGATGGCATCCATGGGAATTTCCTGTAGGTTCCACAAACGAATCCGCCCGCGCGAGGCGGGCGGCAAGATCTGAAGCGCGAACGCGGTTCAGGGTCGGGGCGATGGCCTCCAGATCCTGGAGGCCATCGTGTTCGGTTCAAAGGCGCGCGGCGATCTCCAGCGCCTGCGCGCGTAGAGTCATGGCCTGGCGGCGCTGGGTCTGCTGCCGCTGCTGCGCCGCACCGGCCTGCACCAGACCGGCCAGCCTGTCGATAGCCTCTTGCGGCGTCTCCATCTGATCGGCCAGCCCCTGCGAGAGCGCGCCCGCACCATGAAACACACCGGCCTGCAGGCCTACGACCCGATCAGCCGGCAGATTGCGGTGGGTCGAGACAGCGGCCACGAATTGGTCGAAGGCATCGTCCACTTGCGCTTGCAATTCCTGCTGCGCCACCTCCGACAGCGGCGCGTGCGATGCCCCGTGGAGCTTCTTGTCGCCTCGGTAGACGGCCGTGATCTTCACGCCCGCCTTGTCGTTGGCGCCCGATAGATCGCGGTGCATCGCCACCACCCCCACGGACCCCACTGCGCCGGTGGAGCTGACGCTCACGCTGTCGCAGGCCGATGCCAGCAGGTAGGCCGCCGATAAGGCGTTGAAGTTGACGATGGCCGTGGTGGGCTTGGTCGCCTGGGCGATCTTGCCTGCCAGTTCGAACGCGCCTTGGACCGAACCCCCCGGCGAGTCGATGTCCAGGGCGATTTGCCGCACCTCAGGGTCAGCCAGCGCCGCGTCCAATTGCGCGCCGATCCGGTCGTAGCTGGACGTGCCCATGCAGGCGGTCATCGTGTTGCCGCGAGGAACGAGCGCGCCATGCACCGGGATGACAGCCACCCCTGCGGCCTTGATGCCGTCAGGCGCGAGCACCTTGGTCTGCGCCGCGCTCGCCTCGACGGACAACCGCTCGCGGCCTTCGGTCAGAATAGCGCGCGCCCACTCGTCGGCCAGGTCGGCTAGAGCAGGAGTGGCCATCAGCGGCTGGTTGTAGATCAGTCCGCGCAGATAGGGGTAAGCGTCATGCATCTTGGGTCTCCGTCATGTCGTGCAGCGTCCTCGGCGCCGTGGTCGAGGGGGCACCCGGCGTCCTGGCCGGCGCCGGGGCCGGCTGGGTCGCGTCGGCCATGTTCAGCGGTTGCAAGTAGGCGTCGCCGTGCTCGATGGATGGCATTCCCTCAGCGCGGCGAATGTCGTTGATCGACAGCCATCCCCACTGCCGACCCATGGCGTAGGCGGCGTAGCGCGAGGACAAATCCCCGCGCAGCAGCTCACGCACGTCCAGGCGAATGACGATGCCGGCCTCGCGATCCTGAGGCAGGAGGAGGTCACGCTCCATCGCCTCCTCGTGGCGCTTGATCCAGGACATGAGCGTGTGGGTGAGGAACTCGAGCGACTGCTGCTCGATGTTGGCGTTCGTCGCCCGGTTCAGGTCGCCGAGCATGTGCGGCGGGATGCCGTAGATGCGCGCGATGTCGCCGGCCGAATAGCGCCGTTGCTCGATCAACTGCGCATCGGCGTTGCTCATGGACAGCGGCGTGAACGCCATGCCCTCCTGCAGCAGCGCGACGCGCCCGGCGTTGTCTGCCCCGGCGTACTTCTCCTCCCAATTGCGGGTGATGCGCTCGATCATCGCCGGATCCTTGATCGGCGGCGCGGTCGCGGGCCGGGTGAGTGTGCCGGTCAGATTCGTGCCATTGCCGAACACGCGTCCCGTGTGGCGTTCCCCCGCCATCGCCACCCCGATGGCCTCGCGGTGCAGCGCGATCGGCGACAGCCCCGTGTAAGCGTTGTCGGAGATCCAGCGTACATGGTGGATATCGCCCATGGCGTACATCCCCTCGATGCCGTCCGGCGCGCGCAGGATGCGGTAGTACGGCAGGCGGTCGATGGGGCTGACGTACACGATGACCCGGTCTGAGTTGATCGGGTAGAGGCTCTTGATCGTGCCGTCAGGGTTGCGGAACTTGAGCGCGAAGGCGTTGCCGCGCAAGCCCAGTTGCGTCTGCAAGAATTCGCGGAACTGGTACGGGGTTTGGAAGGCATTGGGCGCGGTGCGCAGGATCGGCAGTAGCGGATGATCCGCAAGGGGTTCCTTCGATCCATCCGGCGCGTGCCGAAAAATTCCCGCCGGTAGCTTGGCCACCGACTCGGCAAGGAGGGTGACGGCGCGCTGCACGGCGGTCAGTGCCAGCGCCGTCTGCGGCGTGACCGTGGCGCCGGTGGCCGCGCGCCCGTAGCCCGAGCCCAGGAAGGCCCCCAGCCAGCCGCCGCCCGTCCCGCTGGCCGGGTTGCCGCTGCCGGGAAACAGAATGTCGGAGAACCACATCAGGGCTTGCCGCGCTCGCGCGCCACGTTGCGCGCCACAGCAAAGCTGGCCAGCAGCGCCAGCGCTCCGGCGAGGATCATGCCAGCGCGCCAGTCGAGGCAGGTCACGCCGGCCACGAGCAGCGCGGCGCCCGCCAGCGCCAGCAGACCGGCACGCACGTCGGCGCGGCGCAGCCGCTCGGTCTTGTCCTGCGTGGTTTCCATCAGATGCCCACTCCCTCGTCGTAAATCGATGTGCCCTGCGTCACGGGCGTGCCTAGCATCGCGCGCGACAACGCCATGATCAGCGCCACAACGGCGTCGATCTTGTTCTCTGGGCGTTCCTTGCGCGGATAGATGTTGTCCTTGGCGTCCAGGCGCGCCACCACGTTGGAGGCCATCCAGGCCAGCACCGGATCCCCGTCGTGCGTCAGACGGTTGCTCAGCACCAGCGCCTGCAGTGCCTTCATCGGCTCGGAGAAATTCAACACCGTGGGCCGCACCTCGATCATCGGCATACCTTCGGCCAGCATGTGCGAGGACAGTTGCGTGGCCTGGAATGGATCGAACGCCACCGCCTGCACCGCGAAGCGCGCCGCGATGTCGCGCAGGTCCGCCTCGATGGTGTCGAAATCGGTGACGTTGCCTGGGGTCTCGATCAACCGCCCGGAGCGCGCCCAGCCGGCATACTGGCTGTTGGTCGCACCCTGCACCGCGTCCTCAGGCAGGTAGTGCCTGGAAAACACGGCAAAACCGTCCGCGCCATGCCGGAACACCAGCACGAGCGCGGCGATGTCCACCTTGCTGGCCAGATCCAGCCCGATCCAGCAGGGTTGTCCCTCGAAGGCATCCAGATCCAAACCGGTATCGGCGCAGGCATCCCAGGCGCGCATGTCCATCCAGGGACTGTCGGCGCTGACCCACACGTTCAGGTGCTTGGTCTGGAACGCGGCCGCCGCGGAGGGCAGTTGTAGCGCTTTGGCCTGCAGCGATAGCACTGCGTCAGCATCGATCGACATGCCCCAGTTTGGGTTGGCCTTGATCAGTGCGTTCTCGTGCGTCCAGTCGTCACCCTCGTCCAGGCCGTGGATGATGCCGAACTGCCGCTCGTCCTCCATCACGCCGTCGAGGATCCTGGTCACGCCCGTTCGAACCTCGTAACAGATGCCCGCGCGGTCGCTG
>JAPTVL010000156.1 GCA_028065725.1 Betaproteobacteria bacterium
CGCTTCGAGGCAGTCGCACAAGGCCCGGTAGATGTCGCGCAGGCGCGCCTTGCTGCACGCCGGGCCGAGCGCGCGCAGAATGCGGCGGGCGAGCGGCCCCTGTGCCAGGATCACGTGCAGCGGCTCGCGCCAGGCGGCGGAGCGATCCAGCGACAAGGTTTCGATGAGGTGCCCCCAGAGCTCGCCGGCCTGGCATTGTCTGTCGGGAAAGCCCAGGAGCCGCAGATAGTCCGCATCGACGATCACCGCCTGCTCGGCCTCACGAATGCAGGCGCGCAGGATCTTCACCAGGGCATCCGTAGCGATAGCCTGCTGCGCGGCCAGCGGCGTCCACATGCCATCGTAGAGTGCCCGGACGACGGCAGTCGCGGCGGCGGCAATGGCGAGGTCGGCCTGCGGGGATTCCTGCACGTCGATCACGCGGACCTCGATGGCGTTGCGGTCGAAGCGCGGAATCGCGCCGCGCGCATTGAGCCATTCGTGCTGCAGCACGCCGTCCGGGTCGAGCGGGGCGATGTCGCGGTACATCGGTGCCAGCACCCGGGCCTGGTAGTCGGCGCAGTTGCTGACCGTATCCGGGATGACCTGGCCGATCACCGACGGGACCCTGCTGACGGCTGTGCGGTAGCCCTCCATGCGGGTATCGAGCACGCCGCTGGGCGTGCCATCGGCAATCGGTGAACTCGCGGCGAGCGCCGGCAGGATGGGCAACAGCAGCCGAACTGCAGCGTGCAGGCGGGCGAATTCTTCATCGTTGGCGAAGGGCAGGTTGAGATGCATGCTCTGCAGGTTGGCCTGGCCGTGCGTGTGGCAGCCGAAGATGCGGTCGTAGGCCTGGTAGATGGGCGCGTTGCGGTGAGGCCACAGATGCGCCTCGGCGGCGGGGTCCATCCAGGGGTGCATGGCGGTGGGCATGAGCTGCGCGCCCATGGGGTGCAGCAGCCGGTTGATGGCGTCGACCTCAGCCTGGAAACCGGCGCCCAGCGGCTCGAGTGCAGGGTCGGGGTGGCCGTTCTTGAGCTCGACGAGGTGCAGAACGATCTCGTTGGACCAGCCGAACCGCCCGCGATCGACATCCGACGCAGTTTCACCGGCAGCGGCATGTAGCAGCCTGTCGGCAATCGGCAGTACCGAGAGTGTCTGCCGGTCCACGATCATGTATTCCAGCTCGATGCCGTAGCCCGCAAATGCAGGCAGCGCAGGCGCATGACTCATCAGGCGTTCACCCGCTTGCGCGCTTCGATGCGACGTACGAACGAGCCCATGATCTCGCGGTAGAGGGCGTCCTTCAGCACGCCGTCCTCGTTGCCGGCGTCGACGTTGGGGTTGTCGTTGACCTCGATGACGTAGCAGCGGCTTCCCACCTGCTTGATGTCGACGCCGTAAAGGCCGTCGCCGATCAGGTTGGCAGCCTTGAGGGCGATCTTCACCACCTCTGCCGGCGCCTCGGCCACCGCCACGGCCTGAACCGGCCCCTCTTCGTAGCCCGTGTGGCCCGCCTCGCGCTTGACGATCTGCCAGTGCCCGGCGGCCATGAAATACTTGCACACGAACAGCGGCCGCCGGTCGAGGATGCCGACCCGCCAGTCGAACTCGGTGGGCAGCCATTCCTGCGCGACGATCAGCTCCGACTTTTGCAGCAACGCCCCCACCTTCGCGAGCAATTCCGACTCCGATTCCACCTTGGCCACCCCGACCGAAAACGAGCTGTCTGGCTGCTTCAGCACGCATGGGAGCCCGAGACTGGAAATGATCTGGCCCACGTTGTCGTGGTGAACCATCAGCGTGCGCGGCGCGGGAATAGTGTGGCGGGTGAGCAGTTCGGCGAGATAGACCTTGTTGTTGCACTTGAGGATGGACTCGGGATCGTCGATCACCACCAGCCCTTCCGCGGTCGCCCGCCGTGAAAACCGGTAGGTATAGTGATTGGCGAAGGTGGTGTCGCGGATGAACAGCGCGTCGAACTCGGGCAGCCGGGCAAGATCGGCGCGGGTGATGAATTCCACGTCGAGGCCCACGTCCTCTGCGGCCTTTTCGAATTTCTGCAGCGCCCGCGCGTTGGAAGGCGATTCCGGGCTGTCGGGGTCGTGCAGGATGGCAAGGTCGAAGCGCGGCGCAGGGCGCTTGTGCGTGCGATGGCGGCGTCCGATGAAATACGCGGTGGCGGCCTCGACCACGAAATCGTGATGCGGCGGCGGGATGTCGCTGGCGGCGATGGCGCGCACGCTGCGCAGGTGCCACTGCTCGCGGTGGCGTTCGAAATGCGCACGCAGCAAGGGGGCCTGCAGCAGGCTGAAGAGCCGGTGGCTCAGCGCTTCGTGGCGGCTCGCCACGTTGCGGCCGAAGTAGATGCTGAGCTCGAATGCGTCCGACTTGATGGGCGCGAGCGACTTCTGCACCAGGTCGTCGAGGTTCTCGGTGAGCAGCCGCACCAGATTCTGCGACTGCAGGTCCTCCATCGTGCTCACCCGGGGCAGGGGCTTGTGGCCGCGCGCCTCGGCCAGCAGGGAGACGTAGTAGCCCAGACTTTGATAACGATAGGATTTGCACAGATTGAAAACCTTGACCGAACGCCCCTCGCCATAGGCGGGGTCGGTCAGATAGGCCCGCGCCGGAACAACGCTCACGCCTGGAAGGTCGAGCGGCCAGTCGCGCGGATTGTCGACGACGATCAGGATGCTCACGACGCTTCTTTCGGTGCGGCCCGCGGCGGGTAAATCACCAGCAGATTGGCATCATGGGTGACGATGCCGAGCAGCACCGCGCCGATCACGCGGTCGATGCTGACCCAGTATTCGTGGGACGGGCTGTAGGGGTGCCGCCAGTAGGGGTCGGCCACCAACACCGTGCGCTTCTTCCGGTCGTAGCCCGCGATCACGACGAAGTGGCCGGCCGGCAGGCCGCGGATATCGTCGGGGGTATCGTCGGGCCCGTATTCGCGCGCCGCGCGATACAGGTAGGTGGAACTCAGGCCGGTGATGATGGGCAGGTTGCGGCGCAGCAGGCCGCGGATCAGCGGACGCGAGAGATCGGTCAGGCGCAGCCGCCCGCCCAGATTGAGGAATTCCAGATAGCCCTCGGTGACGCGCTGCAGGCGGGCGTCGTGTTTCTTCTCCTCGCGCTGGCGCTGCAGGCGCTCGGCGATGTCCACGCCCGGCGCAAACCAGGTGGGGTCGAACACCGTCAGGTTGTAGGTATAGATGGTGGCCTGGTAGCCGCGGCGCAGGGCGTCGCAGGCCAGAAAAATCGCGAAGGTGCCGCCGTGCTCCAGCTTGTGGGTGCGCTCGATCACGTTCGCGAGTTGCTCGTCCGCGCCCCAGTAACGGTAGACGGCATGCAGGCAGGTGGGGCCGCAGGTCGTCTCGTCCGGTTGAGGCAGAATCTGCAGCGGCAGGCGCAGGCTGACGGGAAGGGTCAAGGCTGATCTCGTTGAAAAAGGACTTTGTCTTCCTGGCGCAGAGGCGTCGCCGACCCGTTCGCTCGATCAGGCGCCGCCCGGCGGCGTGCCCGCAGCCTAGCGTTCCCACACCACGCGCAACAGGTTCTCCTGTTCGTTGTAGTGATATTCCAGTTCGCCCTGATAGGCATGGTGCAAGGCTTCGCCGATGCCGCGGGCGAGATGAATGTCGGTCGTGGTGATCAGGATGCCGTCATCCTGGTCCTCGATCTTCATGATCCGCTTCAGCGGATGCTCGGCCTTGGCGCGCGCTTCCTCGTTCCTGGCCAGATGCAGCAATTCCTCGCGGTGATCCTTGAAGAACGAACCGCCCACGGTCACATAACCGGCCGGAAAGTCGTCATGAATGCGGTGACAGGCCGGGCACATTTCCTCGTGGGCCTGGGCAGGCCGCGCCAGCCATTGCCAGCGCCCCTCGTGGAACACCGCGCTGCACTGCGGGCACACCGTGGGTTCCGGCAGCTTGTGCTTGGTCTTGTAGGTGTCGTGCCGGGTGTCCTGGACCAGACGGTCGCGCCGGACGGGGTGGAAGTCAGTGAACCGGGTTTTCATGTTGCGCTCCTTCAGTGATGAAAAAATAAATCTGCTTACATCCACTCTTTTTCCGCGATAGCACGCTGTTCTCCCCATAGCGCACCCGGCGGAAGATCGAGCAGGGAATAGGCACCAGCCTGCAAGTACGGCAATGCGCGCGCGGCGGCAAGCATCATCCGTGCAGCCAGCCCCGCCTCGTCGTAGCGGGCTTCCAGCAGCAACGAAGCATGGCTGGTCTCGCCCGGCGCGGCACGACGTTCCAGCATCACGCCGCGGTCGGTTTCTTCCAGCGCGGCAATGCTGGGAACCGCAAATACCAAGGTCTCTTCATCGAGGAAGAGCGGGTCGTTGACGATGGCGTTCTCCACAGCGTCCGCATCTGCCGCAGGCTCCAGCTCGACGTAGACATAACGCTGGAGGATGCCTTCCCCGGATGCGCGTTCAGTCGCCAGCGCCTTCCTCACCCCCTCGATGCTGGCCGCGGCCAGAGTGTGGTGCAGGCTGGACCCGGTGTGCAGGCTGGTTTCCGTATGGCCGCGGGGCGCCAGCAGCGCGAACTGGCCGCGGAACACCGAGAGCGCGCCCGGATCGCATCCCGCGCCGACAATGGCCGGAAACTTGTGATGCAGCGCGGCCCGATGGATTTCCGATTTGTGTTCGAGGAAAGACTCGCCATGAAGGCGGGCGCATTCGACCACGGGAATGCGAGCCTGCAGCAAGCCTTTGACAGTCCCCATGACATCATCGAGCGGCACGCAGACAAGCGCGGCATCCACTTGATTCAATTCGCTGATATGGGTCACTGCAGGGGCTTTCAGCCACGATGCGGGAGGGCTTTCCGGACGCCGCACCACCCCTGCCAGGCCGGTGGTCGGGTCGTCACTGATGGCTTCAACGCATTTGCGTCCAAGTTTCCCCAAACCGATGATTGCAAGCCGACTTTTTTTCATGTTGTCACACCGGCACCCTGATCGTTTTTAAAAAGACTTCTTTCCATTCATATTAGGGCGCGCGATGAAAGATGAATGGTTCACGCTGGAGTCTTTTTCAGCAGGCGGACAATTTCACGCATGAAGGCGGGCAGGTCGGAGGGTTGTCTGGACGTCACCAGCTTGCCGTCCACCACCACCTCACTGTCTTCGTAGAGTGCCCCCGATTCCTGCAGTTCCTCGGCAACCGAGTGGTAGCAGGTAGCGCGCCGTCCCTCCAGCACGCCTGCCGTGATCAATATCTGCGGGCCGTGGCAAATGGCGGCAACCGGTTTGTTGCTGCGCATGAAATCCTGCGCGATCGCGACAGCGGCCGGTTCCTTGCGGAGTTTCGAGGGCGCCTTGCCGCCGGGCAGGACGAGCAGGTCGTAAGCCTTCGGCTCGATATCCCGCAGTGCCTTGTCGACGACGATCTCGTAGCCGTGCTTGCCATTGATTTTTCCCCGGGCGATGGAGGCGATGTCCACCTGCAGCCCTTCCTCCTGCAACCGGTAGAACGGGTACAGCAGTTCGGAATCCTCGAAATGATCTGCGCTGATGATCAGTGCCTTCATGAAAACTCCTGGTGTCTTTCGGCAGCGGCTGATGGAAACGTCGATCGCAATAGTGAACTAGTGTTGCGAACCGGAAATAGCGGAACAAATGAAACAGATGGATTTTTTCGTCAGGCTAGGCGCAGACCCGCAGCCGTATGGGGTATACGGCAAGGGGCTGCAACGACGCATGGCGGAAAAAGACGCTGTTTCATGTTTCGTTATTTTTGGTTCGTGACACTAGG
>JAPTVL010000039.1 GCA_028065725.1 Betaproteobacteria bacterium
GATCGGTGAAAAAAGTCTGCGTATTGTTTTGCGCTTTAAATCCCTTCTCGCCCGGGCGAACAGCAAACGTACCTTCTCCGCTTGTGCTCCAGTTCGTCGATCCTTCCGCGCCCACAACGCCATCGGCGACAAAGCCTTTGGTGTGCGAAATTTGATGGGTCGCGGACTGTCCGAGAACGAAGTGCGTGCGGTAGCCTTCCGGGTCTTTCGCAGCATCCGATTCGAGTAGGCGCTTTTCGTGGACGCCTCCGGCTTGTGATTTGTCGAGCGTGATCAGGACCGTAATGCGCGGATCGTGAACAAGGTCCATGATGATGTCGTTCAGATCCTGGTCATCCCACCCATACATATTGCAATACAGCGAGGATTTCACGCGACTGAGAACATGGCGGAGCGCCCGGTGCACATCATCACGGCCCACAAACAGCAGCCGGAAATCCGGGCTTGCCGAAGCCGGAAATGCCTTCTCGCTGGTGTAGGGCGCGAGATCATCCAACTTGAAATCATGCAGGCTCATTTCTGCCGTCCCGTCTGGTACGTCAAGTCGCTGATCTGCTGCTGCAGCATCTGGAACTGCTGCATGCTGTCGCTGTGTTCCTGGGCCATCGTGCGGCGGATGTCTTCGATCTGGCTGCTGTGGACCGCCTGCAAGACGTTGATCGTGACGTAGGCGGAAAGCGCGCCGGCGGCCACCGCAACGATGACGCTCTCAATCAAGCGCGTGAGCAGCGGGCGTTTGCCGATTTCCTCGGTGGCGAGCATGGCAGCGAAGGGGATGTGCTGGTGAAGCCAGCTCAGGATTGATGTTTTGTCTTGCATGGCCGTCCTTTGCGGTCAATCGGCAATAAAAAAACCGCCCGAAGGCGGATATATGAATCGGCTATTACGCCATACGAATCCAGCAGCCATCCGACGATGAGGATGGGCGTTGCCATGATCTCGCTGGCCTTGGTCAGCTTGCCGTTGTTGCGCGCCGACAGCAGCGCCATGATGGCAAGGAAGAATAGCCACGTCGCATAGATCAAGCCGATGTAAAAGCCTAGGGTTTCAAGAATTGTCATTTCGTCCTCCACACCAGTTACAGGCTTCTCCCCTGCCGATCTGATACCAGCAGCGCTCTACGGGGCAGTAGTGGCACCACATGGTCAGTACCCGATGGCGATGTAACTCACGCCCGTTGTCGCAGCCGAACAGTGTCCGTTGAACCCGGTCTTTGTCGGGGTATCGAACCAAGCCGCCGCAGTCGTTGAAGATGCTGAATCCGCCGCCGGCAAAACTGCGATCACACCATTCTGGAACGGTTTTGAAAATGTCACAGCAACCGCCGCACCAGCAGTTGCGCTGGATGTGAACGTACCGCTTTGCATCACGAGCCCATTGCCGAAATTGGAATAGGTCGTGTCCGTTGCCCCAACGCAGCCGATGATGTCCGAGTTTGCACCGTCAGCGATCTGCGCTCCGCTGTTTCCTTCGGCAATGACTCCGGTCAGTTTGACCCCGGAGCACGTCGAGTCGATGTAAATGCCATCGACGTTCCCGGTAAGGCCATAACCTGATCCAGTGCGCGTGCCCACCACATTGACGTTCTGCGCGCTAGCGCCAATGGAAATTCCCGAACCGCCGTTTTGCCCGCACTGGCCTCCAACGATGTCAATGTTTTTTGCGTTGGTGCCGGTGATGTAAATGCCGTCAGAAGCGCAAAGATTCGCTTGAGGCGAGATAATGCACACACCATCCACGGTCCCCGCGCTTCCGTCAATGGCAATCCCTCGGCCGCTGGAACTGCTGGTTTCACACTGCGTCAGGTAGGTGCGCACGACAGTGCCACCAGCTTGCGGGGCGATGTGCACGTTGAAGTTCTGCGCGCTGTCAAAATAGGTGTTGACAGCCATGACAGACGCGACGGTCTGCCCGCTGCCCGGAATCAGCAGCAGGTTCGTCCCTTGCTTGATAATGTTGCTATTCGTGATTTGCAATGCGCCGCATGCTACGACCAAAATGCCAGCGATGGGAGTGACGGTTGGCACGTAGCCAATCATTTTGTCAATCACCAAGCCGCCCGCGTAACCCGTCAGATTCACCCCAACCGAGGAAGTAGTAGCCGCCACATTGAGATCGACCCCCTCGTAAATGCCAACATTGCCCGATCCGGTGATGCCGGTGTAATAGTTGGACAGCCGCACATTGCGGATGTTTTCGCTGCTGCACGAGCACGTAATCAGCGAGCCGCTTGTGGGGGCACTTGGCCCTTGCAGCGTCATGTCGGCTAAGTCGAAGAACTGCGCGCTGAAGCTGAAAATGCTTGCGTTGGCTTGATTGGTCTGAATGACGGTGACGTACTTGCCTGCCCCCCTTATCGACAGGGGGGACGACACCGTAATCAAACTGCTGACAAGGAAAGATCCTTCTGGCACGCGCAGACAAGTTTTCGCTGCGATGGCAGCATTGACCGCCGCTTGAATCGCCGCCGTGCTATCCGCCACGCCTGTCGGGTCAGCGCCGAACTGCAAAACACTCACAGACGATTGTAGGTTATTACCAACTGCATATGTCGCTTGATTGATTTGATTACCAAGCGCGTCGTAGAACGTGAAGACATATGTCAACCCAGCCACCAAAAAAAGCTGGCGACTTTGCCCAGAAGAGTCGGAAATTTCCCCGCGGGAGTTGAGCGGGATAGGATTTGGAAGAGGCGTGCTCCCCTGCTCGTCTTGGTATGTCGGGAAGTTGACGCCGCCCACCTGCGTCAGGATGCTTCCCCCGACGTTCGGTCGTCCGGAGTTGTCGAAGAACTGCAGGATTGGCGTAAGTGCGAGACCGACAGCGGCGCTCATTGCGTGACTCCGGAGCTAGGATGAGAATGCGGCATGGATAGGCAACAGGCGATGCAGCTCGCGGCCACGGTCACGGCGATCACGGGCATCAAAGAAGTGGTGGTCAATCCCGTGGTGCGTTGGCTGCATCGACGCGGCGTGCTCAAGGGTCCGCTGCACCCGCCGTTCTTCAGCTTGCTTGTGCGCTGGCGCAACATCGGTGCGTTTCTGGCCTTCTGCGTGGTCTGGTACGCACTGCTGTGGGGCGTCTTTCTCGCCCTGGGCGGATAGCGATTCATGGCCGCTACCTCGCTTGGTCGAGGGACACCGCGGCGGGGATCGTCAAGCGAGTCGCCAGACGGTTGCGCGCCCCTTGGATCGGCGTTGCGCTCAGCAGAGACTTGAGGGTGACCCCAGGATTGAGGGCAGCCTGCATATCGCTTTGTGTCTTAGCCGCGTCCAGTCCCTCCGCGATGCTGCGCGCCAGTGGGAAATGCTTGATGATCTGCGCCGGCGCGCTGTTCTTGAGCATGGAGATACCGGCATTGACCACTGCCGAGCCCGTGTTTGAGGTATTAACGGCGGCTGCAACCGGAAATTTCTTGGCGGCCTCAACCGTCGAGGCAAGGTTTTTGAACGTCCCTACGGCAGGCGCGGGGAGCAGCGCATCCAGTCGGGCGGATTTCACCGGATCGTTGGCCCAGCCACGCAGAACCTGATCTGAAACCACACCGCGTTGATCCGAGGCCGAGCTGAGCGCTTGCCGCTTGATCTCGCCCATCAACGTGCGCCCGATCGTCTGCGGCGCGTTCGGGTCGAGCTGGCTCAGGAACTGCAGGTTCTTGGCCGCGACGGATGGCGGCGCGTTCAGGAAGTGCGCGCCGAACAGCTGCTCAGGCGGCTTGCCGTCCATCACCACGGACTTGACCAGCGGCTGATAGCTCGGGTTGGGCTGGCCGTTGGGCAGCTTGGGATCGACGAGCGACATCTGCTGTGCATGGGCTTGGCGTGCGGCCATGTACGCCGATCGCGCTTCCTCGCCTGCGTCATCGGCAATCGGCGCGTCGGCCAGAATGCGCCGGGCTTGGTTGATGGCGTAGGCGGTCGAGCCGTCCGCGCCTCGCGCCGCATCGCCCCAGATCTTGTCGAGCGACTGCATCTGCGCAACGGTGAACGGCAGCTCGCCGCTGCCAAGCTCGTCGATGGTGCGCTTGATGTTGGTCGGCAGCGTGTCGTAGACGTGGCTGGCCTGGGGCGTGTCGAGCGCCGACTTGATGTTGTCGGCTGCGGCCACGCCATCCATGCCGGCCGACTGCCCCTGGGAGTTGCGCACG
Organism: Betaproteobacteria bacterium; assembly: GCA_028065725.1. Next base: position 4,148 of record JAPTVL010000039.1, read on the forward strand.
GCGCTGTACAGGGCGTTCTTGCGCGCCTGCAGCGTGTCCCAGAAGGACTGCACCCCCTGCTGGATCTGGTTGCCCGTCTCCACCGGATCAGGGGCATTTTTGGCGCCCAGGGCATCAAGGTTGCCGATGAACGCCGCGTTTTGCTGCTGCAATCGCGCGGTCAGTGGTTCGCCGACACCTTGTATGCCGCGCAGGTTCTGTTCGCGCGCAAACAGCATCGGGTCGCCCGTGGCCTGTCCGCGTGTGAGCTGCACCGGAACTGGCAAGGATTCTGCCTTTGCACGATTGGCAATGGCGATCGGCGAAATATCGGCTCCTGTGTCAAGCGCGGATTGCACGTCGGTGCGCATGCCCTTGAGCAGCCCGAGGTTGATCGTCGATGGATCGGTGCCTGTGGAAGAAAGAGCTTCCTTGATGGCTTGATCGGCCGCCGCACTCGAGGAGGTCGAGCCCTGCGAGACGAGATTGCGCACCTTGTTCGTGGCAAAGCGCAATGCCGGAACGACGCCTTCAACGAGGCCGCCCATAGCGCCACCCGTGGTGCCACCGGAGATCGCGCCTTTGGCGGTGTCCCACCACACGGAATCCGGCGAAACCGAGGTGCCTGCTGCCTGCGCCGCGCCGATGCCGGCGCCCTGAGCGGCTGCCTGACCAACGCGACCAACAACCGTCGCCGCGGCGTCTTCAGGCGCCAGGTAGTTGATCGGATTGGCCACGTTTCCAGCAAGCCGCCACCAGTCGATGCCCGTTTGCCCAGCCTGCGCGCGCGCCTGGTCATAGGCCTGCTCGCGGCCCGCCACGATGTTGTCCCAGTCTGAATTGCTGACTGGGGCAAAGAGAGATGCGGCGCCATGAGCGCCTATGGCATCCAAACCTTTCCGCGCCACAAATCGACCAAACTCCGTGAGTTGAGAAAGCAACGGAGTTTGCTGCGCCAGTCGGCCCAGGCCATACACCGGATCCATCAGCCCCGTTTCTGCGCTCTGGAGAGGTGTCGGGGCCGGGAGCGGGGGCGGAGCGGGAGCCTCCTGTCCTGCCGCCTGCAGCGCCGCCATGATGTCCACAGGTTGCTGCGCAGGCGACGGCGCGGCGGATGGCTGATCGCTGCTCCCAACGGCATTCAAGGCACCGAGGATGTCGACCGGCATCAGAGCGCCCCCAGCGAGCGCAACACCTGCGCCTTCTTGGCCAGCTCCTTGGCCTCGGCCTTGGTGATGTGCGTCTGCGCATACTTGAGGGCATCGGCTTGGTCGGGCAGCCCGTGCATCTCAAAGAGACGCGGATCGGCGTTGTCACGCCAAAGCTTCTCGAACTGCTGCTCATTGGCCAGTGAGTTGCCGGGCTGCTTGAGCCAGTTGTCCATGGCGTCAGCCTTGGCCACGCCCATGCGCACGAGCGACTGCTGATACTCGGCGATCCCGATGATGGCCTGCGGGCCAATCTGGGCATTCGGGTTCTGGTGCATCGCCAGATCGATGCGCGCGTCCGAGCCGTCGAGCCCGAGCTGCTTGCCCATGCGCACGGCGTTCTGGGCCATGAACTTGGCCAGTTCGTTGTAGTTGGTCGCGTACTTGGTGGCCCCACCCATGCCAGGGATGGCCGACACGGCGGTGGCCAGCTTGGCCACATCAGCACTGCCCGGGCCCAGGTAGAGGTTGGGCGTCTGGGCAAGCGAAACGATGTGATCGAGCACGTTCAGCTCGGTTTGCGCGTTCGCGGCTGCCAGGCGCGTCTGGTTCACCGTCTGGGTGTTCTGGTGGATGATGCTTTGCTGCCCCATCTGCAGCACCGGGGGCTGGTAGCCACCGCCCTGCGGAGCTTCTGGCTGCGTAGATGCATTGGAGGCGGCTCCCCCTTGGCCTCCGCCCAGCGTGCGCATCTCGTTTTGCAGGGCCTCGATGTTGGCCTGCGCGGCGGCGGCTTCCTGGGGCGTTTTGGCCGAGGCGAGGTTCGCCTGTTGCGTCTGCAGCTCCTGAGCCATGAGTCGGCGCGCTTCAACATCGCGCTCGGCTTGCAACGCTGGAGGGATTTGCGAACCGGGAGGCTGCGCAGGGGATTGGCTCTGGGGTTGGGCGGGGGACAACGGCGCGCCGCCACCAAGTCCAGGTTGCGCGTTGCCGCCGTGGCCGAGCAGACCGGCTTGACCCGGAGCCTCGTTGTTGTAGTAGATGAGGTTCCCCGCAGCATCGTGCGTGACACCCAAGCTCGGTGAGTAACCTTGCTGCATCTGAGGACCGTAGGGACCAGGACCTCCGGGCGCGTACTGGTTGGTCTGCGCCAGAGACAGGACGCCACCAGGGCCCGTGTAAGTCTGATTGTGGGGCTGCTGTTGTTGTTCGGTGGTGGCGGCCGGTTGCAGCTCCATCGCCATGTGCTGCAGCGCCTGATCGCGCGCGGCTTGCGGAAGCCCAGGCGTGAGGTTTTGCAGCAGCGCCTGCGCGCGCGAGATCGCCGGCGCCGCCTCCGGGTTCTGCTTGGCGTAGGCCGACAGGGCGTCCGTGATCTGTTGCGGATCCTCCTGCGTGCCGATGGCCGAGCGCACGATGCCAGAGATGTCGTTGCGATAGTTCTGCCCCAGACCGCGCACCGCCTCGTTGAGTTGGATGCGGTTGTGCTGGGTCTGGATGATCGACTGCATGACATGCTGGCCCGTCAGCGGCAGATCGGTGTTGGCGAACTTCGCGAGCGCCACCGGATCCACTTCGCCATCAGCATCGCGCAGGGGCGTTCCATCCGGGGTCTTTCCGCTGGCCATGGCCTGCTGGAGCAGCTCGCGCTCAGCCATCTGCTGCTGCGCCTGCTGCACCTGGCCCTGGCCCACCTGGAGTTGCTGCTGGCCGAGCTGCAGACCTTGGCGCTGCTGCGCGACGCCGAGCAGGTTGCCCAGCGTCTGGACATACTGGTTCGGGTTGGCCTGGATCTGATCCGCGACCGGAGCGCCTCCGAAATCTGGCATCGCTCAGGCCCCTCCAGCGACGTAGGCGGACGGATTGTTGTAGGCCGTGCCGCCGTAGGTGTAAGCGCCAGTCCCAGGGCCTGCTCCGCCTCCCCCGCCGCTCATGAGACTGCCAAGCTGTAGGTAAGCCGCGCCGTTGTTGAGTCCACTCGTGAGCGAGTTCGTGCCCCCGACGATGCCGCCTGCAAGCGAGGCGCCCGCGCCAGCCTGTGCCTGGGCAATGCCAGTCCCGAGCTGCGTGCCGGAGGTGCCCACCTGCGTGGCCGCGTTCTGGCCGAGACCAGCCAATCCGGAGAGGCGCGAGAAAATGTTGTTCTGCGCCGTCTGCTGCATGTTGAAGTAGTTGCCGTAGTACGTGCTCGCCAGGCCCTGGTTGAAGTTCATCAGGTCTTTGAGCGCAGCGCCCGAGAGCGCCCCGACACCAGGCGTGTCCGCGTTGCGGATGGCCTGGGCGCCCTGCTGCTGCTGGAACTGGTACTGCGGCGAGTTCAGGAAGGTCTGAGGCGTGAACTGCTGGGTCAGATAGCCATTGCCCAGGCCCCCGGTGTTCGAGGTTCCAGGCTGCAAACCCATCAGCTGGTTGAGCCCCGTCGTCGCGCCGTACCCAGCCTGGATGAAGGGCTGCTCCTGCTGGTTGACCGTGTTGAACATCCCCTGCTGCGTGGCGGCCGCTTGTTGCTGCGCGCCAGCCTGGGTGCTGGCTGCTTGTTGCGAGCCGGCATAGCCCAGAAGAGCTGCTCCGCCGATAGCGACCGCGACCCAACTCATGGAAGCGCCTTCAGATTGTTACGCGCGTCGAAGAGGGCATCAGCATCGGGCTCGATCAGCTCGGCCTCGATCTCGTCAAGGTCCGTACTATCGGTGCGATGCACGGTCAGGCAAGTGGCGTCGGTGAGCGCCAGAACTGCCCGTTTCGTGCCCGGTTGAGAGACGATGACCGCCGGGCCCGTCACATCGCGTGCAGGCCCTTCGCCGCCCGTGATGCGCACGGTGCCGCAGCACACGATGTACAGGTGCTCCTTGCGGTGCACCTTGCCGACGATGAGCGTGCCAGCCGGGCGCGGCAGGAAGCGGCAGTACATGCCGTCTGCGAAGAAATGCTGGGTCGGCAGTTCGGCCTGCGGCATCTTGGCCATGAGCGCCTGCAGCGCGCAAATGGCCTCTCGTCCGACTGGGTGCGCGAGCTCGCTCATTGCACGATCAGGCCCGAGGCCGTGAAGGTCACCGAAGTGGCAGCACTGCTGTAAGCGCGCAGCGCCGACCCCGATGGAAGCACCGCGCCGGCAAGCTCTGGCGAGACATAGGATTCGCCAGGTGCAAGAGTGCGCGCAGAAATCATGGTGGTCGAGGGTCCGAGTGCTCCGCCGGGGGTGATGCCGGCAGTGATGGTCACCGCACTCGCCGAGGTGTTCGTGAACACCGCGCGGCCAATCTTGGCCGTCGTCTGCGCGGGAGCAGTGTAAAACGTGGCATCGGCATTTCCGAGCTGTTGCGGGGCAACGAGCTGCACCTGAGTGATAGTGGTCATGGTGGAAGGGTCCTAGTCCGGGAAAAAGACAACAGTGGGCGCGGCGCTATAGGTGACTTGCAGCTGATCAAGCCGACGTAAGGGGATGGGGCCGCTCGTTGCCCCTGCGGAAAAGCTTGAGCCCTGGCGAATCACTGAGATCGACGAAACCGTGCCGCCCGCGACGAACGCGCACCCGGAAAAGAGCGCCGTGTAGGTGAAGGGCGAAGCGCCAACCGTCACGCTTTGCGCCGGCTGTGCCTGGGGCAATGGATCGGGAGGAGTCGCTTGCACCGCGGCGATGATGGCATTCGCCGCCTCACGCGCACTGGGCGATATGTCCTCGGTCGGCTGCAGCGCGAGCAGGTTGGCGATCGCGCGGTCGATGGGCGGCGTATCGGCGCCTTGCGCATCGAGGTCGACCATGTCGATCAGATCGGCCTGCGACGTTGGGAACGTGCCAGAAGATTGACCCGACAGAACCTGAATGGCCAAGTTGTAAAGGAACAGATACCAGTTGTGATCGACGAACAGCTTGCCCTTGGCGTCCACTTGGCCGAAGGGAACCGACTCTGGAAGGATCTGACCCGGAAGAAGGCTCATGCTGCGCTGAAGCCCTTGAACGTGCAGCCGATCAGGTCCCGTGGCACGGGGTCGATCACCTCCACGTCAAACACCATGTCGCGTGACATGCCCAGGCGCCGCCACATCGTGCGTGTCTCGCGCTCGCCGATCTTGCCCAAGGGTGCAGGCCACGCCTGGCCGAACGAGATGCCGCCGTCGCGCGAGATGCGCAAGTAGGCCTGTGGGTCGCTTCCCAACCCACTGGCGTTGCCCACGCCCACCCGAAAGTCCAGCTGCAGGCTTTGTGCGAACACCCTGCCGCGCTGCCCCTTGTCCCACAGATGGGGAGACCTTCGCTTGGCCAGCAGGGGCCAGCCGGCATCGGTGTAGGACGTGCGCGTGAGCCAGTGCAGCGAGCCGGTCTGGTAGTCCCCAACGATGCGCATGCCCTGGAAGTTCATGAAACAGTTCGAGCGATGCCGGTGCCAGGCCTGCGCGTAGGGGTCGTAGGACAGGCGCTTGTGCAGCACGCCGCTCTGCTGGTCGTAAACCCAGGTCTGATCGGCCGTCGGGAAGATGAGCACGTAGAACTCGTGCGTGTCCTCCTGGTAGGTGTAGCCGATGGCGTCTGACGTGATGGGGTAGGTAGCAACCTCGTCACCGAAGGCCACCGTCGACACCACTTCGTCGATGAAGCCCCGCGTGCGGATGATGACGTTCTCGCCGCGCTCGCTGCGGCCGAACCAAATCATCCCTTCTTGTCCTTCCGTGTAGAAACGAGACACCGAGTGCTTGGCCTTGCATCCGCTCTGGATGAGCGTGCCCACCAGGCGCTGGAAGGGGAAGTACTGACCACCGGCGTCGTACCAGATCTCGGTGGTCTTGTCGCCAAGCAACCAGAGTTCCTCCTTGTTCTCGAAGACCGCCACCAGGTTGTCGGCCGCGGCATCCTTGAGGGCAAAGTACGAACCAGAAAACCCCGTTCCGTACTGGGGATAGTTCGTGTAGAAGGTCTGCGTCCCTGGTTGGTTGAAGATCCACCAGCCATCGATGTAGGCCACGGTGTCAGCCCCCAGGAACGCAGGGTCGGTGATCTGCGTGAATGCTCGCGTGCTCAGGTTGTAGAGGTAGCCGAAAGGACCATCGACCAACACGGCATAGCCGCCCACGTTGTTGTCGCGGATGCACACCGGCCCGCTGCTGGTTTTGAGCGTGCCCACAGGTGAAAGCGCCAGCGTGGCAAAGCTGCTTGCGGTTGCTGGCGTTGCAACGGTCACGAGGTAACAGGTGTTGCCGATCACCGCGAGCGCCGTGATGCCATTGGGCAACTCCCAAAGTCCGCGCACGGACAGGATCGGGCCGCTGTAGGGTTTAGGCCACTGCGTCATGGTCGAATTGAATCCCGGCGCTCCACCGCCGGGGGCTGCGCATAGCTCCTGCAGGCCAGGGCAACCGAGCAGGCCGACCACTTCCTTGGGGTTCTGCTGATCGACCTCGGGGTAGAAGTTGATGCATAGCTGAACGTCCTGCAGCGGGTTCGGCGCCGGGTCGTGGCCACCTACGAACCCGAAGTCGCCGAACATGCTCAGCGGTCCCGCGTTGGCCCCGCTCATCGGTAGCCCCCGTGGATGATCCAGCCTCCATCCGGCCGGTTGCCGCGGCTGAGCTGGCGGTCATAGCGAGAAACCGCCGCGGGCTGGGCGTTCAACGCCTTCACGAAGGCGCGTGCTTCGCGCGCATTGATGACCAAGGCATCAGCGAGCGGGAAGCCGAACTCGGTGCAGATTTCCTTCGCGAGCAGCCACTTGAGCATGCGCGCATAGCCCTGGGGCATCACCAGCACCTGGTTGAGCGTCAGGTTCTGCAGGATGGTATCGGTGAACAGGTGGCACTCGGCCGAGTTTCCCGGGCTCTGGTAGACGTTCAGCAGCCCATACGGGAAGGTGTTGTTGTACCAAGCCACCACGGGCCACGGGCCGGGCTGCGCCTTGTAGAGGAACTGGGTGTACTGGCTTTCGGTCTCGTAGACGTCGAGGGTGAAGTCCAAGGCGTTGAACCGGGTGAACCCGTGCGTGATGCGCAGCGGGCGCGGGATCGGAAAGTCGCCAGGCACCGTGAAGGTGATGCTGTCCAGGCCGGTGGAATTGCCCAAGGCGTTGGCAGACATCGTGACAGTTTTCGCGCCCGCGTTGAAAGCCGTGACCGTGGTGTTTGCCGGGATGAGGCCCTGCACGTCAGTGAGGATCGATCCCGAACCCACGGCATAGGCTGGCCCCGCTCCGGCCACCAATTGCGGCGGCAGGTTAGTGACACCGGTGATGACGTTCGACCCCGCGGTGAGCGTGCCCGTGAAGGGCTGAAGCCCCAGCAGCGCGCACGCCGGGTTGCCGATGCGGTACAGCATCTGGCCCGCGGTCCAGGACAGGATGTTTTCCTGCGACCCGAACACGAAATCCTTGTCCAGGCTTAGCGAGTCCAGCAAGTCGTTGAGCGTGTCCAGGCAGTCCGCCGCATCGGGCGGCGCAATCTGCTCGCCCGACTGGTAGCTGTTGATCCGGCGAAGCGCTGCCTGGATGATGTTCAGTGCGGTGGTGGTTCCAATGGTCACGAAAAGGCTCCTGCGGTGAATTGGCCTGACACAGCCACGCGCGGGGCGCCCACCGTCAAGACGATGGGCGGCGTGTAGCTTTCATTGGGGCCCCATGTCGAGGAAACTGTGACGGTCTGCCCAGCCGCTGGTTGCTGTTCGGAGACAACGCCCTCAGCGATTCCAGCTTGCCAGTCGATGCCAACTGGCCACGGCGAGAAGTAGCCCACCATGGCCGGAGGATTGGCCGAGCTCGGCACCGACCCATCGTTGGGGATGATGTCGGCCTCGATGAGCGTGGCGATGGCCACGCGATAATTGAGCCCGACCAAGTTCGGCATCGTGGCCACACGCGCTCCAGTGAAAAGGGCCGACAGTCTTGCGGCTGCCGGCCCGTGCCGCGATCAGGTTTCCCCGATCAGAAGTCCATCTGGTAGCCGCTGGCCGGCGCGACCCAATTGGGCTGCGGACGGTTGACCTTAAGCCTGTAGGATCCCGATGTCGGGGTGATGCTGGCGCTCGTCGGATTGACGAAGGTCACGCCGATTTCATCGGTCGCCACGACGCGGGTTTGGCAGATGCCCACGCCATTGAGCGCGACCAGGGCGCTGAGCGACGCCCAATCGCCCGGCTGCACGCCCACACCGATGGCGGAGAAGGTCTGCTCGACCGCAGAAGCGGCGGCAACGGCTGCGGGGGCGAGCGTGATATTGAAGACGCCCTCCATCTGCACGTTGCCGATCGGCGCCTGGGTCGTATCCGGGCGGCTGGAGAGGTTCGGCCCCGGGTTGGAGCCGTCCACGTTGGTGGTGCTGGGGAATCCCATGGTGATGGCTCCTTCTTAGCCCGAGACCCGAACGCCCAGCGACCGGTACAGACTGGAGAAGCCGTAGGCCACGTCCATCCGGGTGGGTTCCGCGTCGTTGTTGATGGTGTACTGGGTCGCCACGCGAATGGACAGCCCCAGGTCTTCGTCGTAGGCCCGACTGGCCTCCACGGCGGTGCGCGGCAGCGGCAGGTCCACGAAGGCCAGCGCATACGCGTCACGATGAAAGTACAGGTTCTCGGTGGACGAGGTCCCGGAAGCGGCGCCCCCATTGATCGTCACCGCAGCGCCCGCGATGGTCGTGCCGCTGGTCAGCGCGCAGTTCTGGAACTGTCCACCGGTGATGACGCACTCGCCGATGGTCAGGTCCAGCAGGCCCCCAGCCGACGAGGTGTATTGACCGGTGGTCGCGTTGAACGTGCCATTGGTCAGGTTGGCCGAGTTGAACTGAGGGCCACCAGGCGACGCCGTTCCGGTCATCTGCGCATAGCCAGCGGGCGGCAGCACCACGAACTGCTTGAGCGTGGTGCCGTAACGGCCGCGGTTCTGCGGGTTGACCGGGTAGACGCCGGCGATCTGGAGCGTGTCGCCGACTTTCGCCTGCGCCGCGCTCGCGCCCAGCCCCGAGAGGGTGAGCGTACCGGTTTGCGCCCAGCCCGAGGTCAGATAGGCACTCCCGGGCGTGGCGTTGACCACCGGGGTGCCCGTGAGCGTGCCGGTGGCGTAGTTGGCGATGTTCGGGTCCTCGAACCAGTCGGCGCCGGCGGTCTTGGAGGCGATCATGCCGGCCTCGAAAAACTCGCTGATCTTCGCCTGCGGGTTGTACAGGCCCGACAGCGCCGGGGTCAGGAAAGCGTTGGCGACCGGATGCAGCACCGCAGTCGGGATGAGTCCCCGCGGCATGCCCTCCGACACCAGCTGCGCGCGGGCATTGGTGAAGGCCTGCAGGGCTTGCTGCGCGGTCTGCCCACTCCCGGGGGGAGTGCCTGGCGTCCCCTGGCGCTGCGCGGTGTTCTGCATCGCGAAGTAGGCGCCGTCCGAGTCGATCCGGTTGCCCACGGCGATACACGCCGGCTTGATGAAGCGCTCCTCGAAGTCGTCGATGTCCAACAGCATATTGATGGTGTTGAACTGGATGTCGACGTGGAACTGGTACAGGATGTTCACCGGCACGTAGTTCTCGGTCGAGGGTTCGACGTTGAGCGCCGGCCCGAAGGTGCCCAGGTAGCGCGGGGGCAGGCGCACGTTGCAGGTGGCGCCGATCTTGCGACCCTTCTGGCCGAATTCCTTGTCATACTGGCGGTTGAACTTGTCGGTCAACACGCACATGTTCGCCAGCACCGGGAGAGCCCGGTTCGTAATCTGGCTGATTGTCAGCAGTTGATTGCCCAAAGCAGTCTCCGAATGCGCTTACGCGCAGGGGATGTCGCGAAAGCGGCTTCGGGCCAACCAGTCGAGTAGCGTCAGTGACGCTTGCGCACGTCGAAGTTCACACGGTTCTTGCGAGACCAGTCCTGGATCGTTTCCCGGATGTTCATGTCCGAGGCGTCCTTGGCAAATCCCGCGCTTCCCGCGCCGTCCAACGGCGTGATGACCGGGGCCGCGTTGCCGCGTGCCTTGCTCGGGGATGCTGCCCCCGTGGCCGTGTCGCTCGGCGCCGCACTGGACGGCTTGCCGTTGGTTTGGGACTGCCTCGACGTGGTGTCGTTGTCGGGCCCCGGCTTGGCCTTGGGCTCGAATGGCTGCAATGTACTCTCGATGCGGCCGATTTTGACCAGTTGCTCGTCGGGCGCCAGTTTGGTGAGTGATACCAGCACATCCGGATTCTTGGCCAAGTGGTAGCCCAGCTCGGCGAACATTTCCGACTTCTGCATGTAGCCGGCCACGACCGGCGGCACTTCCATGTCGGCGCCTCCCACGACCTCATCGAAGTCGGGGACGATCTCGCGAGCACGGGCGATGCGAGATTGGGCTGTCTGCACGATCTCGGCCTGGCGCCGCTGCTCGGCTTCTTTGGCTTCGCGCTCGCGTTGCTCAGCCAAGCGCTGGTCGACACCCCACTGGATCATGGCATCCAGGAATTCGCCGTCGGTGGCGAAGTTCTGGCGCTGGGGCTTGGCCGGTGCGGCGGCCGCTTGAGTTTGCTCGGACGGCTTGGCGCCCTTCAGCCGGGCCAATTCTTGCTCGAGCTCGCGGGCGCGCTGCTCCAACAGTCGCTTCTCGTTGAACTGCGCGGCGGCGAACTCCTCGGCCTCGCGCATCATGCGGTGGCGCTTGCCGATGGTGCGACGCATCTTCTCGGTGAGCCCTTCGCGCTCCTCGGCGGTCAGGCCGTTCTCGTCCTCATCGTCGGTCTGCACTTGGGAATCGGGCTTGCCATCTCCACCGGTCGGTTTCCCGTCTTGCGTACCTTTGTCCGCCGGCTGGCCGCCACCTGCGCCTTGCGCGTCAGGCTGCTCTTTCCCTTCGGGTTCGACCACCACCCCGGCATCGGCCAGGATGGCAGGAAGATTATTGCTGTCGAGGGTCACGGTGGTCATGGTTGCGCTCCGGTAGGTTGTTGGGTGGCGGCCCGGTCAGCCGCGGCGTTAATGTTGGCGTTGGCGCGTGACTGCGCAGCCTGCGTGGCGTCATGCTCGAGCTGGCGCTGCAACTGCTGCGCCTCGTGCGTATGCGCGCCTCGGGAATCGAGAATCTTGCCGCCGGCGCGAATTTCCTCGACCTGCAACGCCGTGCGCGCCTTGGTCTCGGTGTCGTGGGTGCGCACCAGCGCGTCCATATGCGCCTTGGTCAGATGCGCCTTGAGGTCGAGCTGTGCGTCCTGCAGCTGCTTCTGCAGCGCTGCGTTCTCATTGGCCAGGGCCTGGATCACACCCTTGGCGCGGCTCGACATGCCCTCGACGACCTTTTTCAGGCCCTCCGGCGTGGCCGCGAGCAGCCTGTCGGCCAGCTCCTGCATGTAGGGATGGTCGATGGCGCGGAACACCAAGTCTGGTGCGCGCTGGGCGATGATCTCGGCCAAGGCAGGGATCTTGACCATCTCCAGCAGGTTGCTAGCCCCTTCCTCGCGCTTGGTCTCGTACCCAGGTCCAGTGTCCATCACCACGTCATAGCGCCCCACCGACAGATCGTTCTTGACGCGCGCCACTGCCCCGTCTTCGCTCGTTTCGCGCTGGTTGATCGGCACCATCTGCGGGGTGGAATCCTCGCCGATGATGCGCTGCATCCGGGAATCGGAGTAGTAAACCGGGATCCACTCGACCATAACGCGCCAGCACTGGGCAATCGCCTGTGTGAGGTGGTCGTAGTACTGGAAGTGGGACTGGTCAGAAAGCCATTGCCGTCGGGCGATGGCGCGTCCGGATACCACCACGCCCTGCTCGTCCTGGCCTGGCTCATTGGGCATCCCGGCCACAGCCGCCAAATTAGCGCGCATGCCCTGCACGAACTCCGAAAACCCCGCCTCGATCTGGGCCGGCGGCTGGCGCTGCGGCGGCGGAATCATGATCGGCAGGCTGTTCGTCTCGATCGTGATCGGCTTGTAGACGAGCTTGGAGTAGGCCTTCTGGTTCGCGTCGTCCCACTCCGGGTGCCCGTCGAACTGACCCTCGGCGCCAACCCAGGGAGCCTTGGGGGCGATGCCCAGCCGCAAAATCTTGGCGACCTCGCCATAGTTCACCATGCGCTGCGGGTCCATCATGGCCTGCACCATGCCGCGCCGGCGAATGCGGCCATCGATGTCCATCACGTTGCCATCGACGCGGAACACCGGGATGTAAGTTCCCGGGATCTGTTGGCGCTCGACCACGCTGGTGCCATTGAGCCGGAACCACTCGACCCGGCGGCGCACCGAGTCGCGCTCGCCATCGATGCGCAGCCCGCGCTCGGCCAGACGTTCCACCACGTCATCCATCACCACGCGTCCATCCTCCCGACGCGGCAGCTGTGAGCGGTACAGCGTGTGCTCTTCGTTGTTCCCCCGGATCAGGTAGAGCTTTTCCGGCATCTCGCGGATGCGGAAATACTCAGCCAGCCGGATTTCCTCTTTGTCTTCCCAGTCCAGCCGGCCGGCATCGCGGTCGATGTCGTTCCAGTTGACGTTCGGCGCATTCGGGTAGCGGCGGCGGTATTCCTGGCGCTTCATCTTCACGGAAATGACGCACCAGTTCTGGTCCGATCCGCTCGGCATGATGGCCGAAGGGTCCATGAACACCGAGAAGATGTTGCGGATCGGTACGATGCGCAGATCCTTCTGAAAGCTGTCGGGCGCCACGAATTCGGCGATCAGCCGAAAGTAGCCCTCGCCTGCGTCCACCGCGCGCTCGCCGGCCAGGTCGTAGGCGATGTCGGCCTCCGAGCGCACCTCGACGTGTCGTCCGATGCCGTTGATGATCTCGGCGATCTCCACGTCCGCGCCGTCCCCGACAGGATGGCATTTCCCCCGCGGGCGCTGCTGCTTGATGTTGTTGACCACGCGGCGCACATAAGCGTCAGTCAGGTTGATGACCAGCTCTGGCGTGTCCTGGTCCACCGGCGTGGGGTCATCCTCCCATTGCTCGCCGTCGCGGAACAGCATCGCGGCCTTGGCTCGCTTGCGGTTGTCGGAGTAGGCGTCTGTGGCGATCTTGAGCCGATCGCGCGCCTCCTCCCAGATGTCGGATTCCTTGATGGCCGCGAACTCGCGGTCCTCTTCGGTTCGCTGCACCGGAGGTGCTGGGCTGTTGTCTTGATCCATGTTTCTGGCTTTCAGAGGTTACGCATCCAGCCCGTGCCGGCGCGTCGATGGATGATCTGAGGAGCGGGCGGCACGATCACCTCGCGCGGCTTGGTCAGCTCGGGGAACAGGTCAGCGAAGGCCCACACCATGGCGTCGGCCCGGTTCGGGCTGCTCTCGCCCATGTAGCCGTGCGTCGTGAAGCCGCAAAGCTCGTCTTCGAGCTCGCGGAAGATGCCGGCCATGCGCACTTTTCCCGACTCGACCAGGGCGCTGATGGGCTCGGCGCGCACTGCCTTGCCGCGGCTCGCTTTCACCGCGCGGTATGGTGTGTTGGCGCGCGCGGCACGAATGACGTGCTGCACCATGGCACCCCCGAAGTTGACTTCGGCCACGATCCGGTCCGCCTCCCAGCGCTCATAGGCGTCCGTCGCGACCTTTCCCCACACACCAGGCCCAGCTTTGCAGGTCAGGTCCTCCAGGACGTAGCCGTTACCGTCCAGGCCAAGACCTGCCACCACGATGCCGATGGCGTCGTTGTCGAAATTGTCATCGTCCCCGGCTCCAGAAGGATCGACAGCCACGACGATGCGCAGCATGTCGGGCAGCTCGTCGTCGAGATTGCGCCAGCGCTCGAACCATTCCTCGCGGAACAGGGCGTTCGGAGCGTCCTCGCCGAATTCGCCCTCCAGGAAACGCTTGCGCAGACGCTCCGGCAGCGATTCCAGCGTCTTGATGTAGTCCGCAGAGATGTTGGCTTGGTTGTCTCGGGGATTGATCTGGAAGAACGCGAAGTCCTCCTGATCGAGCGCGCGACGCGTCTCCGGGTCTTGGTGCAGCCGGAACATCTTGTAGGTCCAGTGCCCCTTCGTCGGAGGGTTTTCGTCGTAGTACATCTTCAGCACCAGGTCGCGACCTGTCGCTCGGTCAGCCACCTTCTGAGCCAAGCGCGTGACCGCAAAGTTTCGGCTCTCGTAGGGGATCTGGCTGCACTCGTTGAGGAAGATGTCGGCGTACTCCTTTCCCAGCACCTTTTCCACGCGCTTCTTGTCGTCCAGACCGGAAAACCATAGTTCGCTGCCCCCGGGGAACAGCGCGTACAGGTCCGACTTGTTCAGGTCATATTCGACCCCTGGGAAACACTTCGCCATGACGGTCGGGAACGTGTCGAGCACGACCGACTGGCGCACATGGCCGGTGCGAAAGCGCAGCACAGCCCCGCGCGAGCCCGGAGCTTTGAGGCGCCGTTGCACCTGCTTGCGGATGATCTGGAAGGTTTTGCCAGAGCGGCTGCCGCCGGCGAGCATGACGTGGGTTGCGCGCCCGTTCAGGATCTCCTGGGCCTGTTCCTGGCGCGGGGTGAGGCGAAACTCAGCCATGCACATCCGACCCATTGAGCAGGAGCTGGACCGGCGCGTTCGCATCGCCCGCATGCGTGATGCGGTCACCCCATCGCTTGGGATTCCACTTCGCGAGCAGTTTCAAGCGCGTCTCGACGCGTAGCTTGGAGCGCTGCACGTTTTCGCCGTTGAACACCCAGCCAGGGCCCCCCTTGTCGTCCTGGCGCTCCATCCAGTCGTTGCGCCCGTTGTCGGCGATCTCCAGGCACTCGGAGGCGATGGCGTCCTCGCCCACGTCGCGCGCGAGCTGATAGGCCTCGGCAAATGCCTCGTTCGTCTTGATCCAGCGGTAGACGGCGCGCCATTTGATCCCCAGGTCCGTGCAGATCGAGCGCAGGTTCTCGCCCTCGGCCACGCGTGCGCAGATCTGCTCGCCGATGACCTTGGTGTAGTTGCTCTTGCGGCCCGGGCCTTTGCGCGGGACTGGCTTCATCGCAGCGCCCTCGGGTCTGGACTTTCGCGTGCGTACCAGGCCGAGATGAAGTCCTGGCAGCGCGCGACGTTCGTGAAGCGCAGCGCGCGCTCTGGGTGCTCCTGGTCGACCTCCTCGGGGTACAGCGTCACCACGTACTCGGCGCCGTAGTTGCGCACATTGAGCAACGCGCCCTTGCGCCAGTCGGATGGCGGCAGCGGAGCCGGATCTTCCTCGGGAAAAACCGAGGATGCGATGGCTGGCTGCGCGTTGTCCTCGACGTATTCGGCGGCCGAAACGGATGTCCTGGTTCCAAGCAGCGCCTGACGCTCGGCCTCGACGATGGCTTTGGTGCGGCGTTTCATACGTGGGCTCCGAAGGTAAAGGTCACGACCTGCGTGGCAGGCTCGGGACTGGCTACGCCGAACGAAACCTGGCGTCCACGTCGCGCCCCCTGCAGCAACCGAAACAGCCACGCCTTGTCGAGATCGGAAAGGCCGGCGATATCCACCTGCACCAGCGCGCGTCCCGCGTCACAGCGCATGTCCAGGCTCAGCGTGTTGTTGGCCCTCTGCGTCTTGGACTTCCAGGTCATGCCGTAGGCTCCTCCGCCTCGGGCGTCACGATGGCCGACACGTCCGCCTCGCGGGCGATGACGTGCACCTTGTCGCCCCACAGAATCTGCGGAAACGCGTAGCCCATGATCCGGCCGTTCTCGCGAATGCCGCCCAGCTCCACGATGTCCCCAACCTTGACTTGGGTCGGTTGGAAGGTGGTGGAGCGCCACATCTTCGTGCGGCGGTGCTTGTCCGGGTGGTCGTAGCACATCGGATAGTGACCAGGCCCCACAGCCTTGACGATGCCACGCAGCGGCTTGGTGTGCTCGACCACAGCCAGCAGCTTGGAGTGCTCGACCGGCAGCGGTTCAACGACGATCTGGTCGCGCAAACACCGGATCTTCTCGTCGGAACGCACGTAGGTCGACGAAGCGTGGGACAGCTCGCCAGAGCGTCCATCCGGAGCCTTGAGGATGGTCACTTGTCGGACTCCCGGCCCTTATCGCCTTTCTTGCCCATACCGTCGTCGCCAAACATCTTGCGCAGCATGTCGGCGTGGTCGGCGTGCATTTCCAGCACGGCCGCCTTGCGGTCCTTGTCGGCATGGATCTCGGCGGCGTGTGAGAGCGTGCGGAAATCCTCATCGGCCTGCCAGCGGCGCTCGCGCTCCTCGTCTTCCTTGGTCTTGCGGGCAATCCCGTTCACGTCACGCGGCATGGCGCCTCTCCTTTTTGGCCTGCTCCCGAGCTTCGGCGTAATCCACCGCCAGGCGCTGCTTGAGCTTGGGAAATTTGCGCTCCTCGCGCTTGGAGCCGACGAATCGGCCGATGAATTCGGAGAGCTTTTCGCCCTCCCGTCTTGATGGCATGGCGGTCTCCTGAGAGTCTCAGCGAATCGATTGCAACGGCCGCATGATCCGCGTCACCGTGCACGGCAGGAAGGCAAACTATCACCCAGCACATGGAACAGATCAGCCTCGATCCATTCCAAACGCGTCGTGATGGTGTAGATGCCAACCAGCTCACCACGCGTGCCGTAGCCGCGCCTGCAGGGGTAGGGATAGGTCAGCGCCATGCCATGCCACATCCGCACCTGACGCGTGCCCATGGCCTGTACCTTGCGGTAAACGCGTTCGGCCAGGGTGCGCACCGCGCCCAACTCGGAACCCTGCGCGAAGACTGTCGATTTTTCAGCGCAGCCCATGATCCCTTCCGCGATCACTCCGAAAAGCACTCCACGATCGGTCGCCTCGGTGATGAGCAAACCCTTTCGAGATGCAGATCGGATAGCGTGACCTTTTGAGCACTTTCGAGGCACCTGAACACAGGCTCATCTCCAGCAATTCCATGCATTTCGATCTTTCCGCATTGCAACGTGCGGCCACTGAAAACAGCCCCGATGATCAGTGGCGATGTCACCTTGAAAACGCCGTATCTGAGGTTGCCCAATACGGGCAACCCGTCGTACGCCCCAAGCACGGACTTCCCATCCAGAATCGCTTGCAACCCCGCAGTGTCGTCATGAACGCCGTCGCCCCATAGCAACACCCCGTTTGATGTTTCGATCAGTCCGCGCGGCGCGGTGATACGCATGATCGATTCGGCGCGAACAATGGCCGGGGCTGCTGCCGCGACCAGCATTGACTTGATAAAACTGCGTCGAGTTAGGCTCATTCCGAAAAATCCTCCACACTCCAGCCCCCGCCCTCCTTCTTCGGCCGCGCCTTTACGGCCAGGAAGCGCATCGGGTACTGGTCAGCGGCGATCTTGATCTTCGCCCGGGCGTCGTCCTGCCAGTGGCCTTTGACCTCGTGCAGCTCGATCACTCCGGTGTGCGGCAGCACCACGAAGTCCGGGGTGTAGAACGTGTTGTTGGCCAAGCGCAGCTTGATGCCCTCGAAGCGGTACCAGAGCACACGGCCGTCGGCTTTCAGCGCCTCGAGATGCTGGGCGTAGGCGCGCTCGGTCTGGTTCATCGCCCCGGTCTTGAGGCGTCCGAGTGCGAAGTGGCGGTTTCCGGCGCTGGTGCGTCGCGGGAACTGCAGCGGCATCGAGGACATGCTCAGGCCTCCTGCAGCCTGCGCTGCGCGATGTAGGGGCGTGCAAAGCTGCCCGGGAACTTGAGGAACTGCATCGACTTCGGGTCGAACCACAGGTTGATGCGCCCCTCGAACTCCCCGTTGCGCTGCTTCTGGACGTCGAGCATTTGATCCGGGGCGTCAGAGTCCTTCTCCGGCGCAGCCTCCTTCGCGCGATTGCGCCAAAGCACCACCACGTTGTGGGCAAGATCGGAAACGCTGGAACTCCCCTTGATGTCCCACTTCGTGGGCATACGCTCGATATGGTCGGAGGGCTTGCGGGTATGCACGACGATGTGCAGATGCAACCCGGTTTCCTTCGCGACCTCGGTCATGCGGTCGACGAATTCCTTCTGGGCCGAGTAGTCGTCGTCGCCACGGACCACCTTGGTCATCGAGTCGATGATGACGTGCTGCACCTGCAGTTTGGCGTTGGCCCAGCGCAGCACCGCCGACAGTCGATCGACGCCCATTACGCCGACATGGTCGAATAGGAAAACCCGGTCGCGCATCACCGCCGCGGCGTGATCGCATTCGGCTGCATTCGGCCTGGAACTAGCGGAAGCTTGGCGGAACATGCGCTCGAGCGTCTTGCGCGCTGGCATCTCGAGGCTGATCGTCAGGCTGCGGTAGGCCTGCTGTGCCAAGTCGAGCGCGAATTGACCAAGCATCATCGACTTGCGACTTCCATTCGACCCCGCCCAGAGGGTGATCTCCTCGGCCCGAAAGGCAATCAGGTCATACGTCTTGGGCCAGCCGAGCGTTGCTGCCGCCTCAGTGCGCTCTGTTCCGGCGAAGATGCGCTTGAGCTGCTCGAGGTAGTCGTCTGCAGTGCGCACCTGGGGCGAAAAATCGGGGTCGGCCATGTAGTCGGCCAGCTCGATGTCGGATGCGTGAACGATCATTTTCGGGTCTCCAAGAGGCCAAGCTGCAACAGCAGCCAGCGCATGGTCAGCGGCGAATATCGGATGGGAAACAGGTCGACCTCGTAGCCATCGGCGATCTCGACATCGTCGCCGTCGATCGTGACCCGGGGCCAGCGAAACGCCTGGAACAGCTTTCGAGCATCAGGCAGCCAGACGAACAGCCCAACGTCCCCCGGTTTCCGCTGGTCGAATGCGGCGCAGATCTGAGCTTCCAGATCGACGCCCTTGCGCGCGATGAGCATGGCCATCAGATCGCCCCCGCCCATGGCGCAGGCTCGGCGCTTGCTGGAAGCGCCAGCTGGTCCTCCCAACGTCGGCCATTCAGCCACGTTGCGGCGTACGGAATGAAGCGACCCTCCTCTCGACGCCAGTCGTCGCTGGCTGACTGCTCGCGTACGGCACGCAGGATGCGGGCTCGCAGCAGATCGTCGGGTACGAGCTTGGCCCATGCCTTCTCGGCGTCGGCCTTCGCGGTCTTGCGAGGCCATATCGCCCAGAACTCGGCGAACCCCTGGGGTTTCGGCTTGGTCGGTTTCGAGGACCTCGATTCGGGGGAGTGTGTGTCTTTTTCCTGCTCCTGCTCCTGCTCCTGCTCCTGCTCTTGGCTTCGAAGGGGCTTGGAAGGGGCTTCTCCGCTACGCCGGTTTGTGAGGTGAAATGCAGTGTGGTAGCGGTCGAAAAATTCCCCCAGAAAAGGGTTGGGCGGCAGTGCGTCATAGTCCTTCTGAATACCCCTGCACCGCAGGTCTGAAGCCTTGAGTTCATTGGAGATTTGGAACTTTGCCATCTCATGGACCCAGACAAATTCCGAAGCCTCGTCGTAGGAACAAAACCCCTCCTCGATGCACCTTCGAAGCCCCTTCCAAGCCCCTTTCTCCCCCAATCCGGTCTCATGGGCCATGTAGAGGACCGGCTGTGGGAAAAGGCCCAGCATGTTGGAACTTGGGGAAGTCATGAGGTAAAGGGCTACTATCAACCCTTCGGAGTCCCTTCTAAGGGCCTTCATAGTCCCTACCTGCCACATCCTGGGCAGCACCTTGGCGTACTCGCGCATGTCAGTGCGTCTCCTTGATGAGTTCGCGGGTTGGAAGCTTGGGACGCGATTCCCCGGCAGCCACGCGGGCGCCTCGCGCCAGGCGAAATTCGCGCCTCGCGGCCTGCTCGTATTGCTCTGGCGTGGCGTGCGGATGCGCGGCAATCCACGCAGCCTTGCGGCGCTCGTAGGCGCGCCAGTCGTTCGTCATCACAACCCCTTGAGCGTGGCTAGCGTGGCGGCCAGCTCCACACTCAGGCGCTCCACGCGAGACACGGCGGCGAGTCTGCGCGACTCGTCGCTGCTCAGGTACTTGGACGCGAGGTAGTCGATGACGCTGGTGTCGCCGGTCGAGCGGATGTAGCGCTCCAAGTCATCGACGTTGAAGCGCTGCGTGTCGGCCTCGCCGGGCGCGAGCTTGCGGCTGAGTGTCGAAGGTGCCATGTCCATGTCGGCCGCGATGGTCTTGAGCGGTTTGGACTGCACCTGGGCGCGGTGGGCAAGGAACTCGCGCAGTGTGGAGAACCGCTCATGCACCGCGGGGTCGAGTTCGAGTGTGAGCTGGTTCATCGCAAAACCCCGCATGACGTGGTGCGGTCTGTTGTCATGTCCCGCCCGGGCAAAAAAGGGGAGGATGCCGGCATGGACCAATTCGAAAGAGAAGATCCCCAGCGCAGCGCGCCAGGGAGAAAAGCCGCGCGAGGCGACCGAGGAGAAAGTGGTGAGGCTGCCATGGTGGGTCGGACGCCCTACCGCTGAACGGCGACCAAATTGGGCTGCTCTGCGAAAGCGTCAGGGCGCACGGCCTGAAGAAACATCAGCCGAGCGCGTGGGATGCCGTTGGTTTTCCATTCGGAAACCGATGGCGGCTTGACCTGACACAGACGCGCAACAGCATTTGTCCCGCCAAGGCGTTCGATGATTTCGGAGGCATTTGACGTGTTCATGGCGGCAATGGTAGGCGCACCTAATTCGATAGTCAAGGCACACCTAAGCCGGTCGGGGTTAGGCTCCCCGAATATGAGTACGCTTGCCGATCGCATCGAGGAACTGATCACGGAAAAAGGGTGCAGCCCGGCAGATGTCGCGCGCGCTGCGCGCGTTAAACCACCGTCTGTCGCAGCGTGGCGCAGCGGTGCAACCAAAAGCTTGAAGGGTGAGACGGTTGCGCGCCTAGTTGACTTTTTCTCCGTCAACCCGCACTGGCTGACCCGGGGCGTAGGCCCGAAGCGGCTCGATACCGGCCACATCGTGCCTTTCGGTGACGAACCGCGCATGGACAACGCGGCGATCATGATCCCAAACGGCGTCGTGATTGTTCCGCGTTATCACAACCATGCTTCATTGGGCCCGGGGGCCGAACTGTTGTCCGAAGATGCGCTGGCCGACGAGATCCAGCTGCAGCGCGAATGGCTCGAGCGTCACCTGCATCCGTGTCCACCGTGGGAGCGGCTTGCATTCATTACTGCCTGGGGTGACAGCATGTCGCCCACCATCAAAGCAGGGAACATCCTGCTCATTGATATCGGCACGTCTTCGGTCGAGGTGCCTGGCATTTACCTGATCAGAGCCGGGGGGCGCCTTTTCGTCAAGCGCATCAGCTTCCCGCTAGCCGGAGCGCCCGTTGTGAGTAGTGACAACCCAGCCGAAAAGCAGGTGGACGTTCTTGACGGCAAAGCACCCATCGAAATCGCCGGTCGAGTTTTGTACGCATGGAAAGGAGAGGCGTTATGAGACGTTCTTTTGCAATATTGGGGGGCGCGCTCGGCATCCTGGGTTTAGCTGGATGCGCTGCCAACCCGACATCGCCTGTGGAAATAGGCGATCACAGTTACTACCTTGGCGCTGCCAACATGGGTGGCGCCTTTGGCAATGTGCAAGCGGTTAATCAGAACCTCATGGTGCAGGCGGCAGCGTTCTGCCATGCGCAAGGATTGAAGTTACAAGTGAACGCTGACAATATCGATGCTCCGCATTTTGGCGATCCTGGGAATGCCTCTATACAGTTCGCTTGTGTCGAGCATCCGGCCCCTGTGACGTTGAGGCCGGATCGAGGCGTTGCCACAATCACACACTGACCTGTAAACACCATGCTAGCCGCCCTTGGGGCGGCTTTTTTGCGCGCTAAAAACTCACGCACCAGGCGCACGATGCAAAAAAGTTAGGTGCGCCTATTGACACGTAAATTAGGTGCGCCTATTCTTCACTCCATCAGCCGCCCACCCCGGGCGATGGAGAGCGAGATGCGCAAAAACCCCAGCAGCACCAAGAGCGGACCGGGTCGCTACCACAGCACTGGTCAACAGAAGCTCGGACGCCCGCGTCACATCCCGGCTCGAGGGGCTCAGACGCGCAACCCCGAAGCCAATCAGCGCAGGCACATCAAGGCGCAGATCGGCGCGCGTCAATTGCGCAAGGCCATCAAGGCCGCGCGGCGCAATGCTCGGGCAAACCACTGAGGCGCGCCATGCTCGATCGCAACCTCGGTAGAGCAGCCGTCGACTTTTTCGACACCTTGCTCGCACAGCAGGAAAGTCGCCCGGCCGACAAGCGCCTGGTCTGGATTCGTGGATTCAAAGCCGCCCTTGAGGTCAGCGGATGCCTAAATCGTGAGTTGCGCAAGCGTGTGGCTGCGGCCGAAGAAAGGGCCCTGGACGATGCCGTGGCCGTGCTGGCCGTGGACGTCGCGCACCCGAAGGTCACCGAGGGAGAAACAGCATGAGCATGCACTGCGATCAATGCGACCAGGGTCGCCGCTGCACGGGCGCCTGCATGGAGCACTACGACGACGACCGGCGCACGCCTATCGGGATCAGGGGTGCGCTGCTGTGGGCGGTGGTCGTGGCGCTCGGCGTGGCGCTGGCCTATCTCATCTTCGGAGGTTGAGTCATGAGCATGTCCGACTTTCAACTTACGCAGGCGACGCGTGCCTATGACGCCATGATCGACATGGCGGAAAAACAGGATGCCGCGCGCGCCGATGCGAGATCCGCATTCCTGCGCGATCCGACGCCCGATGTGCTGCTGGAGCACCTGGACCTGGGCAACGGGCCGTCCGATGTCGATCTCGCGCAATTCGTCATCGACGAAGCCAAGCGCGGCAACCTGCGCGCCCAGCACATCCTGTCGTGCGTGGCCGATCGCGTGGCTCAGTATGTGGAGATCGATCCATGAGCATCCTCGTTTCTCGCTTGTTGCGCGACCGCGATCTGTTCGAGCGCTGCGTGCTGATGCCTTTCTGCGCCCTCGGAATCCTGGTTCTCCTAGTGGTGCTGGTGCTGCAACGACTGGGAGTTATTCGATGAGGGATTTGTCACGCCTTCCGCCGGCGCTGGCGGAGATTGCAAAGACGAGGGACTACCTCACCACTGCGGAGTTTGGCAATTTGATCAGGCGCGCCGGGACGACGATCCGCCAGAAACTATGTGAGCAGAAACACGTCTACGGCATTCGCCCCATCAAGGTGGGAGGCCGACTCGCGTGGCCTATCGAAGAAGTCGCCAAGATCCTAGGTCGATCAGACAGCGCGGAGCCTCATCCAGCGGATCGATCATGCGTTTCGATCGACGAACGCCTACGCGTTACCTGCCATGCGCTACTGCGGGCGCTAAAGGACTGCGTGGCCGTGATGGAAAACGAAGTTGGCGTACTCCGCGTCATTCAGCCGGAACTCATCCAGGCGCGAGCCGCGATCACAGCGGCCGAGGAGCTACTGCTATGACCCACCCCACAGGATCGACCCTGTTGCAAGGTAGACCCTATCGGAACTCGGCTTCCACCGACGTGAGCGAGACCTGGAAGCGCTTCGGATGGCAGCCGCGCCCGCGCTTCGCGTGCGTGACGTGCTCGCAGTGCGGCTGCGCCTTCGGGCCTGCCGACAGCGGTTTCTCCAGCTGCCGCGAGCACGCTGGACAGCGTCCCGTGGAGGACTGAGTCATGAGCAAGCAACGAGGCAAACGTGCCGTGCGCGCCAACCATCCCCGCAACGCGCCCCAGAGCCGCAATTCGGAGCCCCTGCGCGAGCAAGAGCTCGATCTGGGCGCGTGGCCGCTCCCCGGCGATACCAACCCGCTGCGCGAGCAGCCTATTCCCCAACGGAGAAGCATTCCATGAACGACATGACCCGCAATCCCTTCGCGGTCGCCGAGTACGCGCCTTCGCCCGCCGGCGGCGCGCTCGGGCAGGCCCTCCAAAGCCGCGAAGTGGCCGAGACCCAGGCGCTGTACCTGATGGCGGCGATGAACCCGCGAGATCCGGTCAAGGCCATGGACCGCATCCTCAACGCCTGCACGCGGCCCACACTGGCCGAGAAATCGACCTACGAGTACAGCCGCGGCGGCAGCGACGTTACCGGCCCAAGCATCCGCCTGGCCGAGACGATCTCGCAAGAGTGGGGCAACTTCGAGAGCGGCTTCCGAGAAGTTGGCCGCGGGATCGAGCCGGACGGCGTGGGCTACAGCGACGTGCTGGCCTATGCCATCGACCTGCAGACGCGGGCCACGAAGCGCATCAGTTTCCGCGTGCGGCACTGGCGGGACACCAAGAAGGGCGGCTACGCGCTCAAGGACGAGCGCGACATCTACGAGCTGGTGGCCAACCTGGCCAGCCGGCGCGTGCGCAACTGCATCCTGTCGATCATTCCGGGCGATGTGGTCGAGGCCGCGCTCAGCCAATGCGGCGTCACCTTGCGCACGAAGGTCGATACAAGCGCCGAGGCCGTCGTCAAGATGGTCGACGCCTTTGCCGCCCTCGGCGTGAGCAAGGCGCAGATTGAGAAGCGCATCCAGCGCCGTCTCGACACCATCCAGCCGGGCCAGATCGTGCAGCTGCGCCGCATCTACGCCAGCCTGGCGGACGACATGAGTCGGCCCGAGGACTGGTTCGAACCGGTCGAAACCGCCGGAGCTCCGCAACCGAAGCATCAGGAGACCAAGACCACGGCTGCTGCGTCCAAGCCTGCGCCGAAGCCACATCCGGGTGCCGAGGCAGCGCAGGAAACGCCACGCGAGCGCATCCCCACTGAGGACCGGCCCGACGCGGGCGCTCCCGAGAATGCTGCCCCCGCGGCATCAGCTTCCGCCGGTCCCACCACGATCAGCGGCTTGTCCGAGACGCAGGAGCGCATGCTTCTGCAGCGCGCGAAAGACGCTGGATACGACGTGCCGGCACTGCTGGCCAAATTCGGCGCCATCGACCTGACCAACTTGAACTCGGTCATGAAGTCGCTGCGGTCCGAGATCGACGAGGCGGCTCATGGATGACCTGCGATTCGACGCCGAGGCGCACGCCTACTACCTCGGCGGCCGTCGCGTGCCCAGCGTCACCCAGGTGCTGGCGCAGCTCGAGGACTGGAGCAAGGTCGACCCGATGGCACTGGAGCTGGCCCGCGTGCGCGGCCAGCACATCCACCGCATGGTCGAGCTCGACGTGCACGGCAACCTCGACGAGGATAGCCTGGCGCCCGAGTACCACGGCTACCTGCGCCAGTGGCGCCGTTTTCTCGCCGAGACGCGCTTCAAGCCGCTGCTGGCCGAGTGCCAAGTGTTCGACGAGCACTACGGCTACGCCGGAACCTTCGACCTGGCCGGCACGTTCGGCCCACGGTTCATGCTGGTCGACGTGAAAAGCGGCCTGGTGCCGCGCACCGTGCCGCTGCAGACGGCGGCCTACCTTGGTGCGGCCGTGCGCCGAGGCAAGTTCCCGGGCAGCGCCGAACGCGCCGCGCTGCGCCTGCACGAAGACTCCTACCGATTTTTCCCGATCGAGACGTCTTACGCGGTCGATCTGGCCGATTTCCTGGCCGCCCTGCGCCTGCATGCCTGGCGCGAGAGAAACCTCACTACCGGAGAACGCAATGCCTGAAACCCTCGATATCCCCGCCGAGCTGCGCGAGCACGCCCAGGCCCAAGCCGCGCCCGAGCAAGCCCAACACTGGCTGCAGGTGGCGCAGTCCTACCAGATCGACGACGACGACATGTTCACCGCCGCCGGCGACGAGCTGCGCAACATCGTCACCATGGCGCGCCAGATCGAGGACCAGCGCAAGGCGATCACCGCGCCGATGCTGGAGGCCAAGCGCCGCGTTGACGACTTCTTCCGCGTGCCGCTGGAGCGACTGCAGGAAGCCGAGGGCGTGCTCAAGCGATCGATGGGCAACTACCAGCGCTTACAGCTGCAACGCGCTGCCGAGGCGCGCGCCGCCGCCCAGGCCGCCGAGGCCGAGCAGCGCCGGGCGCAGGAGGCCGCCGCCGCCGCGCAGCGTGCCGCCGAGGCCGAAGCGCAGGCCGAGCGCGACCGCCTGCAGGCCGAGGCCGAGGCGCAGATGCAGCGCGCCATCGACACCGGCGACGCGCTGGCAATGGCCCAGGCCGAGCAGACGATGGCCGCCGCCGCTGCGGTGCAGGCCGCGCCCGTGGAGCAGCCCGCGCAGATCGAGGCGCCCGTTCCCACAGCCGTCGTGCCGTTGCCGCCGCGAGCGGCCGGCGTGTCGGTGCGCACGGTCTGGAAGGCCCGCGTGGTCGACAAGTCGGCCTTCATTCGCGGCGCGGCGGGCCGCCCCGAGATCGAGGCCATCCTCGAAGTCGACGAGGGGCGCCTGAACCAGTTCGCCAAGGCGACCGCCGGGAAGGCCAACCTGGCCGGCGTCACGTTCTACGAGGAACCCGTGGTGTCGGCGCGCCGACGCACGGGCAGCTGACCCAATCACCCACCACCAGGAGCCCACTCCATGTTCAGCCTGAACCACCAAACCGCCAAGCTCGCCAGCGTCAATCCCCGCGCGGAGATCCACGGCGAGGACCGCGTGCCCGCGGTCGACCTGAAGTTCGAGATCACCGGCAGCAACAACGTCCTGTCCGAGTTCCACCCGTCGCTCAAGAGCATGCTCTACGAGCGCCCGTCCGAGCCCGACCTGGCCGACGACGGCACGAGCCTGACGCAGCTGCGCTTCAAGCTTCTCGGGCCGCTGAAGTGGGCCGCCGAGCTGGCGGGCTACACGCTGCGGGTGCACTGGGGCGTTTCGGGGCACGACGACATCGCTCTGGCCGACTGCGAGGTCGACACCTTCCGCTTCGACTGCGAGGACGGCGGCAGCGTGGGCGTCGGATTTCGCGTGATCGCGCACCCGACGGAGCGCGACATGGGCCGGCTGTGCGGCCTGATCCAGCGCGAGATCGAGATCAGCCTGGAAGAGCCTGATGCCGCACCACTGTTCGAGGACACGAAGGCGACGAAAGTGACCACGTCCGATGGAGTCAAGTACCGCGACCCCGCGACCGGCATGACCTGGACCGGACGCGGCAAGCGCCCGAAGTGGATCGAGAACGCCATGGTCGATGGTTCCCACCTTGACGAGTTCCTGGCCAGCAATCAAGGCGACGCCGACCGGGCGCCGGCTGCGGCATGAACGCCCCCGAGCGCCTGCAGGTGTACGCGCCGCGGCCCGGATCGCTGGTTCGGCGCGTGCTCGCCTGGTTCATGGAGAACCCTGAGGAAGAACTCACCGTGCGCGACGTCGCCATCAAGTTCGGTGTGCCCTACAGCGCCGTGCCGGCGTGCCTGCAAGCGCCTATCAAGCGCAAGCTGCTCACGCGCTCGAAAACCAAGCCCTACGTCTACCGTCCAGCGGCTCAAAAATAATGCTCCACCAAGCCATCCTGCGCCGTCTTGAGCGCGTCAAATACGCCCGTCCGCCCGACGTCATCATCGGCGGCCACGCCGACCCCTACCTGCTGCGCTGGTACTTGATCCCGCGCAACCCGGTTTTCAACATCTACCTGCACCTGTTCCTACGCAGCGACGACGACCGCGCGTTGCACGACCACCCCTGGATCAACGCCAGCCTTCTACTCGACGGCAGCTA
>JAPTVL010000221.1 GCA_028065725.1 Betaproteobacteria bacterium
GGCGTTCACGATCGGGTGCAGCGGCTGCCGGAGTCCGGCGATCAAGCCGCCGTTCGCGCCATTCGACTTGGCGCCGCGTGCGGCCGGCTGCATCGCGACGGGCGGCCAGATCATCGCCACCGCGCCGGCCGATGCCGGAGACGGCCCGGCGGGCCACGAACGATGATGATGAACCTTATGTTTACCGCATAGCACCATGAGTTGGACTTTGAATGACCAATCGCCGCCGGCTAGGACGAGAGTAAGCGGCGCCGGAGGCCAGCGGCATAACGTGCGACGTCTTCTTTCAGCGTTTTCGCCTCATTGCTGAGGTCAGCCGTTAGCAAGCCCGCGGAGGACGCTGCAAACATTGCGGCGGCGGACGCGCCGAGCGGTCCGGACCCATCGTCGAACGCTTGTGGATCGGCGGCACCGCGGTTGAAGCGGAGACGGTGAAATCGCCTAAACTCTTGTTCCGCGCTTAGCCGCTCCTGCCAGTCATCGAACAGCCCGACAAATTCAGGGCCGGCCCGCGATCGGGCGGACGCTATGCGTGTAGCTGTCTTATCTGCCTGGTTCATCATCATATCGAGAACACGGACGGCACCAGCACAAAACGCCATTATTGCGTTGGATAGGGATGCATACTCCGATTGCAGCAGGATTCGCCGCTTGACCAAGTCTGAGAGTGCACGACCACCTCGATACCCACCTGCGGCAGCAAAGACGGGCAGAAGGATCGCAGGCCACCCTCCAAGCCCAAGCGCCAACGCGGCCGCTCCGATCGCGTGGCCAGCAGAAGCCCCGATAAGACGGCCTGCGGCATCCACAGAAAGATTGCCAGGTAGTGATCGCCAATCCGTGTTGCCGCGCCAAAGCTGATAAGCGTTTCGGGCCACCGAGATCACAGGGACCATATCACCAAGATGGAGGTCAAGCATATCGGCCGCAGAATCTAGGCTATGCTCAGTTGTTAATCTAACCGCGTCGCGAGTAATTCCGTGAACGGGCATAATGTAGTCATTTTCTGGGTATTGGGCTGCCAGTTCCTCGTTGACTACTAATCGAGGAATACCTGGATACCTCGACAGATGTTCGGTCACGAGGTGTGGGGACAATCCACACTTAGCTTGCACCGGTTCGCCGTTCACCAGAAAGTCGGACACCTCCAACAACCCCATTGCCGGCGGCCTGATGGGGTGTTTTTTACTGATTACGGCGCCGGTGCATTGGATTTGATGGCGATCTTGGCACCCTGATCGCCGTTGCGTTGTGTTCTGGGTGGTCGGCTGGGCTATGCGGGCGCGGCTCTGCCGTGGAGCCAGACGAGGCGTCGCATATTGTAGGCCATGTTGGCCAAGCCGATCTTCAGCTTCGCCCTGGCAATGCCGATGGTGCGGACAGTGATCGCCATCAGCCCCTTCTGGTGGGCAAAGACATGTTCCACCTTTGAACGAACCACCGACTTGCGTGCGTTGGCACGACGGGTCTTCTCCGGCATTGGCCGTCCCTGTGGCTTCTTGCGATGGATGCGCGAGACCAGGCCGCGCCGTGCCAGCATCGCCTCGTTCTTCGCCGAGCGGTAGGCGGTGTCAGCCCAGACATCGCTGGCGGTGTTGTCTGCGTCCAGCACATCCTCCAGCCGCGCGCCGTCATGGGCTGCGGCATGGGTGACGGTCCAGCCGCGGATCAGGCCGTGCTCGCGATCAATGCAGACGTGGTTCTTGTAGCCGAACGAGGGCACGGCAATGTCGATTTGTGGCGTGCCGTCTTCACGCGGCCTGGCCTTGGAGAATTTCACCGTCCAGCGCGCGTCGCGGTCTTTCTGCGCCAGCCTGGCGGGCTTGTTCACCCAGTCCGCCGGAATGTGCCCGGCCTTGATCGCCGCCCGCTCAGCCTCGGTGTTGCGCTGCTTCGGCGCCGCCACGATGGTGGCGTCGACGATCTGCCCGCCCATTGCCAGATAACCCGCCGCCTTCAACGTGGCATCGAAGCGGCCGAACAACGCATCCACCGCATTGGCGCGCTTCAGCGCCTCGCGGAACGTCCAGATCGTGTTGGCATCCGGCACCGCCTCGCTCAGACCAAGGCCGAGAAAGCGCATGAACGACAGCCGGTCCTTGATCAGATACTCGGTGCGCTCGTCCGACAGGCCATGCATTGCCTGCAGCAGCAAGATCTTGAACATCAGCACCGGATCGAAGGCCGGGCGACCACCCTTCGTGCCGTCTGATCGCGGCACCGCCTGCACCAAATCACGGCGGAACAATTCGAAATCGACCAGCGCGCAGATACGTTCGAGATCATCACCCTTGGCGGAAAGCTCACGCAAGCGGCTGTCGACGTCAAAAAAGCCAGGCTGACGGCCCATCAATACGCCCCCCTTGGGAAAACGCATCGAATCAAACAATCACGCGTCGCTCAAGAGGTTATTGGAGGTGTCCAACTGTGCCGCGATGTCTTCGGCCGCATGGCATCATCCACCGATTCGGGAGCGGTCCTCCGCCTCTCGACCGGCTTCGGCGGCGGCAAGACCCATGCGCTGATGACACTCTGGCATCTGGCCAAGACCATCGCCGACCCGACCATGGGAACCGACCTGCTGCCCCCCGCCGGACGCCCGGCTGCGGTGCGTGTGGTCGGCATCGATGCGGAAGGAGCTGGCTATCCCGTCTTCGCCCGTCATGGCGATCAGGAAGCGCGCAGCCTTGCCGCGGAACTCGCCTTCCAGTTCGGCGGAGCGAGTGCGCTCAACGCGCTCGGGTCCGCGAATGCGACCGCAGCGTCGCCCGATGCGGCGACGGTCGAAGCTCTGCTGCCCAACGAGCCGGTGCTGATCCTTCTGGATGAGCTCGTGCTCTACATGGCGAAGCTGACTGATCAGGAGGTCGGCAATCTCGTCGGCTTCCTCCGGACGCTGATGACTGCCATCGTCGGCCGTAAGCACGCCGTGCTGGTCATCACCGACCCCAAGGACCAGCCGGCGGATGCCGCGAACGCCGCGCGGCTGGAGCACCTCGCCCACGTCATCGAGCAGCAGACCGGGCGCCAGGCCACCGTCATCGAGCCGATCGGCAACGAGACGGCGCAGGTAATCATCCGCCGCCTGTTCGACCAGGTGGATCACGCTGCGGCGGCCAAGGCGTCCGCGGACCATTTCAAGCTCTATGAGCGTGTCGCCGAGGAGCATCCGAACCTCATCCTGTGTTTCGGCGTGGAAAAAGGACCCCCTTGGAGGGGTGATCGGCGTCCAAAAGGGACCCCTCTGATGACGGGGTTCACGATGGCTCCCTGGTTGGGAGGGAGCCTGGATTGGGATGCTGGTGGTGGAGACGGTCGCGAAAATCCGCCGGGCGTATTTCGTGCAGGGGAAGCCGATCAAGGCGATCTGCCGGGAGCTGCGGCTTTCGCGGAAGGTTGTGCGGAAGGTTCTGCGATCTGAGGCGACTGAGTTCCGCTACGAGCGTGGGATCCAGCCTTTGCCGCGGCTGGGCCCGTGGCGGGACGCTCTTGATGAGCTGCTGGGCGCGAACGCGGCGAAGCCTGGGCGAGAGCGGCTGACGCTGATCCGGCTGTTCGAGGAATTACGCGGGCGGGGTTACGAGGGCGGCTACGACGCCGTGCGGCGCTATGCCCGGGACTGGCAGCGCCGTCGCGCATCGGCATCGGCTGGGGCCTATGTGCCGCTGAGCTTTGCGCCTGGGGAGGCCTACCAGTTCGACTGGAGCCACGAGGTCGTCGTGCTCGGCGGCGCGACCGTGACGGTGAAGGTCGCGCATGTCCGGCTGTGTCACAGCCGGATGCCGTTCGTCCGCGCCTATCCGCGCGAGACGCAGGAGATGGTGTTCGACGCGCACGACCGGGCGTTCGCCTTCTTCAGGGGTGCCTGTGCCCGCGGCATCTACGACAACATGAGGACGGCGGTGGACGCGATCTTTGTCGGGCGCGAGCGCGCCTACAACCGCCGCTTTCTGCAGATGTGCAGCCATTATCTCGTTGACCCGGTGGCGTGCACGCCGGCGTCGGGCTGGGAGAAGGGACAGGTCGAGAACCAGGTCGGCCTGGTGCGGGAGCGCTTCTTCACGCCGCGGCTGCGGATGAAGAGCTATGAGGAGATGAACGCCTGGCTGCTCGATCAATGTGTGGCGCACGCCAAGGCCCATCATCATCCCGAGCAGCGCGACCGGACGATCTGGGAGATGTTCGAGGCCGAGCGTCCCAGCCTCGTGCGTTACAGTGGCCGGTTCGACGGCTTCCATGCCGTGCCGGTGTCAGTCTCCAAGACCTGCCTGGTGCGGTTCGACAACAACAAGTATTCCGTGGCGGCGAGCGCGGTTGGGCGGCCGGTGGAGATCCGCGCCTATGCGGATCGGATCGAGCTGCGCCAGGAGGGGCGGCTGGTCGGCGAGCATGCCCGCTGCTTCGGGCGCGACCAGACGGTGTTCGACCCCTGGCACTATGTGCCGGTTCTTGCCCGCAAGCCGGGGGCGCTGCGGAACGGGGCTCCCTTCAAGGACTGGGTGTTGCCAGCCGGGTTGGAGCGGATCCGCCGCAAGCTCGCCGGTGCCGCCGACGGCGATCGTCAGATGGTGAAAATCCTCACCGCCGTGCTGAGCGACGGGCTGGTGGCGGTGGAGGCCGCTTGCCTGGCGGCCCTGCGCGAGGGTGTCCACTCGGCGGACGTGGTCATCAACATCCTGGCGCGGCAGCGCGAGCCGGATCCTCCAACCACGATCGTGACGCCGGATGCGTTGAGCCTGCAGCACGTCCCGGTCGCCGACTGCACACGGTACGACAGCCTCAGGAGGACCGTCTGATGGAGCGTTCCGAGATCCTCACCGCCATGAGCGAACTGAAGCTCTACGGCATGAAGGCGGCGTTCGACGAGATCATCGCCACTGCGGTGAAGCGCCAGCATGAGCCACAGCGCATCGTGGGTGATCTGCTGACCGCTGAGATCACCGAGAAGCAGGCCCGCTCGATCCGTTATCAGATCACGATCGCCAAGCTGCCGCTGGCCAAGGACATCGAGGACTTCAGCTTCAAGGGCACGCCGATCAACGAGACCCTGGTGCGCGACCTGCTGGGCGGCGACTTCCTGGCGCACCAGCGCAACGTCGTGCTGGTGGGCGGAACCGGCACCGGCAAAACGCACATCGCCATTGCCATCGCCCGTGCATGCATCCGCGATGGTGCCAGGGGCAGGTTCTTCAACGTGGTCGATTTGGTCAACAAACTCGAGGCCGAGACCCGCGCCGGCCGACAGGGGAGGTTGGCCGACCAACTGTGCCGGATGGACTTCGTGGTTCTCGACGAACTCGGTTATCTGCCGTTCGCCCAGGCAGGCGGCCACCTTCTGTTCCACCTGATCAGCCGCCTCTACGAGCAGACCTCGGTGCTGGTGACCACCAATCTGGCCTTCGGCGAATGGCCGAGCGTGTTCGGCGACGCCAAGATGACCACGGCACTGCTCGACCGCCTGACGCACCACTGCGACATCGTCGAGACCGGCAACGAGAGCTGGCGCTTCAAGAACCGCGCCTGACCGCCTCGCCCCCCCGCGGCTTGCACCGGTGGGTCCACAGGAACCCCCCGCGCGCCGCTGCGTCAGCCTCGGGGCGGGCACTCCGCGGCGCGCGGGTCCCCCCTATGGACTACCGGCACAAGCCGCTACCGGGGGGGGTCCCTTTTGGACGCCGATAGGGGGTCCCTTTTGCGCGCCGATTGACAGCTTGGGGCGGCGGCACCTGCAC
>JAPTVL010000541.1 GCA_028065725.1 Betaproteobacteria bacterium
TGGAGGCGGTGGGCCGTTCGGCGAGCGCGGTGGTGGAGGAGGTGCGCCGCCAGTTCCGCGAGATCAAGGGCATCATGGAAGGCACCACCAAGCCCGACTACTCGCGCGCCGTGGACATGCTGACCAAAGCCGCCATCCGCGAGATGATCGTGCCCTCGCTGCTGCCGGTGCTGGCGCCCATCGTCGTCGGTCTGGGCGCGTCATGGATTGCCGGCTCCAGCGCGGCCGGCGTGCGCGTGCTGGCCGGCATGTTGTTCGGCACCATCGTCACCGGCCTGTTCGTGGCGATCTCGATGACCACCGGCGGCGGCGCCTGGGACAACGCCAAGAAGTACATCGAAGACGGCCACTATGGTGGCAAGGGCTCGGATGCGCACAAGGCGGCCGTCACCGGCGACACTGTGGGCGATCCCTACAAGGACACCGCCGGCCCGGCGGTGAACCCGCTGATCAAGATCATCAACATCGTGGCGCTGCTGCTGATTCCGCTGCTGGCCATGCACTGAGATCGCTGCGTTCCGATCTTGCGAAGCCCCGCTCCGGCGGGGTTTCGCTTTTGGGTGCCCGATTCGATCGGCCCATCGGGACTCTCAGCCTTTATTCAAAGACTGCGGCTTCCCTGTAGCCGCGCTGCGCGCGGCGTCGGCACGCAGCGCGTCGGCCAGCCGGGTTAGCGCCGGAGCGTGCAGCGTGCGCGGCATTGCCAGCAAGGTCCGCAGGCGGGCCACCCGCGCCGGCACCCCGCGCAGCGACAGGGCGTCGCGTTGCGGGTAGATCTCCAGGACCGAGCGCGGCACCAGACTGACACCCACCCCGGCGGCGGCGGCCGCAAGGATGGCGTGGTAGGAGGCGAATTCGAGCACCCGCGCCGGCACCACACGCAGCGTCTGCAGCCATTGCTCCAGGCGTCGGCGATAGGCGCAGCCCTGGCCGTAAAACACCAGCAAGGTCTTGCCGCTCAACCGCCGCGGATCGTCCAGCAGCGGAGAACCGGCGGCTGCCACCAGCACCAGTTCTTCCTGGTACAGCGGCACTCGCGCGAAGCGTGCGCTGTCGACCTCGTCGCCAACGATAGCGGCGTCCAGCGTTCCTGCCTGCAGTCGCGCGATCAGCTCGCGCGAGGGTGCGGTCTGCAACTCAACCATGACCTCGGGATGGCAGCGGTGAAACTCCGCGAGCGGATGGGGCAACCGACTGGCGGCTACGCTCTCCATCGCACCCAGGCGCAGCCGCCCGCACACGGCATCGAGGCGCACCGCGACACGCGCCTCCTCGGCGAGCCCCAGCAAGCGATCGGCGTAGCCGAACAGCGCATCGCCGGCGGCGGTCAACCGCAGTGTCCTGCCGTCGCGCTCGAACAGCGCTACGCCCAGCGACGATTCCAACTGCTGGATGCGTGCCGTAACACTCGATTGCGCGCGGTGCAGACGCAACGCCGCGCGGCCGACGCCGCCAGCTTCGACCACGGCCTGAAAAGCTTCCAGCTCACGCAGGTCCACGATCGTCAAATCCGATGTGTTTGTTCTGAATAATTCGATTTCATAGTTTGATATTGACGCCTAATATGGCGTCCTGCAATCCCCTGTGGACGCATCCATGAACGCACCTCTGCGCATCGCCCTGACCGGCATGCTGCTGCTGGCCATCGCCCTCGGCATCGGTCGTTTTCTGCTCACCCCGCTGCTGCCGATCATGCAGGCGGATGCCGGACTGACTCTGGTCGGCGGCGGCTGGCTGGCATCGGTCAACAATCTCGGCTACCTGGCCGGAGCCCTGCTCTGCACCGTGGTGGCGCTGCCGCAGCGGCGCGCGCTGCGCGGGGGACTGGTGGCGATTGCGCTGTCCACCGCGGGCATGGGACTTGCCCATGGCATGGTGCCGTGGCTGGTCTGGCGCTTGTTGGCGGGCGTCGCGGCGGCGGTTCTGGTGGTGCACGGCATCGCCTGGAGCATGCGCCGTGTATCCGCATCGGCGCATCCCTTGCTCGAAGCGCTGGTGTTCACTGGCACCGGCGTCGGCATCGTGGTGAGCGGTGTGGTGGTGGCCGGAACGCAGCACATGGGCGTGAGTTCGTCGGCGAGTTGGATCGGCTTCGGCCTGGCCTGCGCCGTGGCCACGGCACTGAGCTGGCGCTCGCTGGGCGAGGCACCTCCTGCGGCAACGGTACACGACCATGCCGCAACCACGGCAAGGCCGACGGGTCCGGCATGGACGCTCATCGCCGCCTATGGTTTGATCGGCTTCGGCTATGTGATCCCCGCTACCTTTCTACCGGTCATCGCCGGCGAGCGCCTGCACCTTCCTGCGCTGCGCGAGTGGTTCTGGCCACTCTACGGCGCGGCGACCGTCGTCCTGACCCTGCTGTTGCCGCGCATCTTGCGGCACATCGATAACCGCTCTGCTCTGGCGGGAACTTGTATTTCGATGATCGCGGGCATCGCCCTGATCCTGGCCTGGCCGAGCATCATCGGCCTCGCATTGGCGACGATGTTGATCGGTGGCGTACTCATGCCCATCGTGATGGTGGTGATGCGCGAAGCGCGCCTGCTGATGCCGCATGACCATACCCGCCTGATCGCCGCGCTCACCACCGCGTTCGGCATCGGGCAGATCGTCGGGCCGTTGACCGCGGCCTGGCTGGCCGCGCGGCAACACAGCTTCGATGCGCCGCTGATGATCGCGGTGCTGGTCCTCATGGCGGCATTCGGGCTCGTTCTGGCGCAGACGCGCGGCGTCGCGGAGCCAGCCGGCGAGATCCGGCCGTAAAGGCCAGCGCACCACGTGGCGCTCATGAGCGCCAACCTGGCACGCCTGCCCTACCTCATCCGATTCAGCCGGCGCACGTGGCGCGTGGTCCTGCAAAATCTGGCACTTTCCGTGGTGGTGATTGGCTCGCTCATCGCCGGGGCGGTGACGAGTTACTTCACGCTTCCCATCGCCGTCCTCGCGCACTGATCAGCGAGTTCGTGGTGATCGCGAGCGGGCTGCGCATGCTCAGGACGTAGTATCCCGAGTTCGTCGTCCAGTGTTGCAAGTGGTTGATGTGGCGTGGTGTGGTTTTGAATTTGACACTACAAGACGCTGGCAGCGGATGGCCGTTTGGAGGGAGATTGTCGCCGCCGCTGACGCGTGCTCGGAAGCGGCAGCGCCTGCGCATCGGGCAACGACAGTTTCAGTTGTTCGCAGAGTACGCGGTGCTCGGCACGGATCGCGCTGGTGGTGTGATGGGTGGCGCCGTCCACGGTGACCTCGTGCGCCTGGATCCGGCGCAACTGCTGCAGCGCGCGCTCGGGGCTCTCCGAACGCTTGCCGGCGCGCAGCCGTGCGCGCAGGTGGCGATGCAGCACCAGGGCAAGAAAACAGATCGCCGCGTGCGCGCGGATTCGTTCCGGCAGGCGGTGATACATCGGCGCGATCTCGATCTCCTGCTTGAGCACGCGGAAGCCGCGCTCGATGTCCGCCAGCGCCTTGTAGCGCTCGACCACGGCCGCCGCGTCCAGAGTGTCGATGCGGGTCACCAGGATCAGGGTGCCATCGAGCGCCTCGGCACGCGCCAGGGAGCCCAAGTCGATGTCGTAGGAGAACAGCCCGTTGGCGATGTGCGTCTTGACGATGCGCCCGAGCCCAGCGTCCTCGATCAGGCTCTGGATCTGGTGATAGACCCCGCCGTCGCTCAGTGCCCGACCGCGGGTGCGCTCTCCACGCTCCTGTGCTTCGAGCTTGCCGACGCGCTCCGCCGCCAGCGCCTCGATCTCCGCCAGCGCCGCCGCGCGGTGCTCGCGCATCGACTGCGCCCGTTCGGCATCGCGGGCCACGATCAGCCGGCGCCCGGCGTGATCCCGGGTCTCCCGGATGCCTGTGGCGTCCGCGGCAAAACCCAGCGCCTGAACGTGACCGGCATAGTCGCCATAACGGCGCGCCGGCACCGCCATGATGTAGTCCACCGCCACTTCAGGCGCATCCAGTTGCTCAAGCTGGTCGTGGTTCATCAGGCCCCGGTCTGCCACGATCACCACCCGCTTCACGGCCAGCCGCGCCTTCAGCGCTTGCACCATGGCGAGCAGGGTCGAGGGCTCCGAGACGTTGCCTTTGTGCACGGTATGCAGCAACGGCAAGCCGCAGGCGCTCTGCACCACGCCAATGACCACCTGACGCGCCGGCAGATCCCGGTCCTTCGAGTGGCCGAACGCGCGCAGGTCGCCCGGCAGCTCGCTCTCGCCCTCGGCCCGCACCGTCGTCAGATCGTAGAACACCACCGACAACTCCTCATCCAGCAGTGGCCGCAGCGCCTGGAGGACCTGCCCCTGCAGGGCGTCGGTCACTTCATCGAGGGCATCCATCGCGCGCAGCAGCGCCGGGTGATTGGCCTGCTCGGTGGCGATACCGGGCATCACCGCCGTCTCCAGCCAGCGCAGGGTGCCCAGCTTGGAGCCCGCATCGCACAGCCGATGAAAGACCATCGTGCGGATCCAGGGCTCGTGTGCGGTACGGCGCGCACCCAGCGCCCGCCGCAAGGCCGATTCCAGGCCCAGGGATTTCCACAACTGGGTCAACGCCCACGTGTCGCCCAGGCTGCGGGCAGGCGCGCAGGCGATGTGCGGGGACGGCGAAGCGACGCTCGCGTCACCCCCCACGCGCTGCAAGCCGCGCACCAGGGTTTCGATCTGTTCCGCCGACAGCTGATCGATGCGACCGAAGGAGAACAGCACGCGTTGACGGACGCCTGCGGGCGTGCGGTAGCTCTCGACGAGCTGCAGGTACTCGCGGGGTCCGGACTGGGTGCGGCGCAGGAACATGTGCGCACGATAGTTGCTACGCCTAAGCCATGCAAATTACATTACCGACAGAACGTGACACTACACGCTCACGCCCCAAAAACACCCCGCAAACCCAACAGCTACCGTCATCAGCAGACGCCCATCGACCCGTTTTTCAGGCAAAAGTGACGAACTCGGGTAGTATCCCAAACCTATGTTTGACTTTTTATCCTCAGCGAAGGAGTAACAACATGAGCACCCGGTACGGTTTCGGCAAGACGGTCGCATCTTCTTTCGATGCGGCAGTCGACAAGGTCACCCAGGAACTCCAAAAGGAAGGCTTCGGCGTGTTGACGGACATCGACGTGGCGGCGACGCTGAAGAAGAAACTCAACCAGGACATACCGCCCTACCGCATCCTCGGGGCCTGCAACCCGCCGCTGGCGCACCGGGCACTGGAAGCGGAACCGTCAATCGGCCTACTGCTGCCGTGCAACGTGGTGGTGCGCCAGGACGATGCGGGCAAGGTGCAGGTGGAATTCATGGACCCCAATGCGGTGCTCAATCTGGTGAACAAGCCGGAGGTCCATCAATTGGCCAGCGAGGTTAGGCAAAAGCTGGAGCGGGTCATGCAGGCCCTGTAACGCTCAAGAGGTGGGACATCATGCAGATAGGCAAAGGAGCTTCGATCCTGGCGCACCTCCTTCAGCAATTCTGCATGCAATGTCATTGCAAAGGAGCGCTCGTTGTCGCGCGCTGAACGCCTGCTCAAATTGATGCAATGCCTGCGCCGTCATCGCTACCCGGTGAGCGGCGCCGTTCTGGCGTCCGAACTCGGCATCAGCCTGCGCACTCTCTACCGGGACATCGCCGCGCTGCAGGCCCAGGGCGCGCAATGCCCTGGCCAAGATCGCGGCCGTCTTGCCGACCGATCTGCGCAAGAGTCTTCATCGGTCCTGCGCAGGTCTGGGT
>JAPTVL010000161.1 GCA_028065725.1 Betaproteobacteria bacterium
CCTCGGCGTGTTCGATGAAACACACCTCGATGCGCCATGCCGGGTGGCGCTCGCGCCACTGGGCGGCGAAGTGCAGGATTTCCTTGTTGCCCTCGCGGTTGCGCGAACCGTGGCCGACGAGGAGCAGAGTGGTGTCATTCATGATGAGGAGCCTTCAGTGAGCGATGCCCGGCGGAAGCGATGACCGAAGGCCGGGTCGTAGAGCTTGGAGCGGGCGATGTCTTGCCAATGTCGTGCGCCGAGGGTCGGGCTGGCGATGATCATGGCTTGCGCGGCGATTTTTTTCTCCTGGCAGCGGCGCTTGATGTCGGCCAGCGTGCCGCGCACGATTTTCTCCTGACCCGGCCAGCTCGCCTTTTGCACCACGACGATCGGCGCGTCTTCCGGCCAGCCCGCGGCCCGCAAGGCGCGTTGCACCTCGTGCAGCAAGGTGACGGAAAGGAAAATGCAGAGCGTCGTGCGATGCGCCGCCAGCGCTTCCAGTTCCTCGCCCGGCGGCATCGGTGTGCGGCCGGCGACGCGGGTGAGGATCACGGTCTGGGTGACTTCCGGCAAGGTCAGCGTCTCGCCAGCGGCGGCGGCAGCAGCCATGGCCGAGGAAACGCCCGGGATGACCGCCCACTCGATACCGGCCGCAGCGAGCGGGCGGACCATTTCGACCAGCGCACCGTAGAGCGTGGGGTCTCCGGTTTGCAGACGCACCACCGTTTCGTGACGCGCCGCCTGCTCGATCAGCCAGGCGACGATTTCGTCGAGCGTCATATCCTTCGAGTCGCGGATGGCGCTATCGTCGGGCGCATAGAGCGTCGCCGCTCGATCGACCAGCGATCCGGCAAACAGTACGGCGCCGGCGCGTTCGAGCAGACCGCGGCCCTTGACCGTGATCAGCTCGGGATCACCGGGGCCGGCACCGACAAACCAGACTTTGCCGGCCACGCTTCAGGCCGCGCGCAGGTCGAAGCAATCGTAATCGAGTTCGATAGGCATGATGACTCCCTTGCGTTCATGAACATGAATGGTGGTATCGAACCTGGGGGAAGTGCAACGCTACAGACCATCGTCTGCGGGACTGGCGGATGGACGAATGGAACCGGGCCATCCTTCGGTCAGCTGCGCCCACACCCCGGGGCCAATACCACACCTGGCGGATCAGGCCGGTCTTCTGGCTCGCCTTCATCCTCCTCCACCCACCTTCCCGTGCAAGCACAGTGGCATTTGGGCGGATTTGTCCGGCTTACAGCAGCGGGGGCTGCGTCGGCTTCATCGAAAGCAGGCTTTCGACTACCGAACTTCCCGTTTCACATTCCCCGGGGCCGCCGGGAAATGAACCTAATCCGGTTCGCATTCTATAGGCGAACCGGGGAATTTTCTAGGGGTGTCGCGGATTTTTAGAACTGTCCGGTCGTCATAATGTCCCGAAGGGGGCACGAGATGAGACGAACGGAACTGCTACAGGGGATCCGGAAGATGAGATTTGAAGAAGCTCGTGAGGGATGGAACGCTGGACGGCTGATGCAGGCCGATTTCAAGCGAAGCCGCGAATCAACGCTGCCAGTTTCCCCAGCCCCGACTCAGCCTGCGCCTCGCTGGCGTGGCTGAAATTGAGGCGTAGCTGGCCGCAAGCCGCCGCCTCCATGGGCAGGAACGGCTCGCCGGGCATGAAGGCGACGCCCGCGGCCAGGGCCTGGGGCAGCAGCTCCCGGGTGTCGATGCGGCGATTCAGGGTGAGCCAGAAGAACAATCCACCGGGCGGCGTCTGCCAACTGGCGATGTCGCCGAAGTGGCGACGTAGCGCGGTCTCGAAGGCGTCGCGGCGCCGGCGGTAGCGTTCCGCCAGCGCTTCCAGCTGCCGGTCGCGCGCCGGGTCGTTCAATTGCTGCAGCACCAGCCACTGGCTGATGCGATTGCTGTGCAGGTCGGCGGCCTGCTTGAGGCGCGCGAGCAGCGGCAGCAGTTCCGGCGAGGCCGCGAGGTAGCCCAGGCGCAGGCCGGGCGCCAGACTCTTCGAGAACGATCCCTGGTAGATCCACGGCGCGCGCCGGAGCCGGGCGCAGACGGGGGTGCGCTCGCAGGGGTCGTACGCCAGATCGCGGTAGGGATCGTCCTCGAACAGGGGCGTCATGGCGGCATCGCAGGCGGCGGCCAGCGCGGCGCGCTCGCCGGCATCCAGGCAGCGGCCGCTGGGATTCTGGAAGGTGGGGATGGCGTAGGCGAAGGCCGCCCGTTCGCGCTGCAGCGCCGGCGCATCCGGCGCCTGTGCGTCGAAGGCGACGAAGCGCGCGCCGAAGAAGCGGAACACCTGGAGCGCGGCGAGGTAGGTCGGCGACTCCACCGCCACCGCGGTGCCCGGATCGATGAACAGCTTGGCGACCAGATCGATCCCCTGCTGCGAGCCGGAAAGAATCAACACCTGCTCGGCCGAGCAGGGCAAGCCCAGCCGCTGCAGTTCTTCGGCGATGCGCTGGCGCAGCTCCCGTTCGCCTTCGCTGGGGCCGTATTGCAGGAGGTGCTGCGGCATGCCGTCCAGGCTGAAATCCGGAAAGCTGTCGATCGCCGGCAGGCCGCCGGCGAAGGAGATCATGCCCGGCCGGTCTACGACGGACAGGATCTCGCGGATCGGCGACGGGTGCAGATCGCGGCTGCGGGAAGAGAATCGGGGACCTTGCTGCGGCGACGGAGGATTCATGGCAGCCACCCATTAACGTCAATAGAGTTGACCTATGGACAGCCTAACGGCTGGCAGCCTACCATGTCAATATGGTTGACCCAAGAGCCCCGGCCGATCCGGCCCCGACCCCGCCGCGCGGCGCCGCATTGCGCCTGGCCATCGAGCAGCTTTACTTCGGCTATCGCGCCTTCACCGCGCCGCCCGACCGCATCCTCGGTCAGCGCGGCCTGGGGCGGGTGCATCACCGGATTCTCTATTTTGTCGGCCGCAATCCGCAGATGTCGGTCAATGATCTGCTGGGCACGCTCGGCGTCAGCAAGCAGGCGCTGAACGCCCCCTTGCGCCAGCTGGTCGAAATGCGGCTGGTGGCGATGGACACCGCGGCGCATGATCGCCGCGTGCGGCAACTGACACTGACCCCGGCCGGGGCAAAGCTGGAGGCACGGCTCACCGGCACCCAGATGAAGCAGCTGCAAACGGTATTCGCGCAGGCCGGGGCAAGCGCCGAGGTCGGCTGGCATCGGGTCATGCGCGGCTTGAGCGGGCGGGGCTGACGCCGGCCTTCACTTGCTAAGCGGTACTTGCTTGCGAGCTGCCGGTTTCGGCCCAGCCAAAACTGCACATGAACCATGAATCAGGCCGATTGTTCGATGCTTGGGGCAGGCTTAGCGACTGACCGCGTGGTGGTCCATGCCACAGCGGCACAAGTGAGCTGAACCAAACCTCCCAGCAACATGGCGAGGCGTAAGCCGATCGCACTGTCGTGTGCAGCGGCAAACACCGCGCCCATTACGGCCACGCCGATTGTGGCGCCGGCCATCCGAGCTACGTTGATGAGCGCAGCAGCCGTTCCTGAACGAGCGGCAGATACCGCGCCGACAGCGACGGCGAGGAGCGGCCCGGTAGCCAGCCCCATTCCTAGCCCGGTCAGAATCAAGCCTGTTTCATCCGCCAAGATCGATTTCCAGCCAGCACTCACACTCAGGATAAGGAGCCCGAACCCGATCAAAGCCACACCGCCGCTGGTCATGGAATGTACCCCGAATTTGCGGCTGAGCGTACCAGAGAAGGGCGAGACAAGAACGAATACGAGGGCCATCGGTACGAGGGCAAGGCCTACCCCCAGGGGATCAAGGATACCGCTGCCCTGCCACGTCAACGGCAACAGAAACAATACGCCATACATCCCGAAGGTCATCCCCGCCGTTGCCGTCACGGCGCCGAGAAACCCGCGCGTGCGGAACATGGCCAGCGGCACCAGGGCTGCAGCGCCCCTTTGCGACTCGACCGCGATGAACAGCAGGAGAGCCGGTATGGCGGCTGCCAGAGCAATAAGAGCCGTGAGGGTCGCACCGTTCGTCTCGATGGCGGCAAGGGCTAAACCGCCGAGCGCAAGCGCACCCAGGATTTGGCCCGGCGCGTCGAAATGACGCTCCTGCCGAGCGGACGATTCCGGAATGGTGGGCAGGGCTAATGCAAAAGCGGCGAGCCCCAGGGGAACGACGACGAGAAAGATGCTGCGCCATCCGAACTGCCCGATCAACAAGCCGCCGAGAGTGGGACCAATCGCCAGCGCCAAGCCGTTGCAGCCCGCCCATATGCCAAGAACCCGACCGCGTTCGACGTGATCGGGCCAGACAACGCGAATGATGGCCAACGAGGCGGGCAACAGCAGGGCCGCCCCCAGCCCCGCGAGTGCCCGGCCGCCGATCAGCAGCGAGACGGTCGGGGCAAACGCACAGAGTAACGATGCCGCCGTAAAGACT
Source organism: Betaproteobacteria bacterium (assembly GCA_028065725.1). Next base: position 4,435 of record JAPTVL010000161.1, read on the forward strand.
GCGGCGCCCACCATGAAGATGATGCGCCGGCCGAGAAGATCGGCCAGGAGCCCGCCGGTCAACAGCAGGGCGGCGTAGACCAGATTGTAGCTGTCCGCGACCCATTGAAGCGCAGCGACGCCGGCCGTGAAATAAACACCGAGCGGCTGAATGGCCAAGTTAACGACGGAAGTATCGACTTGCGCTATGAGCACGGCCATGCAGAGCGTGACGAGGGTCAGCCGGCGGCGATCGGCAACCCCCTGAGCGGTATTGTCGGCTCCTGCCGAAACGCGGGGTTGAAGGCTGTCGTGAGCTCGCATGAGCGTGCTTCCTGCATCCAGTCGAGTGCCTATTGTCGGTTGCTATATGCACCCGATGCTTCGGCACACATCGAAATGTGCGAGCCCCTTCGGCGACTATAATTGTTCGGACCCTATGGGAGACCCAGCGTGCCCCCACTGCCCAATTACGTGTCCTCCAGCGCCTTCCTGATCGCTGATCCGGCAAGAGCGGCGATGCTGATCGCCTTGGCCGACGGACGTGCGCTACCGGCTGGTGAGCTGGCCTATGCGGCGGGTGTCACCGCGCAAACTGCGAGTTCTCATCTCGCCAAACTCCTCGCGGGTGGATTGCTGGCGGTTGAGACGGAGGGGCGCCATCGTTACTACCGTCTGGCCGGTTCCCATGTCGCTCTGGCCCTCGAGCATCTCGCAGCGCTCAAGCCCTCGGAGGCGGTCAAGCGAAAACCGCTCAGCCGCGAAGGATTAGACCTGCGCTTTGCCCGCCGCTGCTACGATCACCTTGCCGGGCAGCTTGGTGTGGCTGTGGCACAGGGCCTGCAAGAACGAGGATTCGTTGTGCCGGCAGCAGATAAGCAGTTCGTGGTAACGCCGTCTGGTATGCAATGGTTCGGTGCTATGGGTCTTGATGTGACTGCGCTAAAACCAAGCCGACGCGGACTTGCTCGGCAGTGTCTCGATTGGACGGAGCGTCGCTATCACCTGGCTGGACCGCTCGGTGTTCAATTCATGACCGTGCTTTGCTCATCTGGCTGGCTGCGGCGCTCGAAGTCCACCCGGGCAATCCAGGTCACGCCGTTGGGGTGGGCTGGACTAAAGAAACACCTCGGTGTTGATGAAGGTTCTGTGGGGCTACCAGCCTGCAAATTATCGCCATCGATCAGCTAGATTTCCTAGCCAGGGAAAATCTTAGAATGAAGGTCGTTGGTGCTCGCGCTTAAACTTGTGTTCGTGGCTGCGTTTGCATCCAGGCCACGTCCAGGTTGAACGAGCCGTCG
>JAPTVL010000011.1 GCA_028065725.1 Betaproteobacteria bacterium
CGGCGGCCGGCATCGCCTTCATCGGGCCGAGCCCTGCGCAGATGCGCGCCTTTGGCTTGAAGCACACCGCGCGCGACCTGGCCGAGCACAACAAGGTGCCGCTCTTGCCCGGTTCCGGTCTGCTCTCGGACGCCGGCCACGCCCAGGCCGAGGCCGCGCGCATCGGCTACCCGGTGATGCTGAAGAGCACCGCCGGCGGCGGCGGCATCGGCATGCGGCTGATCTGGAGTGCCGACGAACTGGTGGAAGCCTTCCAGTCGGTCGAGCGCCTGGCACGCGCCAACTTCAAGGAGGCCGGCATCTTCCTCGAAAAATACGTCGAGCACGCGCGCCACATCGAGGTGCAGATTTTCGGCGACGGCCGTGGCCACGTCGTCGCACTGGGCGAGCGCGACTGTTCGGTGCAACGGCGCAACCAGAAGGTCATCGAGGAAACGCCGGCCCCCGGACTCACCGACACGCAGCGCAACAACTTGCTCGCCACCGCGGTGCGCCTCGGCGAAGCGGTCGGCTACCGCTCCGCCGGCACCGTCGAATTCGTCTACGACACGCAGAGCGGCGAGTTCTATTTCCTCGAAGTGAATACGCGCCTACAGGTCGAGCACGGCGTCACCGAGGAGGTCACCGGCGTCGACCTGGTCGAGTGGATGGTGAAGGAGGCTGCCGGCGAACTCGATCTTGCCGGCTTCAGGGCCGAGCCCCAGGGCGCGTCGATGCAGGTGCGTCTCTACGCCGAAGACCCGGGCAAGGATTTCCAGCCCGCCGCCGGCGTGCTGACCGAGGTGGTGTTTCCGGCCGACGCGCGCATCGAAACCTGGGTCGAGCGGGGCAGCGACGTGCCGCCGTTCTACGACCCGATGGTGGCGAAGCTCATCGTCAAGGGTGAAGACCGCGCCGAAGCGCTGGAAAACATGCAACAGGTGCTGGCCAACACCCGCGTCGCCGGCATCGAGACCAACCTGGGCTACCTCGGCCAGATCGTGCGCGATGCGGTATTCATCGAAGGCCGCCAGACCACGCGCTACCTCAATGCCTTCCACTACCGCCCGGCGACCATCGACGTCATCGAACCCGGCGTGCAGTCGAGCATCCAGGACTGGCCGGGCCGCACCGGTTTCTGGGACGTCGGCGTGCCGCCGTCCGGGCCGATGGATGCGCTGGCCCTGCGGCTCGCCAACACGCTCGTCGGCAACGAAGAGGGTGCGGCCGCGCTCGAACTGACTGTCGCCGGCCCCACCTTGCGCTTCAACTGCGACGCGCGGATCGCGCTGGCCGGCGCCGACATGGGCGCCGAGCTCGACGGCGTTGCGCTTGCCAACTGGGCTGCGCATGCGGTGAAGGCCGGTTCGATCCTGAAACTCGGCGCGATCAAGGACACCGGCTGCCGCACTTACCTCGCGGTGCGCGGCGGCTTCGACGTGCCCGAGTATCTGGGCAGCAAGGCCACCTTCACGCTGGGCCAGTTCGGCGGCCACGCCGGGCGCACGCTGCGGGTGGGCGACGTGCTGCACATCCCGGCAGCGGACGCCTCGAACATCGGCCCCGCATTGCCTGCCGCGCTGGTCCCAGCCTATGCCCATGCCTGGGAAATCGGCGTCCTCTATGGCCCGCACGGCGCGCCGGACTTCTTCACCGACGCCGACATCGACATGTTCTTCGCCACCGACTGGGAAGTGCACTACAACTCCAGCCGGACCGGCGTCCGCCTGATCGGCCCCCGCCCGCAGTGGGCGCGCAAGGACGGCGGCGAGGCCGGCCTGCATCCGTCCAACATCCACGACAACGCCTACGCCATCGGCGCGGTCGACTTCACCGGCGACATGCCGGTGATCCTCGGTCCTGACGGCCCCAGCCTCGGTGGGTTCGTCTGCCCGGCCACCATCGTGCAGGCCGAACTGTGGAAGATGGGGCAGCTGCGTCCCGGCGACACGGTGCGCTTCAAGCGCCTGTCGCAGGAACAGGCCGAGCGCATGGAAACGGCGCAGGACGCCGCCATCGCCAGCCTTCTCCCCTCCCCCGCATACCCTGAAGGGCACAAGACCGGGGGAGGGGCTGGGGGAGAGGGAGAGACGCTCGCCGAACCCATCCTTCACCGCACCCCCGAAACCGACAACCCCGTCGCCGTCGTCTACCGCCGCGCCGGCGACAAGTACCTGCTGATCGAATACGGCCCACTGGTGCTCGACCTCAACCTGCGCTTCCGCGTGCACGCGCTGATGACGCACCTTCAGGCGAAGGCGGTGCAGGGCATTCTCGACCTCACCCCAGGCATCCGTTCGCTGCAGGTGCACTACGACTCGCGCGTGCTGCCGCTGGCGAAGCTGATGGAGCTGCTGCTGGCCGCGGAAAAGGCGCTGCCCGCGATCGAGGACATGCAGGTGCCCACCCGCATCGTGCACATCCCGCTGTCGTGGGACGACGCCGCCACCAAACTCGCCATCGAGAAATACATGCAGTCGGTGCGCAAGGACGCGCCCTGGTGCCCGAGCAACATCGAGTTCATCCGCCGCATCAACGGGCTGGACAGCATCGAGGAGGTGAAGCGCATCGTCTTCGACGCCAGCTATCTGGTGATGGGCCTGGGCGACGTGTACCTGGGTGCGCCGGTCGCCACCCCGGTCGATCCGCGCCATCGCCTCGTCACCACCAAGTACAACCCCGCCCGCACCTGGACCCCGGAGAATGCCGTCGGCATCGGCGGCGCCTACATGTGCGTCTACGGCATGGAAGGCCCCGGCGGCTACCAGTTCGTCGGCCGTACGCTGCAGATGTGGAATCGCTGGCGTCAGACCGCCGACTTCACCGACGGCAAGCCGTGGCTGCTGCGCTTCTTCGACCAGGTGCGCTTCTTCCCGGTGAGCGAGGAAGAACTGCTGAAAATCCGCGAGGACTTCCCGCTTGGCCGCTACCAATTGAAAGTGGAAGAGACCACCTTCAGCCTGCGCGAGTACAACCGCTTCCTCGCCGACAACAACGCGTCCATTACCGCCTTCAAGACGCAGCAGCAGGCTTCGTTCGACGCCGAGCGCGAGCGCTGGCGCGCGAGCGGCCAGGCCGAATACGCCAGTGATATGACGGTGGCCGAAGCCGCACCCGACAGCGAACTCGACCTGCCGGAGAACGGTCGCGCCATCGCCAGCCACGTCGCCGGCAACGTGTGGAAGGTGGAAGTGGAGGAGGGTGCCGCAGTGAAGCAGGGCGACCCGCTGGTCATCGTCGAATCGATGAAAATGGAGTTCGCCGTGCTGGCGCCGTGCGACGGACGCATCCACAAGGTGTTCTGCCGCGAGGGCGGGCAGGTGTCCGCCGGGCAGGATCTGTTAGTCGTCGTCGCGGAATGAGCGGGTGCCGTTTCGATGCCGTTACCATAGGGTTCTGTCGGTGCAATGCGGGCCGTCGGTCGAGGTGGACTGCGATAAGGAGGCGAACGTGGCAGAGGCCAAGCTGAGCGCAAAGGACGTATATACCCGCTTGCGCGAAATGATTCTGAATTTCGAGATATATCCGGGGAGCCGGGTGACCGAGACCGAACTGGCCGACCACTTCGGAGTCAGTCGCACCCCGATACGCAGCGCGTTGCAACGGCTCGAAGTCGAGGGCTATCTTACCGTGCTGCCCAAGCAGGGGTGCTTCATCCGCAACCTTGATATCGACGACCTGAGCAAGTACTACCAGGTTCGGATGGGCCTGGAACAGCTTTCACTTCAGCTCGCCTGCACCTACATGAGCGATGCGGCGCTAAACGAACTCGCAGTGGCCTGGGATCCGGTACGGCAGATCGACCGCAGCTACGATCCCGAGGAAATGGAAGCGCGCGATGAGAGCTTTCACCTCGCCCTCGCCGAGGGCGGAGGAAATTTGGTGCTGCGCGAATACCTGGCCGATGTGAACCGTCATCTGCGCCTCGTCCGGCGACTGGGGTTCACCCGGGCGGAGCGTATCGATCAGACTTACGACGACCACTACCAGATATGCCAGAGCCTGCTGCGCCGCGATCTTGCTCAGGCGCAGGCGCTGATGCGCGACCACATCTCCCATGTCGAACAGTTCGTCAAAACCATCACCCTGACGCAACTCGCCATCCACAAGAAGCACAGCTTTCCGGCGAAGAAAAACGCCTAGCCAGAGGCGCTGACGCGCACCGTTTCAGGGCGACGCGCCCGCATGCGCACCATAAACCTGCTTGTTTACAGCACGCAGGCCATCCGAGATGGCTCGCGGAGGGGTTCGGTATTGTTTTTTTAACCGCATGATTAATATGGTTAATTTGCCAAGGCGGGTTGATTTTTGGCTTGTCTTTAGAGGCTGGCATGATGGATGCTTTGTTGTATACAACGATTCGCGTTGTGCGTAATCGAAAACTGACTAGGCAACCAGGAGAAACCATGCAACTCAGGCAAGCCCCCCTTTCTTCCCCCCAACCCCGGTCGCGCTGGCGAACGTTTTCGCAGGCGCTGGCCTGGTCATTACTGGCTTCGGCGAGTGCGACCAGCCAGGCGGCGGAATGGAGCACCACGAATGTCCAACTGCTGCACGGCGAGGGCTATGAGCTCGGTGACAACTCCATGGCGATCCTGACCGTGGAACATGCGAACGGCTGGAAATATGGCGACAACTTCTTCTTCCTCGATGTCAGCAATCCCGCCTCCAAAGGCACCGGCTACTACGCCGAATTCTCGCCCCGCCTGAGCCTGGGCAAGATCAGCGGCAAGGACATGTCCTTCGGCATCGTCAAGGATGTGCTGGTGGCAGGCACGCTCGAAATGGGCGAAGACCTGCGCGCCTATCTGCTTGGCATCGGCCTGGCTCTGGATCTGCCCAAATTCGCCTTTGCCGATATCAATCTTTACTACCGCGAAAGCGAACGCGACTGGCTGACGACCCAGACCGACGCCGGCGCCCAGGTCACGATCGACTGGCTGCTGCCGTTCCAGGTGGCCGGCCAGAAACTGGCCTTCGAAGGATTCGCGGACTATGCCTGGGGTGAAAAAGGGGGCAGCGCACCCAAGGCCGACAACTTGGTGGCCGGCCCCCGCTTGCTGATCGATGCCGGCAACTGGTTTGGTGCTCCGGGCACCTTCCAGGTCGGTGTCGAATACCAGATCTGGCGCAATAAATACGGGGTCAAGGGGTTTGACGAGGATATTCCCCAAGCAATGGTCAAGTGGACGATGTGAGTGCAAACATAAGGAGCAAGGGAATGGACAAGAAACAAAATAAACCGGTCGATCAGGGCCGGCGCACAGCGCTCAAGGGCCTGGCCGGAATGGGGTTCGGCATCATGGCCGGCGGCTTCGGCATCAGCGAAGTCGCGGCTGCGGCCAAAAAGGTGACCATGGGCTTCATCTACGTCGGTCCGCGCGACGACTACGGCTACAACCAGGCGCATTTCGAAGGCAAGTCGGCCATCGTCAAGCAGTCCTGGATCAAGGCGGTGGACCAGGAAAACGTGCCCGAGACCATTGCCGTGCAGAAGGCGATGGAAAGCATGATCAACCTGGATGGCGCGCAGGTGGTGTTTCCGACCTCGTTCGGCTACTTCGATCCGCACATCCTCAAGATTGCCCCGAAGTATCCCGACGTCATGTTCCTGCATTGCGGCGGCCTCTACGATGCCAGCAAGCATCCGAAGAACGTCGGCAGCTACTTCGGCTACATCGACGAAGCGGTGTACGTGTCGGGCATCGTTGCCGGCCACACGAGCAA
>JAPTVL010000025.1 GCA_028065725.1 Betaproteobacteria bacterium
CAGCCTGCAGAAGCACTCGATCGCCTTCGAACGTGCCGGCTACGGACTTCACTATGACAAGTACTACGGAGGCATCTGATGCCCGCAATCACTGACCCGAACCTGGGACTCAACTACGGCTGGACGCTCGGCGAAAGCGGCTGGGGCGCCGGCATGGATGCCAACCTGAAGCGGCTGGGCGCTGTCGTCAGCCTGTCGGTCAAAGACCGCGATCTGGCCACACCACCTGCCAGCCCGGTTAACGGCGACCGTTACCTCATTCCCGCTGGCGCAACCGGCGTCTGGAGCGGCAAGACCGATCAGATCGCGGCGCGCATCGCGGGCGTCTGGGAATACCACATCCCTAAAGTCGGTTGGCTCTGCTTCATCGAGGACGAGGCAGTGCTCTCGGCCTACAAGGCCACCGGCTGGAGTCCCGGCATCGCCATCTGATCGCTTTCCCCTGAACCCCGAAAACCCGCCCGAGTGGCGGGTTTTGCATTTCTGGAGCCCGCCCTATGACTGACCCACAAAAACCCGCACTGGTCGACAACATGCTCCTCCTGCGCAAGGAGGACTTCGAAGACCTTCTGGATCGCGCCGCCGAACGCGGTGCCAAACGTGCCCTGGCCGATGTTGGCCTGGACGGTGACGACGCCGCCCACGACATCCGCGAACTGCGCGGCCTGCTCGATGCCTTCAACACCGCCAAGCACACCGCCTGGCAGACCGTCATCAAGATGATCACCACCGGATTCCTGCTGACGTTGGTGGCGGGCGCCCTCATCAAGTTCAAGGTGTTCGGAGGTGGCCAATGATCGAGACCCTTCTTGGTGGTCTGCTCGGCGGCGGGTTTCGCCTGGCACCTGAGCTGCTCAAGTGGCTCGACCGCAAGGGCGAACGCGGCCACGAGCTGTCGATGCAGGACAAGGCGCTCGAATTCGAGAAGCTACGCGGTGCGCAGCGTATGCACGAAATCGGCGCCGGAGCCGATGCGGCGTGGAACGTGGGCGCAATCGAAACGCTGCGCGAAGCTGTTCGCACCCAAGGCGAGAAAAGTGGCGTCCGATGGGCCGACGCCCTGTCGAGCAGCGTGCGCCCCGTCATTACTTATTGGTTCATGGCGCTGTACTGCGCTGCCAAGACGGCCGCCTTCGTTGCTGCTATTGAAGGCGGTGCCGACTGGGGTGTTGCCATCCTCCACGCATGGACTGAAGCCGACCAAGCCCTGTGGGCCGGCGTGCTGAACTTTTGGTTCATCGGGCGCGTGTTCGACAGGGTGAAGCCATGAGCCAGATTCCCCAGGCAGCTATCGCCCTGGCCAAGCGCTTCGAGGGATTTCATCGAATTCCGAGGTCAGATCCGCTGCGCCGGGCCCATCCCTATATCTGCCCGGCCGGCTACTGGACGATCGGCTACGGCCGTTTGTGCAAGCCAGACCATCCACCAATCAATGAGGAAGAGGGCGAGATCTACTTGCGTCAGGACCTGCGCACAGCACTCACCGCCACGCTTCGCTACTGCCCGGTGCTGGCCGCTGAACCAGAGGAGCGACTCGCGGCCATCGTCGACTTCACCTTCAACCTCGGTGCGGGACGGCTTCAGACGTCGACGTTGCGGCGGCGGATCAATCAGCGGGACTGGCATGGTGCGGGCAAGGAGCTGCGGCGCTGGGTCTATGGCGGCGGAAAGATTCTGCCGGGATTGGTTACGCGGCGGGAGGCCGAGGCGTCCTTGATGCTGCGTGGGATGGTCCCAGGCTAACCGGTCCAATCGGTCCCGCAAGCCGCAAGTGCATGCACCAAGAGAATATATGATGTAGAATATGCTCTAGGTGACTTTTTTGGTGTTGTGATGGCGGCCTTCGAAAGCGTAGAAGAACTCATCCGGGCGGCGCGTAACGGGCGCAGCCAGAAGGAATTCGCTGACTTACTGGAGGTCGATCAGTCGATGGTTAGCAAGTACGAAAGGGGTAAGGCCAGTCCGCCGATCACTGTCATCAACCGGTGTATGCGTCTGGTGCATACGGCTGAGAGCGAGGCGACTCCGACAGCGGAACAGCTCGCTGAACGCGTTCGCGTGACCTTGGCCGACCCCGACTTGGCGCAGGTTCGCTCAGCGCTGTCCCGATTGGTGGACGCCTTCGCGTCCGAACATGCACAGCCCCGTTCGGCGGGCGCTGCGCTTAAATGAATTAGGAGGCCAACATGGCGACGCAATCAACCATCGAATGGACGGAGCAAACTTGGAATCCGACTACCGGATGCACCAAGGTTTCGCCTGGCTGCAAACACTGCTATGCCGAAGTGATGGCGCGTCGGCTGCATGCGATGGGCGCTCCCGGCTACGAGAACGAGTTTCAGCTCACTTTGCACGAGAACCGGCTTGAACAGCCACTGACGCGAAAGAAGCCGACCGTGTACTTCGTCAACAGCATGAGCGACCTGTTTCACGAAGACGTGCCCGACAAGTTTCTCGACCGCGTGTTCTCGGTCATTGAGGCGACGCCACATCACACCTATCAGATTCTCACCAAGCGTGCCGAGCGGCTGCCAGAGTATTTCGCGAGACGCGCCTGCCCACAAAACGTCTGGCTAGGGGTATCCGTGGAAGACAAGAAATACGGTGTGCCCCGCATCGATTACCTGCGCAGGGTAGACGCGTACATACGTTTCCTCTCGGTAGAGCCGTTGCTTGAAGATCTGGGGCATCTCAACCTGTGCGATATCCACTGGGTGATCGTCGGTGGCGAGTCAGGCCACAAGGCTCGACCCATGCGCGAAGAGTGGGTAGCAAACGTACAGGCGCAGGCCGAGGACGCCGGCGCGGCGTTTTTCTTCAAACAGTGGGGAGGCTGGGGGTCCGACGGCGTCAAGCGCCACAAAAAGGCGAACGGACGTGTCTTCCGTGGCCGCACCTGGGACGACTATCCGGATGCAGTGGCGACCACCCTAGGCTAGAAATCGAGCTTCCCCTGGCCTTCGACATTGGAGGCCGTGGCCCAGAACTTGTGTGCCAGATCGTGCTTTGCCGCGAGCAGCAGCCAGTACAGCGGCTGATTCTTGCTGCCCGTGATTAGCTTCATTTCGGCAGATGGCCATACCCCCAGATTGGCAACCTGATCGCGCCAATACTGGAATACGCGTTGCCGAATCTCGTTTTGCCCCCGCACGATGTCCACCTTGTCGCGCCATCCCGGCGCGAATGTATCAAATGCTGATTCTTCCGCTGTCGCGTTGCTTATCAGATTGCGCTGCAAATCCATCTGATTCACATGAACAAGCATGTCGATACGTCTCAGCGCGGAAAGCGAGTTGATGATATCGAAGTCCAGCGCTTCGAGATTGAACGGATCGAGGAACGCGAAATGCAGCCCATAGGGATTCAGTCTCCCAACAATCTGGCGCACGGCCTGCACGGCGGCACCGTCGATCTCAACAACCGGCGCGCCCAACTGCCGTAAGCGGTTGGCTGCGGATTCCCGCCGTTGAACGTCAAGGTCGCCGATAAAAACCTGGGTAAATGGCGCCCCGCCGTCGCGACTCTTCTTCCAGGCTGCCACCACCCCCCCGTCAATCCATTCCCCGGTATCTCGAACGCGGCATCGTCCCGGGCCGCAAAACGGGTCGATGTATGTAGCTCCAGCCTTACCTTGACCGATCCACTGAGTGCGAACGGCGCGGGAGATGTCGATGTATCGACAGAGGTAGTCGTGCTTTTCCTTTGCCCAGACGCCCACCTCTTCGGCAGGCAGACCATCGTCTCCATCGATCAGTTTTCCCATCTTTCCTTTCCCACATCGCTGCAATCAGAAATCGCTGGAAAGCGCCTGGCGTCTTCGCCGCGCAGCGCGTTCATATCAGACGGGCAGCACGTATGTGTCGGCCCAAGTAAGTTACACCTCAATCGGAGAAATTCTCCAAACATCCCGCGCCAGCGCCATAAGCATGCCGTGCCGCTTCTCGATCGATGCGGCATCCCAAGCGGGGAACGCTTCCAATTTCTCGTTGATCCTGGAAATGGACGTGTTCTGCCCGACACTCGTCAGCTCGACCAAGCTACGCGTGAGGTAGTTGCTGCTTTTGCGGTACTCGGCCTGTTTCGCCGCGTAGAAGTCATTACCCGCAACGATATTGATTGGCTTCTCCAACAGAGTCAGATTGCCCAGCCGGTTCTTGTAGTCGTCATAGACGGCAGTCGGATTTTCAGTCGCCCACTTTTCCCTCAGCTCTGTGGTTGGCGTGTCCGGCAGAATGTGCTCGATTTCGAGGCTGGTATAAGGCTCCAGGCTGCCGGGCGATTTCACACCGTTGAATGCCATGTCAACGTGCTGGGTCAGCCGCGCCAGCAGGTAGCGCGTCCGGTATTGCTGCATGGTGTACAGCGAGAAGCGCTTCAGCGCATCCGAAAGCTCCGGTGACTTCGCCGCCATGTTGCTCTCGAACCGGTCCGCGACAAACGCGTTGAGCGCAACCCGCTGCTTCACCGGGTCCGTGACCGCCGCAATTGTCCTAAGCTCGTCGGCCCACAGTGAGAAATTCCGCTCCAGATCCTTGGTCGGCGTCTTGGTGAAGATGTAATAGAACAGGAAGCTCTCGAGCTGGGTGACGAAGTGATCGAACAGCGGCTTGGGCAAGGCAGCAGATGCCAGCAGCAATACGTAGTGCAGGCTGAACGCGCCACCAGCCAGTCGTTTCAGGCTGTCCATCGCAAGGCTCGGTTTGCCGTCGTTGCCGAGGCCATTGCCAAAGGCGAGGTAGTGCTCGACGCTACGAATGACCTTCCGCACGAACTCAAATGGCTTGTTCGCGTAGTCGCACAGCGCCGCGTTCTCCTTGTCGACAAACCAGTCGTAGATCTCATCCTCCCGCACTACGGCATCACCACGGTCGTTCTTGATGACATAGTTGGCCATCAGGAAGTAGCGCAGGAACCGCAGCGGCTTTTCCTTTTCCTTTTCCAGCGGCTTGGTGATCTTCTTCCACTCATCCTTGAGCTGGGTGAACTGCGTCTGCTTGACCTGCGTGAACAGCAGGTTCTTCAGCAAATCCATCGGGTTCAGGCCGACGCCGCGCTCGTTGATGGTCTCGAAGATCTTCAGCGCGCTGCTCACATCGGTAGAAATTTGGATGAACACGACGTTGTTGGCCAGGTAGCCCCAATATTTCTTCAGCTTGGGCGCGTCGTCATAGTTGTCCTTCAAGTACCGATACAGAGTGCCGTAGGCGTTGACCAGGTTCTCCAGTGATCCAAAGCTGGGAATGCCAGCAGCCTGAATGCCGGCGCGCACTGACTGCGGATCGGTGTCCAGCTCTACCAGTTTGGTCATGACGTCGCCGGCGTTCTCGTAGCGCGGCTCCAGCTTCAAACTGGTCCTTGTCTCGCCGTCGCTGTCGGTGTAGCTGGTCGAGATCAGGCCGCTGACGACCTGCCGCTGTGGCTCACCCTGAAACACATGCTTCAATGCGCAGAGCAGCAGGAAGAAGGTGGTCAGACGCTGCTGACCGTCGATCACCTCATAGTGATTCTTCTGATCGGTCGGCGACACCAGCACAGTGCCGATGAAGTACTCCCGCGTCGAACCCGCATCGATCTGCTCATTGATGTCCTCAAGGAGCTGGTGCACTTCCTTGTCCGTCCAGACGTATTCGCGCTGGTAGTCCGGGACGATGTAGAAGCACTCCCTGAA
>JAPTVL010000405.1 GCA_028065725.1 Betaproteobacteria bacterium
GGCCAGGGTAAAGGCGCTGGTGTTGGCGATCGCCATGGCGATGGTCTTGGTGCCTTCGCCGAACTGGTCGAACTCGAACACGCCGACCGGGCCGTTCCACACCACGGTGCCGGCCTTCATGATGATGTCGGCGAGCTGCTGCGCGCTCTTCGGGCCGATGTCGAAAATCATGTCGTCGTCGGCGACGTCACCGGCATCCTTCAGCACGGCGGGTTCGTTGGCGTCGAATTTCTTGCCGCACACGACGTCGACGGCGATCGGGATGGTCGCGCCGCGCGCGGTCATCTTCTCGATCAGTTTTTGCGCGGTCGGCACCAGATCGTCCTCGCACAGCGACTTGCCGACGTTGTGGCCGGCGGCCTTGAGGAAGGTGTTGGCGATACCGCCGCCGACCACCAGCTGTTCGCACTTCTCGGCCAGCGCTTCCAGCACGGTCAGCTTCGTGGACACCTTGGAGCCGCCGACGATGGCGACCATCGGGCGCGCCGGGTTGGCCAACGCCTTCTCCAGCGCCTCGAGCTCTTCGGTCAGGAGGATGCCGGCCGCAGCGGTCGGTGCGAACTTGGCGATGCCGTGGGTCGAGGCTTCGGCGCGGTGCGCGGTACCGAAGGCGTCCATCACGAAGACGTCGCACAGCGCAGCGTATTTCTTCGCGGTCTCGTCGACGTTCTTCTTCTCGCCCTTGTTGACGCGGCAGTTTTCCAGCACCACCAGTTCGCCGTCGGCGACGTCGAAGCCGCCGTCGGTCCATTCACGAATCAGGCGGATGTTCTTGCCGAGCTTCTGCGCAATCACGTCGACCACGGGTTTGAGCGAATCCTCTTCCCTGAACTCGCCTTCGGTCGGGCGGCCGAGGTGGGAGGTGACCATCACCTTGGCGCCGGCCTTGAGGCAGTGCTCGATGGTGCGCATCGACGCGGTGATGCGGGCGTCGGAAGTGACCTTGCCGTCCTTGACCGGAACGTTCATGTCGGCGCGGATGAAGACGCGCTTGCCTGCCAGATCGAGATCGGTGACGCGGATAAATGCCATGGTTTGCTTCTCCTGAAAGTAAGGTTTAAGGGTTGGCGCGGGGTGAGCCGCGCCAGGCCTTAAGGCTCACGACCAATGAGCCGAGAGTCGAGAGCGTGTCTGGCTCTCCACTCCCGACTCTCAGCTCTCGGCCAACTTACTTCGCCACGTGCTGCACGAAGCGCAGCATGTTGCAGGTGTAGCCGTACTCGTTGTCATACCAGGACACGACCTTGACGAAGGTGTCGTCCAGCGCGATGCCGGCTTCGGCGTCGAAGATCGACGAGAAGCCGCAGCCGCGGAAGTCGGTGGAGACCACTTTCTCGTCGGTGTAGCCGAGGGTCTTGCTGATGTCGCCGGACTGCGAAGCCTTCTTCATGGCGGCGCAGATGTCGGCGTACTTGGCGGGCTTTTCCAGCTCGACGGTCAAGTCGACGACCGACACGTCGGAGGTGGGAACGCGGAAGGCCATACCGGTCAGCTTGCCCTTCAGTTCCGGCAGCACCACGCCGACGGCCTTGGCAGCGCCAGTCGACGACGGGATGATGTTTTCCAGGATGCCGCGGCCGCCGCGCCAGTCCTTGCTGGACGGGCCGTCGACGGTTTTCTGGGTGGCGGTAGCGGCGTGCACGGTGCTCATCAGGCCGCGCTTGATGCCCCAGTTGTCGTTCAGCACCTTGGCGATGGGGGCCAGGCAGTTGGTGGTGCACGAAGCGGCGGAGACGATGGCCTCGCCGGCATACTTCTCGTGGTTCACGCCGTACACGAACATCGGGGTGTCGTCCTTGGAAGGAGCGGACTGCACCACTTTCTTCGCGCCCGCGTCGATGTGTTTCTGGCAGGTTTCCTTGGTCAGGAAGAAGCCGGTGCACTCGATCACGATGTCGGCGCCGACTTCGTTCCACTTCAGGTTGGCAGGCTCGCGCTCGGCAGTCAGCCGGATCTTCTTGCCGTTGACGATGAGGTTGTTGCCTTCAACGGCGATGTCGCCCTTGAAGTTGCCGTGTACGGAGTCGTACTTCAGCATGTAGGCCAGATATTCGGGGTCGAGCAGGTCGTTGATCGCGACGACTTCGATGTCCTTGAAATCCTTCGCGATCGCGCGGAAAGCCATGCGGCCGATGCGGCCAAAACCGTTGATGCCAACTTTGATTGCCATTTGCAGCTCCTGGGTTGAGAAATTATTTTTATCCGCGAACACCCTCCCTGGGGAATTCGCGGAGCGGTTATTTACAGTACGCCCTTGACCACGGCCGCGACGTTTTCCGGGGTGAAGCCGAACTCCTTGAAGAGCTCGTCGGCCGGGGCGGACTCGCCGAAGTGGTCCCAGCCGACCACGGCGCCTTCCAGGCCCACGTACTTGCGCCAGAAATCGCTGACGCCGGCTTCCACCGCCACGCGCGGCAGACCCTTCGGCAGCACGCTGACCTTGTAGGCGGCATCCTGCTTGTCGAAGGTGTTGGTCGACGGCATCGACACCACGCGTACCGCGATGCCTTCTACAGCCAGCGCTTCCTGGGCCTTGACGGCCAGAGCGACTTCGGAGCCGGTGGCGATGATCACGGCCTTGGCACCGGCCGCGTCTTTCAGCACGTAGCCGCCCTTGGCAATGTTGGCCATCGTGGCTGCGTCGCGCGCCATGAACGGCAGGTTCTGGCGGCTGAGGATGTGGCAGGTGGGGCCATCGGTGCGCTCGACCGAATGCACCCAGCCGACCAGCGTTTCCACGGTATCGCACGGACGCCAGACGTCGATGTTGGGGATCATGCGCAGGGTCGCGGTCTGCTCGACCGGCTGGTGGGTCGGGCCGTCCTCGCCGAGGCCGATGGAATCGTGCGTGAACACGTGGATCACGCGCTGCTTCATCAGCGCAGCCATGCGGATGGCGTTGCGCGAGTATTCGGAGAACATCAGGAAGGTGCCGCCGAACGGCAGCAGGCCGCCGTGCAGCGCCATGCCGTTCATGATCGCGGCCATGCCGAATTCACGCACGCCGTAGCTGATGTAGTTGCCGGGATTGCCGTTGCGCACCGGATGGCAGCCTGTCCAGTTGGTCAGGTTGGAGCCGGTGAGGTCGGCCGAGCCGCCGAGAAACTCGGGCAGCGCCGGGGCCAGCGCGTTGATCGCGATCTGGCTGGCCTTGCGGGTGGCGACGGTCTCGCCCTTGGCGTTGATCGCGGCCAACTGCTCGGCAACGTGCGACTTCCAGTTGGCGGGCAGTTCGCCCTTCATGCGGCGCTCGAACTCGGCGGCCTCGGCCGGGAAGGCCTTCTTGTATTCGGCGAACTTGTTGTTCCACAGGGTTTCGAGCCCCTGGCCCTTGGTCTTGGCATCCCAGCCGGCGTAGATGTCGGCGGGAATCTCGAACGCGGGATGGTTCCAGCCCATGTTCTTGCGGGTGGCCTCGACTTCCGCGCTACCCAGCGCGGCGCCGTGCACGTCGTGGGTGCCGGCCTTGTTGGGCGAACCCTTGCCGATGACGGTCTTGCAGCAGATCAGGGTGGGCCTGTCGGTGCTGGCCTTGGCTTTCTGGATGGCAGCCTCGAGGGCGACGACGTCATGACCGTCGACGCTGGGCACCACGTTCCAGCCGTAGGCTTCGAAGCGCTTGGCGGTGTCGTCGGTGTACCAGTGCTCGATGTGGCCGTCGATCGAAATGCCGTTGTCGTCCCAGAAGGCGATCAGCTTGTTGAGCTTCCAGGTGCCGGCCAGTGCGCAGGCTTCGTGCGAGATGCCTTCCATCATGCAGCCGTCGCCCAGGAACACGTAGGTGTGGTGATCGACGATGGCGTGGTCGGGCTTGTTGAATTCGGCGGCGAGGATCTTTTCCGCCATCGCCATGCCGACGGCATTGGTGATGCCCTGGCCGAGCGGACCGGTGGTCGTCTCGACGCCGGGAGTGTAGCCGTACTCGGGGTGGCCCGGGGTCTTGGAATGCAGTTGACGGAACTGCTTCAGGTCATCCATCGACAGGTCGTAGCCGGTCAGGTGCAGCAAGGCGTAGATCAGCATCGAGCCGTGGCCGTTCGACAGCACGAAGCGGTCGCGGTCCGCCCATTTGGGGTTGGTGGGATTGTGGCGCATATGGTGATTCCACAGCGTTTCAGCGATTTCCGCCATGCCCATGGGGGCGCCGGGGTGGCCGGATTTGGCTTTTTCGACTGCATCCATCGCAAGCGCGCGGATAGCATTGGCCAGGTCGTTACGGGTTGGCATTGCGTTCCCTTCAGCTAAGTAAAAAACTGTCGCATTCCCCGCCCGGGAAAGCCGCACGAGGGCGGCTTGGGCAGAATATGCAAAAACCTTGATTATCCGCCAGCAGGGCGGGCTTCCGCAAGCCGCGCCAAAACCAGTCGAAAGAGGCGCCGAGACAAGGACTTAAGCCAACAAGCTCAAGCCCGGACTCAGAATTTTGACCTAAAAAATCTTTTTATTTCAACGTTGCGCCGGCTTATGCGCCGGCCGCCTTCAGCCAGTCGCGCCACAATTCGAATAGTTCGGGACTGGCCGAGGCCACCACCGATCGCTCCCAGACATTGGCGATGTCGAAGGCACCGGACAGGCTGGCCAGGCGGCCCCCCGCCTCTTCCAGGATCAGCGCGCCGGCGGCGTAATCCCACAGCTTCTGCCCGCCGTGCACGTAGACGTCGAAGCGACCGGCCGCGGTGTAACACCAGTCCAGGGTGGAGGCGCCGAAATTGCGCTGCGAGGCGTAAGGCGGCCACGACGCCAGGCGGCCAGCGAGTTCGCGGTCGATGCGCTTCATTTCCACCCCGGCCAGCGCCCGCCGCAGTTCGGTGGCGGGCGCACGCAAGGGCAGCGGCGTACCGTTCAGATGCGCGCCACGTCCACGTTCCGCGGTAAACATCTCGTCGGCGATGGGGTCGTACACCACACCGAGTTGACGCTCGCCCTTATAGAGATAGGCTACCGACACGGCGAAATAGGGCACGCCCGCGACAAAGTTGGAGGTGCCGTCGATCGGGTCGACGCACCACAGCCCGTCGCGTCCGGCATCCCAGGCGTCGTGCTGCTGCTGCTCGGTCATCTCCTCGCCCAGCACCGGCACGTCCTTGATGCGCGGCAATGCGGCCTCCAGCGCAGCCTGGGTCTCGGAATCCGCCTCGGTAAACAGGCTGCCGTCGACCTTGTGGCTGTGCGCCACCTTGAGGAAGCGCGGGGTGACCTCGCGTTGGGCGATTTCCCGAACCAGCGCCTTGACGTGTTCAAGCATGATCAGATCCGCGCGCAATAGCACGTGCGATGGATTTCGGTTTCGTGCCCGTGCAGGCGGAACGGCGCGCCAAATCCGGTATGCAGCGCGTCGGGCGCATAGCGCACCATGTCCAGCCCCGAGCACCGCAGCGGCCCGCCGGGTTTCACGCGCTTCAGCACCGGCACCACGTAACGCGCCCGGTCGGCCGCCTTGCTGCGGTAAACGGTTTCCCAATGTTGCTGGCGGTCTGCCATGTCATTCCCCTTTCCACTTGATCGAGCAGCCCATGCTGGGAATCTGTCCGGCGGGACCGCGCTGGGTGGCGGCAATTTCCTTCATCGCCTCGAACAGGTCGCGACGCACACCCTCGGGCGCAGTGTCCTTGCGCGATTCATCGAAGCGACCGCGGTACTGCAACTCGGAATTG
>JAPTVL010000357.1 GCA_028065725.1 Betaproteobacteria bacterium
GGTGTTCAGCGCCTCCCAGGATGGCCTGCCGTATCGCGGCACGAAGGGGCCTTTGAGTTTGGCCGGCCACCAGGCGGCATACTGGTTCTGCGCATCCAGCATGAAGTCGAGCATCATGCCGGAAACCTGGCGCCCGTTGTCCGGATTGGAAATCCCGCTCCAGTACCAGCCGGCGAGCCAGTTGTAGCCAACCGCCGAGGGTCCGCGCCAGGAGCCGTAGCCGATGTAACCCAGGCTGTCCGTCCATTTGTAGGTCCAGCGCGGGATGCCCTGGTAGCGCACCGGGTCGGACGCCGGGCCATCCTGCAGCGTGATCTGGAAATCGATCTCCTTGAAGGTGACCTGATAGGCTTGATTCAGGCTGTTCGACGGAAAGGAGATCTGCACGCCGTTGAGCAGCGTCGGGTTGGTGCCCGCCATCGTCGCGACTGCGTCATAGCGCATGTTGTCAAAGGCGATGGTGTTGGCGGTGCAAGCGGGATAGTTCTGCAGCACCGCGTACCAGGAGTTCTCGATGATGGAAAACGTGATCGGGCTTCCCACGGCGTCGAACTTGAATTCCTGCACGGGGTGCGAGAAGGTGCCTTGCGAGAACCCGACCTGATCAGATCCCCAGTAGAGCCCTGCCGCCGGAACATCGCCCCAGTAACAGGGCTGCACCGGGGCATAGATCTGGCACTGCGGCATCGGGATCGAGCCCACCCACGGAATGGCAAAGCTGTTCTTGCCGGCCACCCAGGAGAACCACACCACGTGGCTCACCCCATTTGCATCCACGGCGGTGAGCGTGCCGATGCCGGGTTGGGCTGCATAGAAATCGAAATTAAGATGCGATGTGCCGGCGCTCGACTGCGCGGCGGCGCCGAAATAGCAACCGGCGTAGCCGTACCCGTTGCCGGTGAAGTCGTACTGGAACTGGGTGCGGATGCGCCGGTTGGGCGCATCGACCGCCTGGATCAGGGCGGCCACATTGCTGCCGTAAGTGCCGATGTAGCTGTAGTCCTGGTGCAACGAATCGTAGACGACGTTGCCGACCTTCCAGAAGTCGGATTGCGCGAGCGACACGGTCACGGCGCCATGCGCATCGGTCGGGATCATCGTGATCCGGCGGAAATAATCCCCGTTCGTCGACTTCGCAGGATCAGTATTCAGGTTGACCAGGACCGAGCGTCCAGAGCCGTCGCCGATCAGCGTGACGTCGAGCGAGGAGAATGCCGCGCCCGCCGGAATATTGATGGTCGGCCACAGGCCAAAGCCCGAGTAGTTCCAGGGTGGGCCGCCGCTATTGACCGTCGTTTCGATCTCGAGGCCTGCGGGCGAATTGACGACGGCAAAGGGCGTGGTGGGCGCCCAGTAATCGTAGTAGCCGACCTCGCCATCGAGAGCCGAGAACGGGATGTCGAAGCGCACGTGGTTGCTATCCCAGCGCCCGGCATCGAGCAGGGCATGGCCGATGCGATCGGCCAGTTTTTTGTACTTTTCGTTTCCGGAACTGAGGTAGGCGTGATACAGCGACACCATCAGATAGTCGTCGCCGTCGTTCGCCGTACCCTGGTAGGGATCGACGTGCAGTTGCGGCCAGCCCTCCATGGACTGGCCCTTGACGGAAAAGGTCCCGTCCCGGTAGGAATAGTATGCCTGCAGTTGTGTTCCCACGGCGACCGAGGCCAGCACCGGCACCGTGGTCGAGAGCACGCCGCCGGAATAGAGATTCACCGCCACTTGCGTCGCATTGGCGTAGTTGGCCGTATCCGTCCCAGTGAAATCGGCCATGAAGGCCTGGTAACGCGGGGTCGCCGATGGATTGAAAAGCCCGCGCACCCAGGTGACGTTGCCGCCAAACCAGGACTGCGGGATCACGACCTGGCGTCCCGTGGGACCGCCCGCCTGAACCGATAGCACTGCCGAGATGCCACCTGCGTTGAGCGCGGTATTGTTGCCGCACATATTCGATTGCAGCGGCTCTCCCCCCAGGATGTCGGTGTAGGCATCCGAAAGGCCGTTCGACACCCGGGGCGTCGGATAGATCTGCAGACGTGGTGCGGGTGCGACGCCCATGGATCAGGCCGGCAGGACGTTGACGAAATTGCGCCCCATCTGTTTGAGCAGCTGCTGCAGGTCGGCCACCGAAATCCGGTCTTGCGGCTGGCCGTGGATGTGGATCGCGCCGCCCCCGCCATTGCCGATCAGTCGGTCGAGGCCTGCCGCCTTGTCGGCAGGCAGGATGGTCTCACTCCGGTGCACGAAGTTCAGCCGGTCGGTCGGGATCTGCCAGTCGCCGCCGGCCGACGATGCGACGCTGCCGGCAACACCTGCGACGGTGGCCATCGCGGCGGGCGCGGCGCCGGCGGCCACGGCGGGTCCCACATAGGGAATGCCGGACAGCGCCGCCCAGACGCCCGAGAACGCCTTGGCGGCATCGTTCATGATGGCTTTGACGACCGTCAAGGCGCTTGACGCCAGCCCCGCCGAATTCGCCGACTGCTCGGCCGCCGTGCGCGTTGCGGTCCCGGTCACGGTGGCGGCGGTCTTGGCCATTTCGTTCGCCGCCCATTGCGTCACCATCTTGACGCCGGCATTGATGAACTCGGCCACCACCGAACCCAGGATATTCTTCATGCCCTTCTGCCAGGTGGTGGTGCCCATGATCATGCCCTTGATGGTGGTGTCGAACGCCTGCGCGATGGGCTGGAATGCTTTCTGCCAGGCTGCCGCAGAGGCTGCCGCCACCTGGGTGTGCATTTTTTCCAGGTCGAGGGCATGCTTCTGCTGGATCTGCGCAAGCTGGTCGAGTTGCTTCTGCAGCGCTACCGGATCGTGATTGGGGTCGCCCTGCATGAGCGCAATGCGTTTCTGCTGCGCCTCCACCTCGATCCGGTATTTCTTCTCCTCATAAGCCTGCTGGATCTGCAGCAACTGGTCATGGGTGATCTGGCCGGATTGCAGTTGCGTCTGCGCCTTCTGCTCATCGAGCGCCACCTCGCCGAGCGCCTGGTTACGGGAAGCCTGAATGGATTCTTTAGCCAGCTTTTGCCGATCGGAGGCTTCCTTCTTCATCTGCTCCAGACGCAGGCTGGATACGCGGCGCTCAATCGCGAGCCGGTCGTTGGCCGAAACCTTTTCGTTTTCGAGCACGTCCTGCCAGTACTGGATTTCCTGGGCTTTCGAATACTCCCTCAGGTCATTGGTCTGCGCGTAGTAGACCTTGGCATCCTGAAGCCGCTGTTCGTACTCCGACATGTGCGACTTGTTGCCGGTGCCGCTGGTCTTGTAGACCTTGAGCGAACCGGTGCCGGTTGCACCTTCCGATTCGGATTCCGAGGATTTGGAAGGCGCCGAGTTGAGCGTGGCAAGGAACTGGTTGGTCCTGGCCTGCAGATCGTCGACGTCTTGCTTCCACGCCTCGAAGATCGATTTGGCATCCAGTGGATGAGACACGACTGCCGCCACCATGGCGATGGTCTTCCCGAGCGCCTCCACCGTTGCGGCGAGCTTCGCGATGAACCCGGTGAGCCAGACTGCGGCGTCACCCATCTGGTGGAACATTTCCTTCAACACGCCGCCGTCGGAACTGCCTTTGAGGAAGGCGTTCACGATCTGGTTCAGGGACGGCATCAGTTCACCCATCAGGTTGCGGGTAGTGGCTTCAGCTGACGCCGAGAGTTCTTTCATCTGGTCGGCAAACTCGGCGGACTGTTTCACCGCCTCGTCGCTCATCACGATGCCGAGTTGATTGGCCTTTTGCTTGAGCGCATCCATCCCTTCCGATCCCCGGTCGAGCAGCGGAATCAGTTCCGCCCCGGAGCGCCCGAACAACTGCATGGCGATGGCTGTTTTATCGGCGCCGTCCTTCGTTTCATGGAATTTATCCGCAACCACCTTCAGGACGTCCTCGATCTTCATGCCCTTGAGCTGCTGCGCCGACAAGCCAACCGACTGAAAGGCGGAGGCGGTCTGCAATGATCCCTGCTGCGCCTCCAGCATGGCGCGCGACAGATGTTCGAGCCCGACGGAGAACGACTGGAAATCGACGTCGGACATCCTGGCGGCGAACCCGAGTTCCTGGATCGACTGCACGCTCATCCCGGTCTTCTGGGTGGCGTGCTCTATCTGTTCGCCGAATTCGGCGGCGCTCTTGGCGGCTTCGACCAGATGCTCGGCGAGGAGCGCTACCCCCATCGCCTCGACCATCTCCTTCATGGATTTCAGCGATTCCTGGACGCCCTCCAAATGTTCCTTGACGTCGCGCTGGATGCTGCTCATCGAGCGAGTGACCTCACGCTTGGCGCGGCTGAAATCCTCAGTCAGCCGTGCTACGTTGGCCGCAATCTCGATCTGCAGTTCGGCGACTTTGGTCATGTCATGCTCCCGCCAGCGGCCTTGAAGAGTTCGATGAATTCATCGAGGTCCGCTTGGTCATTGCCGGTGGTTTTCGGTGGAATTTGAGTCTTGATGCCGAGATAGGCCTGTACCATGTCGCGCAGCGGCGGATGGCGGCTCCAGTGCCGATCGAGCGCCAGAAAGCGCGGCAGGTCCAGGTGGTCGTCGATGTAGTTCCAGGTCCAGCCGGTGCGCTCGATGATGAGACAGTAGACGGCATCCCAATCTACCGGCTCCCGGCTGGCGCTTCCCCCGGCGGGTTGTCCTCCTTCGCGTTTGACGCCTGCATCACGGCCATGAAGGCGAAATTCAGGTTGCCCACGTCCAGGCACTCGTCCTCGAAGGTTTTCTGGTCGAGATCGGGGTAGTTGCGCTTGAGGGCCGCAAACACGATGTCGGCCATGACCTCCACCGTGGGGGATGCGCGGCCCTCGAACACGTCGGCAAAGCGCCGCATGCAGGAGAAGGGAACGGGGGGTGCTACGAACTCGCGGCCGCCCAGGGTGATGCGTTGTCCATCGATCATGGTTTACTCCTTAGCTTGCGACCGACAGCGTGCCGATGTTGTTAGCGGCATCCGCCATCACCTCGAAGTCGAGTTCGGGGATGGTGTAATCCTCGATCTTGGTCTGAATGGACAACTTGCTGGAGGTGCACAGGTTGAGTTTCAGGGTGACGTTCTTGCCGGAGGCGGTGGTCGAGAACACCCCCATGAAGGTTGGCGTGGTGCCCATGCTCTGGTTGGAGAGCGAAACTTTGGTGCCGCCGGTCGCAGCCGTGTAGAGATAGTCGATTAGCACCGCCGCGCCGGTGTCCGTCGAACTGAAGGTATACACCCCTGCCGCCACCGAATACTGCCCTTGGGCCGGAGTGGAGGCGACACGGGTGAGCGGCACGCCCGTTGCGGCATACACGACCCCAAGGTCGGTGTCGAAGGTGGTCGAATTCGCTACCGTCACCGTGAATGGCGTGGCCGATACCGTACCGGCCTCGCCCACGGCCGAGAGCAGGAGACCCGTCGTTGCGGTCTGCGAGAAGAACAGGTCGTTGAGCATCGAACCGCTGATCTGGGCGAACTTGGCCTTGCCGGTGAATTTCGCCTGGCCGCGCCGGATGTCGAGGGCGACCTGGTTCTGGCCGT
>JAPTVL010000471.1 GCA_028065725.1 Betaproteobacteria bacterium
GCGACGTCGGCCCATTTCAGGCCCTTGGTGATCTTTGCCGCGACGATCATTTCGGTCACATCATTTCGATTCATGGATTTGGCTCCTGGGTGGTGGACATTAAAGATTGATGACTTGCCTGAGGCGCTTGCTCTCGGCGTCTTCCGGGTTGGGCGTGTCGTTGTCGCCCGGGACTAGCCCCGGACGCACGACGGGGGGGTGCTTGGGATCGTGCAGCATGGCCAGGTCGCCCTGGCCCGCGTAGCTTTTGGAGCGATTCACCAGAAAATCGACGAGGTGGTTGCGGATGCGGTAGTACTGCGGGTCATGGTGCATCTCGCTGCGTGTGCGGTCTCGCGGCATGGTGATCTCGACGATCTCGGCAATCTTGGCCAGCGGCCCGTTGCTCATCAGCACGATGCGGTCGGCCAGCAGAATCGCTTCATCCACGTCGTGGGTGATCATGAACACGGTCTGGCGCGTGGCCTGGACGATCCTGAGCAACTCATCCTGGATGGTGCCGCGGGTGAGGGCATCCAGCGCGCCGAAGGGTTCGTCGAGCAACAGCATCTTGGGCTGGATGGCGAAGGCCCTTGCGATCCCGACGCGCTGCTTCATGCCGCCGGAGAGCTGATGCGGCTTTTTGTCTGCGGCAGCGGCCATGCCCACCATGTCCAGATGCTGCATGCTGTGCGCGCGCACCTGCTCGCGGCTCCAGCGCGGCCAACGGGACTGCACGGCGAAGGCAACGTTGCCGAGCACGCTGCGCCACGGCATGAGCGCGTGCCCCTGGAAAACGACGCCGCGATCGAGCGAGGGCCCGGAAACCTCCTGCCCTTCCATCAGCACGATCCCGGCGGAGGCCTCTTCGAGCCCGGCCAGGATGTTGAGGATGGTGGTCTTTCCGCAACCGGAGTGGCCGATGACGGCGACGAACTCGCCGCGGTTGAGTTCGAGATGCACATGTTCGAAGACGGGTTCGCCGAGGCGACCCTTGGCGTCCGGATAGCGTTTGCAAAGGTCTTCGACGCGCAGAAATGCTGGGCTCATGGCATCACTCCGCGTAGGTGACTGCGCGCTGCAGACGCGCGAAAGACAGGTCGAGCAACATGCCGACCAGCCCGATGAGGAAGATGGCGAACAGCATGCTCGGCAGGGCCAGGTGGTTCCATTCGTTCCAGACGAAGTAGCCGATGCCCGTGCCGCCGACCAGCATCTCCGCCGCGACGATGACGAGCCAGGCGATACCCATGGAGATGCGCATGCCGGTGAGGATGGTCGGCGCCGCGGCGGGCAGGATCACCTGGAAGGCCTTGCGCAGCGGCCTGACCTCCAGCGTGCGCGCCACGTTGAGCCACTCGCGCCGCACGCCGGCCACGCCGAATGCGGTGTTGATGAGCATCGGCCAGACGGAGCAGATGAAGATCACGAACACGCCGCTGACGTTGGCGTCCTTGAGGGTGTAGAGCGCGATGGGCATCCACGCGAGCGGCGAAATCGGTTTGAGGATCTGGATGAACGGATCGAATGCGCGATACAGCAGCGGGAACATGCCGATCAGAAAACCGAATGGAAGGGCGACGATCACGGCCAGCGAGAAGCCCGCCGCGACGCGGGCCAGCGAATAGCCGAGCTGCAGGCCGATGCCTTTATCGTTGGGGCCGTGGTTGTAGAAGGGGTGGCGCAGTTCACGGGCAAAGGTATGCGCCACCTCGCTCGGCGTTGGAAAACCCTGCTGTTTGGCCGTGCCCTGTCCCATCAGCTCCGCATACTCGGCGCTCACGCCGGGGGGAAGCCGGGACGGCTTGGGCAAGGTGACGAATTGCCAGATGGCGAGCAGGACAGCGCAGATCAGCAATGTCAAGGCAGCCGACTGCAGCCGGGATCGAATCTGCGCGTTCATGTCTGCCCCCTCACACCTTTGCGCTGACGGCCTTGATATACGCGTCCGGCTGCTTCGGATCGAACTTGCGGCCAAGAATGTCGTAGTCCTGCATGTCCTCGGCGGGCGGGTGCATGCCGGCCTTCTGCATGGCGGCGCGGGCGTCCGTGGCGCGGAACACGCGCTCGGCAATCTGCTTGTAGTCCACGTCACCCTTGATGTAGTTCCAGCGCTTCATCTCGGCCAGGATCCACACCGCCATCGACGGCCACGGGAAGGGCTGAAAACCGATGCGCTGCGGCTCGGTCCGCACTTGGCCGAGTCCGTCGGCATAGGTTCCGGTCAGCACCTGCTTGACCACGATCTTGGGTTGATTGAGGTACTTCTGCTGCGCGAGTGTGTCGACAATGGCGTCGCGGTTGGCGGGCACGTTGAGGTATGCCGCAGAGCGCAGCATGGCACGTACGAGCGCAGCATAGGTGTTGGGCTGCTTCTGTGCGAAGTCGGCCTCCATCGCGATGGTGCAGCACGGATGGCCACGCCACAGGTCGACGGTGAGGGTGTGGATGAAGCCGATGCCTTCGAAAACGGCACGCTGGTTGAAGGGCTCGGCGACGATGAAGCCGTCGAGGTTGCCCCCGGCCAGGTTGGCCAACATGTCGGGCGGGGCCATGACGCGCAGTTGCACGTCGCGGTCGGGGTCGAGCCCATGCTTGGCCAGGTATTCGCGCAGCAGGAAGTTGTGGATGGAGTAGTCGAAAGGAATGGCCAGACGGAAGCCCTTCCACTGCTTGGGATCGCGACGCTCCTTGTGCCGCATGGCCAGGGTGATGGCGCTGCCGTTGATGTTGTCCATCAGCGCGGCCACGGTCGGGGCGGCGTTCGAGCCGGCACCGAGCGACATGGCCACGGGCATGGGGGCCAGCATCTGGGAGGCGTCGAAGTCGCGGTTGACGGTCTTGTCGCGGACCAGCGCCCAGCCTGGCGTTTTTAGCAGTTCAACCTTCAGCCCGGCTTCGTTGAAGTAGCCGTTCTGTTGCGCAATCAGGATGGGACTGGCGCAGGTGATGGGCAGGTAGCCGATCTTCAGGTTGGCCTTCTCGGGAGTGCCGGCCGGTTCGGCTGCCAACGCCTCCAGCATGCCGAAGGGAATGACCTGCGAGACCGCAGCCAGCGCCGTGCCACGCCCCACGGCATGCAGGAAACGGCGGCGCTCGCTGTCCTTTGGAAACAGGGCGCGCATCACAGCGCCTTCCAGGCTTCGGCGTGTGACCTGCGCAACGTCGCCTGCATCGATGGGGCGGGTCTGCTCGGCATCGTGCGCGGCCTGGCTGGTGTGCCGGCCACAACTGCAGCCGCCGAGGCGGACATAGGGATCAAACGGATCGTCATTCAGGTTCATGGCAGGCCCCATCAAGAAGTCAGTCGAAAAATCGCGGTCGTGGTCGGGCGCGCTGGCGTGCCCGTTTCGGCAAGGTTCAAAACTGGATCGGCTCGAAGTCGGCCTTGGTCACGCCGCATTCGGGGCAATACCAGTCGTCGGGAATGTCGTTGAAGGCCGTGCCTGCAGGAATGCCGTGCTCGGGCGAGCCCACTGCGGGGTCGTAGATCCAGTTGCAGACCATGCAGACCCACTGGGTGGTGGCTGCCGCGTGTTCGGTGGCTTCGATCATGTGTGTTCTCCGTGAAGTAGGGTCAGGCCGCGCAGCTTGTCTCGGCACGTGTTTCGGATTCGATGCAGGCGATCTCGCGCCGCAGGTGCTTGGTCGCCGGGGTGACGATGGCCACGAAGTAGGCCTCCCGAAGACGCCTTTGTGCCGCGTTGCGCACCAGGTAACCCTTCGCGCCTTGATGCAGCATGGCCGCATGCGCCGCGCGCACCGACAGTTCGCCACCGGCCAGGCGAAGCTTCAGGATGTCGAGCACGCACCGGCTGCCGCCAAGGCTGTCTGAGCTCACGTGCCCGCAGAGGTCATACGTGGCCGCACGGGCTTCGTCCAGCTCCGCAGTGATGTCACCGACCTGGTCGTCGAGATACTGGTTGACATGCCCGTGGGTCCGGTTGGATTGCTCCATGAGCAGCGCGCATCCGTCGATCAGCCCGAGGCCCATGCCCATTTGGCCCAGGATCATTCCCGGCTTGATGCGCGCCAGATAGGCAGAGGATTCCCCGGGGTGCGCAAGCACCAGGTTGTCTGCAATGAAGCATTCCTTGAACTGGCAGGCCAGGGTGCGCGTGCCGTCCAGGCCGATGAAGTGCGCGCAGTCCACGAGCTTGAAGCCGGGCTGGGTGCACTCGACGAGCACGAAGGCGAGGCCTTCGACCTCGCCGTCCTCGCCGCGCACGGGGCACCCCGTGGTGAACACATGCTCGGGGCCGAGGTTGGAAACCCAGGGCAGCACGCCGTTGATCATGTAACCGCCTTCCACGCGCCGCGCCGACAGCCGATACTCCTCGATGGTGTCGGCGGACTTCATGGTGTTCGACAGGCCGGTGCCCGCGAGCAGGTCGCCCGAAACGATGCGGGGCAGGTAGCGCTCCTTGGCCCAGGTGTTGCTGGAAAGATCGAGATAGCGGGCGCAGGCGGTCTGGCACCAGACCATGAAGCCGGTCGACAGGCACTCCTTGGACACTTCTTCCATCACCTGGACGACGTGCCGCAGACCGTGGCCGTTTCCTCCGTATTCGGGACTGGCCGCACCGCGGTAGCCGCCCACCTGGCCGATCTCACGCAGCAGATCTTCCGGGTATTGCGCCTTCAGATCGACATCGAGCACCTTGGGCGCCAGCCGCGTCTTGACCAAGTCGCGAACCGCTGCGAGAACCGGATCCACGGCGTCCGTTTGCCCAAGGAGTTCTCGTGCCTTCTTTGCCGTGGTCGACGCGATGGGTGATGCAACGGACATGGCGGGGCTCCTTGCTGGCGAAAACTGTCGTGATGAGTTCTTGCTTGATCATCGCAATCAGCGTGCCAGGGGAATGCCACATGTAAATCAACGACTTAGGCTGCCACGACCATTTGCCAAACCCGCATTGATAACAAATTGGTCACAATTTGTTCATCTTCTGTTTAGTCACCTCGATACCGAGCACGGCAATTCGATAATTGAGTTGCCGAAGCGTCAGATCGAGGATCTGGGCGGCGCGTGACTTGTTGCCGCCGTGCCGTTCGAGCGCGGCACGGATGCGTTCACGCTCGTCATGCGAGACATGCTGATATGTCCGCACTGCCGAGGGTTCAGCGGTGGCCGGGAGATGGCGACGCTCCACCGGGGTGGAAAGGGTATCCGCCGGAACGCCTTGCGCTTCGGTGACCAGCACGTAGTCCACGGTGGACTCGTCCACTTCATCGCCCTGGGCAAGCAGGACGATGCGTTCAAGCACGTTGTAGAGCTGGCGGATATTGCCTGGCCATGGATACGACACGAGGCTGGACATGCCATCGGGCGTGAGGCGCACATTGCGCTGGTGACGTTGATTGAGCTGCGACAACAGATGGCGCACCAACAGCTTGATGTCCCCAGGACGCTCCCGCAACGCGGGCAGATGAATGGGAATGACGTTCAAGCGGTAGTAAAGATCGAGGCGGAATTTGTTGGCTTGCACAAGGGCATTGAGATCCTGGTGCGTCGCTGCGACGAT
>JAPTVL010000139.1 GCA_028065725.1 Betaproteobacteria bacterium
GGCGCATTGGTGCAGTCACCGGCTGCATAGATGTGGGGCACCGAAGTGCGCAGGTGATCGTCCACGACAATGGCGCCGCAGGCATCCATGGTGACGCCTGCACGCGCGAGTTCGAGCCCCTCCGTATTAGGCTTGCGCCCGGTGGCGATGAGCAGGCGGTCGCCGCTTAGCACGCCCGTGCTCGTTTTCAGTTCAAATGCCTTGCCATCGAAGCGTACAGCATTCACAGCGGTGCCCGTGAGAACCCGCATGCCTTCTTCTTCCAGTGCCGCTTTGAGCCCCTCGCCAATGGCAGGGTCTTCCTTCGACAGCAGCGTGCCGCGTGCCACGAGGGTGACGCGACTGCCCAAGCGCAGATACGCCTGCGCGAGTTCCAGCGCCACCACCGAGCCGCCATATACGATCAGATGGGCCGGTGTCTCCTCGGCGATCAACGCCTCGGCCGATGTCCAGAATGGCGTTCCGGCAAGACCTGGCACGTCCGGAACCTGCGGCGCGCGACCCGTTGCGATCAGGATGCGGTCGGGCGTGAGGCGCTGTTCGCTGCCGTCGGTCTGGCGCACGACAAGGGTCCTGGCATCCTCGAAGCGCGCAAAGCCGCGCAGCAGCTTGATGCCGGGGTTGGTTTCCAGAATGCTTTCGTATTTGGCGTGGCGCAGTTCTTCCACGCGTGCCTGCTGCTGCGCGACCAGTGCCTTGCGATCCAGTATGGGCGCGTGTCTGGCCAGACCGGGAAACGGATGTTGGGCTTGCAGGTGTGCCACGTGGGCGGCACGAATCAGAATCTTCGACGGCACGCAACCGACATTGACGCAGGTGCCGCCGACGATACCCGCTTCGATTACTGTCACCGCCGCACCTTCCTCCACTGCGCGGATGGCGGCGGCGAAGGCTCCCGAACCGGTGCCGATGATGGCGATATTGAGTTTGGAATCGGTCGCGGGAGAGGCGCCGCAGCATGTTCCACCCGCCACGTCCGCGCCATAGCCCTTGGCGCGCACGGCGTCGAGCAGCGCTGATGTTGGAACGTCGCTTGCAGTTTCAATCTGGGCGGTGCCTGCGGCGTAGGAAACTTCGGCGCGGCTCACGCCCGCCACCGACAATAATGCTTGTGTTACGGATGCGGCGCAGTGGTCACAGGTCATGCCCCTCACGTGGAGAATTTTTTTGCTCATTTGGTTGCGCCTCCTTTGCCCGGTTCCTCTTTCAACTTGGATTCATACCCAGCCTCGAAGGTGGCATCCTCCAAGGCCCGGATGCTGGTCTTGGCATCGTCAAAGGTTACGACCACCTCTTTTTTTTCGAGGGAAGCACTGGCCTTTGTTACGCCCGGTACTTTTTCCAGGGCCTTGCGCACTGTGATCGGACAGACCGCGCAATACATGCCGGGGACGGATAGCGTGACGGTACGCTCGGCGGCGAACGCAGCATCGGTAAAGGCAAAAGCCAGGATCGACGCGAGAATCAGTTTTTTCATGGCTAGACTCCTTTAGTAGAACAGCGGTGCAAGGTAGGGAAAGATCATGGCGAGAACGATGAGCACGGCCACAATCCAGAACAGTACTTTGTAGATGCGGGTGGTCTGGGGCATGGCGCACAGGGATCCCGGCGTGCATACGGCTGCGGCCGGAACGCGGTAGATCTTTTTCCAGGCGAAGAACAGGGCAATGACGGCGGCCCCGAGGAAGTAGGGCCGGAATGGCTCCAGCATGGCAAGATTGCCTACCCAGGCGCCACCAATGCCGAGCATGACCAGAACAAGAGGACCGACACAGCACAGGGAGGCGGCGATGGCGGCGATGACGCCGCCGATGAGCGGCAAGCGCCCAGTTTTCTCTTGCGACATAACATCTCCTTTCGAATCTGGAATAAGTAGCGTAAGCTTATTTCCGTAGTTATGTACGGAGTCAAGCGATATGCAAAATATTTTTGAGAATTTGACCATTGGCGTCTTTGCCAAGGCTGCTGGGGTCAATGTGGAGACCATCCGGTTTTACCAGCGCAAGGGCTTGTTGCCGGAGCCGGACAAGCCCTATGGCAGCATCCGCCGCTATGGCGAGGCGGATGTAACGCGGGTGCGGTTCGTGAAATCAGCCCAGCGGCTGGGCTTCAGCCTGGATGAAATCGCCGAGCTGCTGCGGCTGGAGGATGGCACCCATTGCGAGGAAGCCAGCAGTCTGGCCGAGCACAAGCTCAAGGACGTGCGCGAAAAGATGGCCGACTTGGCGCGAATGGAGGCCGTGTTATCTGAACTGGTGTGCGCTTGCCATGCGCGGAAGGGGAGCGTTTCCTGCCCACTGATTGCGTCGCTGCAAGACGGAATGAACCTTGCGGTGTCGGTGCGGGGTGGTCAGCGGCTGACTCCGCATTAACGTGCTTTATTTTCCGTTTTCTGAAATGACCCCCTCCAGCATCATCGACAGCCCACCTTTGCGTAGGCTGTTTCCGTCATGGGTCTGTCTCAATCGAGGCATGTCGCAGATTTTTTGTATGAAGCGAATATCGTTTCCTGCGTCTGTTTGGTGGGTGGAGACCGTCACGTAACGCTTGGCCCGCGCGAACGCCGGAACTCCCACGATACCCCGTTGCCATGCACCACGGCGATCAAGGTTTGCCCCAGCCGCTGTTCTATCACGGGCTTCCATGGCACCAGGCTGAATCCCATGCCGTCATCGAGCATCGCGAAGCGCCCGCTGGCAAGTTGCACGCTGCGGCGATAGGTTCCGGTCACGCTCTCGCCGTCGGCCACGGGGCGATGTGTCAGGCCGGTTTCTGTGGCGATGGTTTTAGCGGCGGCGTCGATCTCGCGCCCACGCAGCGTTGTCAACAGATTGCGTGCCATGATTACATGTTGTCCGCGTCGCTCGGCCAGTCCCTGTTCGATCAGGAAATCCGACCGCTTCCGTAGCGCATCGCGCACCTCGCCGCCGAAGCCGTTGTTGGCGATACCGCTGGCGCCACCGATCAACTGCTGGTCCAGCCAGGTCGCGCCGATCACGCGGACTTGCCGCTCAATGGGCAGGTGCGAACGCAGTTCCACTGATACGCCGCCCAGCCGCTGCGCATCGTATTGCCGACCTCGCTCGGGCAGGTCTATCGGCACCCGCCAGACCCCTTCGGCCACGCGCTCGACAATACCCTCCCGGCGCAGTGCTTCCAGTCGGCGCACATGGGCATCAACCACCTCCTTGGGGTTGCGCGTAGGCGTGGCCTGGGCCGTGGCAATCGTCAGGTGATGGTCGGTGCGATACAGGCCATCGACTGCGAGCGCGGCGATGTTCTTGTCGGCGGCGCGGATGTCGGCTGAGCCACGGGCTTCGACTACGGAGCCGACGGGGTACTGCTCCAGCTCAACCTTGGCACTGAGGGCGACGTAGTGCGCCTTGCCATCAGTGCCATCGACCACCAGATAGCCACGGTCGTACAACTCGTCTGCCATGCCCTTGGCCGCCACCCGGCCGACCACGGAGCGTGCGTTCTCGCCCGGCTCGAACACTGCCAAGTCACGCGACACACCGCTCATGGCCCGCTGCATCGTGCGCACGATGTCGCCACGCTCGCCCATTGCCCGCAGAACCTGTTCGACATCGGCTTGGACGGCCCACACGCCGGGCGATGACTCGTGCGCCAGCCCCATGTGCTGCAAGCGTTGCAGTCGTCCGATCAATAGCACGCGTTGCTGCCTACGCTTGGGGTCTTTGGCAGGTTGATTCATGTGAATCAGCCCGCCTTGCGCTTCACGTTGCAGCGTGCGATCCAAATTGGTCCAGCGTTCCTGATCGACCTCCCGCCGCAGGCTGTGTTGCATCTCCAGCTCGGTGCGCGGCCCCAGCCATTCGGTCGCCAGTTCGGCGGCTCGTTTGCGCATTCCTTGCGCAATGTATTCTCGCGAAATGATCAAGTCCTTGCCGGTGTCGTCTTTGCCGCGCAGCACGACGTGGGTGTGCGGGTTGTCGGTGTTCCAGTGGTTCACCGCCACCCAATCCAGCTTGGTCCCCAGATCGGCTTCCATGCGGCTCATCAGGTGGCGGGTATAGCGGCGCAGATCGTCGAGCTGCTCGGCGTCCTCGGGCGAGACGATGAAGCGGAACTGGTGCCGATCCTCCCGTCCACGTTCCTCAAAAGCAGCCAGGTCGACGTTGTCGGTGACCGGCCCGTAGGCTTGGCCCGGTTCGCCGTTGCGGCCAACGCCTTCACGCTCGATGTAGCGCAGGTGCGTGGTGGTCGAGCGCGCCCCGGCCTGTTTGAGGTTCACCAGCCGGGTCTTGATGGTGACGCGCCGTGAGCCCGGCTGCGCAGTGCGGCCGGTAAAACGGGCGGCCACATGTCCCCGCCCAAGACGTGCGCCAGGGCGTGCCCCCGACTTGCGTACCGACTTTCCCCCAGCCTTGCTGACCTCCTTCAAAACCTGCGAAACGAACTTCTGCTGGCGGTTCTTCGGAGCACCGGGGCGGACACGGAAACGGTCATCGTCTTGGTTGCTCATGGCATGAACTCCGGCGCAGCACTGCCAAGCCCAGCGGACAAAGCACGCCATTCGATCAGCACCGGCGCGGATTTCGTGCCGCACACGGCACATTGCCACCCAAAGCGCGTGCCGCGCCAACCCACGTGCAGACAAGGCTTTCGACGCGACGAAGTGCTGCGTCCTTTTATCTTGCCATCCGTCTTTCCCGATCGCTGGCGCGACCG
The DNA here is from genome assembly GCA_028065725.1 of Betaproteobacteria bacterium. The sequence continues at coordinate 4,693 of JAPTVL010000139.1, forward strand.
GCCCAGACGGTCAGGCTGCGATTGTCTGCACGGGCGAAGCACCGCCGCCGCAGGCTGTGGTGCAAGCGATGTGCAGTGACACTGCACGAAGAACGGCATGCTGCACTGCAGGCTCATGGCGTACCCCATGTCCATAACGGCTGTGCGCTGCCGATCACGGATGAGACAGCAACCGGACCGAAGTAGCGGCTGTCGAATGACGCCGGATTTGTTGCACTGAGCAGAAACAGCTCGCCAATATGAAGCCGCCGACAGTGCTGCCAGGCCGACAGTGGACGGCCACGGCCATCGACTCTGTGGACGCCAGCGACTGCCACGCCGTCGATGCGAACGATGTGGTGCTCGATGCACACCGATTGCGGTGCCATCGCGCCGATGCGCTTGAGAAGCGGGACGTGCAGAGGCAGATAGCCACGCTGCGCAGCCAGCGCAGCGGCGTCTGCCGGAAGGCTGGCGAGCACGATGCTGTCGACGTGCAGCGCGTGGGGCGGACCGATGCGGTACCAGCCAGGCGGTACGCTGTCGCTGGGGTTGTAGACGATGCGCGCAACAGGTGTATGAACCGACGACCAGGCGAGCGCAGCGATGCCGAGGCTGGTGAACAAAACGACACCCAAGCGGTGGAGGTGGGCGTTCATCGCAACACCTCGCCCGCGAGGTAAGCAGCATGCCGTTCGACCGTGTAGGCCGGTAGTGGCAGGCGCGCAGACAGCCGGTTGCCCAGCGTGCGCCAGTACGCGGGCGACACCGCTGCCGGATCGATGCCGAGCGC
>JAPTVL010000104.1 GCA_028065725.1 Betaproteobacteria bacterium
GCGCCGCTTCTCGGCCAACAAGTCGAAGGCACGCCAGGCCACCAGCCGCATGAAAATGATCGACAAGATCAAGATCGAGGACTTCAAGCCCAGCTCGCGGCAGAACCCCTACATCCGCTTTGAACCGGAAAAGCTGCTGCACCGCCGCGCGCTCGATGTCGAGAACCTAAAATTCGGCTACGACGACACGCCGCTGTTTTCCAACATGGCCTTTTCGCTGGAAGCAGGTGAAAAAATGGCCGTCATCGGCGGCAACGGCGTCGGCAAATCGACGCTGATGAAGCTGCTGATGGGCGAACTCACGCCGCAATTCGGCGAAGTGCGCTGGAGCGAGAATGCCAACGTCGGCTACTTCTCGCAGGACCACGTCAGCGATTTCGACATGGATTTGAACCTCACCGACTGGATGCACCAGTGGACCCAGCCGGGCGACGACGAACAGGTGCTGCGCGGCATCCTCGGGCGGCTGCTGTTCTCCGGCGACGACGTGAAGAAATCGGTGCGCGTGCTGTCCGGCGGCGAGAAGGGCCGCATGCTGTACGGCAAGCTGATGCTCGGCCGCCACAACGTGCTGGTGATGGACGAACCGACCAACCACATGGACATGGAATCGATCGAGTCGCTGAACCTCGCGCTCGATCTGTTCAAGGGCACGCTGATCTTCGTTTCGCACGACCGCCAGTTCGTGTCCAGCCTCGCCACCCGCATCCTGGAAATCACCCCCGAGGGCGTCGAGTTCTACATGGGCGGCTACGACGAGTACCTGCATTCCAAGGGACTCGAATGAGCGAAGCCGTCGTCATCGGCCTGGGGCAATTGGGCCGCGTGTTCGCCGGCAGCCTGCTGCGTGCAGGCTGCAGCGTGATCCCGGTCAACCGCGGCGACGACATGGCGGCACTGGCCAGGGCGCACCCTGCACCGGAGCTGGTGCTCATCGCGGTCGCCGAAAACGACCTGCATGCCGTACTGGAGGCGCTCCCCGACACCTGGAAACCGCGCACCGCGCTGATCCAGAACGAACTGCTGCCGCGCGACTGGAAGACCCACGGCACCATCGACCCCACCGTGATCTCGGTCTGGTTCGAGAAGAAGAAGGGCACCGACGCCAAGCCGCTGATCGCGTCCCCGGTGGCCGGCCCCGGCGCTCAACTGCTGTGCCGGGCGCTGACCTCGATCGATCTGCCCTGTCGCGAAGTCGCGCTGGGCGATGAGCTGCTGTTCGAGCTGGTACGCAAGAACGTCTACATCCTCACCACCAACATCGCCGGCCTGAAGACCGGCGGCACGGTATCGCAGCTGTGGGCGCGGCACGAGGCCTTCGCCCGCCAGGTGGCGAACGAGGTGATGGATGTCCAGGATGCGCTGACCGGTAGTGCGCACGATCGCGAGAAGCTCGTCGCCGGCATGCTCGAAGCCTTCGACGGCGACCCTGAGCACGGCTGTACCGGCCGCTCGGCACCGGCACGGCTGGCGCGCGCCCTCGCGCATGCCGACGCCTTCGGGCTTCCCGTGCCCACCATGCGGTCGCTGGCGAACTAAAAAGCCTTCAGCGAACCTCGGCCAGCAATTGCGCCATCATGCGCTGCGCCTGCGCCGCGTAGCCACCGCCAAACAGATTGGCATGGTTGAGGACGTGATACAGATTGTAGAGCGTCCGGCGCACCGCATAACCGGCGTCGAGCGGCCAGGTGTCGCGGTAGGCGGCATAAAAGGCCGGCGCGAAACCGCCGAACAGCTCGCTCATCGCCAGATCGCATTCGCGGTCGCCGACATAGCTCGCCGGGTCGAAGATCACCGGCACTCCATCGGCGAGATAGCCGTGATTGCCGCCCCACAGGTCGCCATGCAGCAGCGAAGGAACGGGAACGTAGCCATCGAAGAAGGCATCCAGGCCGGCAAGCAGGGCCTCGCCATCGCGCTGAAGGGCGCCGCCGTAACCGTTCTGCGCAGCCAGCTTCAGTTGAAATCCGAGCCGCCGCTCGCGCCAGAACGCGATCCAGTTCTGCTGCCAGCCATTGGGCTGCGGCGTACTGCCGATCCAGTTGTCGGACGCCCAGCCGAATTGGCGCTGCGGCACGCGATGGAGTTGCGCCAGCTGCGTACCCAGTTGCGCGGCATCGCCGCTGCCGTGCAGCGCCAGGTATTCCAGCACCAGAAACGCCTGCCCCGCAGCAACGCCTGAACACAGCGGCTGCGGAACGCGCACGCTGCGGGTCGCGGCGAGCGCGTTCAGCGCGTCGGCTTCGGCCTCGAACATCGGCAGCCGTTCGGCACGATTCGCCTTGACGAAGTAGCGGCGCGTGCCATTGCTCACGCTGAAGGCCTGGTTGATGTCGCCCCCGCCGATGGCGCTCACCGTGTCTGCAGAGAACGGCGCGCCGGTGGCAGCGGCGATCGAATCGGCGACGGCGGCAGCGAATGTCATGCGTGGCGCACGCTGCTCGATACAGCCCAAACAAAACGCGCCCCAGGGGGCGCGTCGGGCACGACAGAACCGCGATTCATCGCAGACCTTACTTGCCCTTGGGACGCTGCTCGAACATTTTGGCGATGCCGGGATCGCGCGAGGCGCCGGCGGTTTCCATGCGCTTGAGGTATTCGTCCCACAACGCGGCCTGATTGACGCCAAGGTCGTACAGGTACTCCCAGGAATAGATCCCGGTGTCGTGGCCGTCGGAGAAAAAGAAATTGATGCCGTACAAGCCGACCGGTTCGGCGGCATTGATCAGCACCTCGCGCTTGCCGACCTGCAACACTTCCTGGCCGGGGCCGTGGCCGCGCACTTCGGCGGACGGCGAATAGACGCGCAGGAATTCGAAGGGCAGTTCGAAACGCGCGCCGTCGGTGAATGCGATTTCCAGCTTGCGAGAAGCCTGGTGAAGCTTGATGTCGGTGGGAGTTGGGATGGCCATGATTGAAGCACTCAAAATAATCTTTGGCCCCAAGTGTAATCCTGCATTGCCGGGATTAAACCCCGGCGGGACCAGGGGCTGAGCCGATTGTGACCTGAAAACTGGCGCGCCCGGCGCGATTCGAACGCACGACCCCTGCCTTCGGAGGGCAGTACTCTATCCAGCTGAGCTACGGGCGCCTGGAGTTTGGTGGCTCCTGAGGGCGAGAAGCATAGCCGGTTTGCCAAATGACGTCCATCCGCCGGTGCGCCGCCCTTTCCTGACGGGGGCGCTTTCCCTATAATCTCGGCTTTTGATGCTACCCCCCCAAGGAAACTTTCATGGCCGATCCGCACGCCAAGATGACTCAAGCCACCCCGCAGGAAATCATCATTTCCGTTCTTGCCGGGCTGTTCGCACCCCTGCTGGCCATTTTTCTGATCGTTCAGCTGGTGCTCGGCATTCAGGAAGAACACCAGCCTGACACCTCCAGCGAAGCAGCCCAAAAATCGACGCTCAAACGCATCAAGCCGTTTGCACAACTGGCCGCACTCGACGCCAACGCCCCCAGGGTCGAAAAATCCGGCCAGGAAGTCTACGACGCTGTGTGTTCCTCGTGTCACGGTTCGGGCGCGCTGGGTGCTCCCAAGTTCGACAGCAAGGGTGACTGGGGCGGCCGTCTGGGCCAGGGCTACGATACCCTGGTCAAGCATGCGATCGAAGGTATCCGTCAGATGCCCCCGCGTGGCGGCGACGGCGACTTGTCGGACATCGAAGTGGCTCGCGCAGTGGCCTACATGGCCAACTCGGCCGGCGCCAACTTCAAGGCGCCGGAACCGGCTGCTCCTGCTGCAGCTGCAGAAAAACCCGCTGCGGCAGACAAACCCGCAGCAGCAGGCGACAAGAAGCAGTAAGACACGCAGCGCCGCATTACGCGGCACGCCCTGCGCGCTGAGGTTTTCAATCAACACGTCAAGGGGAATACGTATGAACTACGCCACCACTTTTCTGATCGTCGTCTCAGCCGCATCGCTGCTTGCTTGCGGTAAATCCGAAGACCTTCCCGCACCAGCTCAGCCGCCTGCAGTTGAAGCTCCGCCAGTCGAGGCTGTATCGGAGCCTGTTGCGCCGATTGTCGAGACGCCGCAATCTGAAACCGCCCCGGAAGCACTGCCCAAAGCAAGTCAGGAACCGGCTGCTGCGGCAAGCAAGCCTGTGGCAGCCAAAAAACCCGCTGCCACGCCCGTCGAACCGGCCCCTGCCGCCCCGGCGGCGGCCGCAGCGACGGCACCCAGCGCGCCCGCACCCGACCTCGCACACGGCGAACAAATTTACCGCAAGGCCTGTGCGTTCTGCCATGACAAGGGCGTGGCGGGTGCGCCGAAAATCGGCGATGCTGCCGCCTGGAGCCCTCGTCTGGCGCAGGGCATGGACACCCTCTATACCGTCAGTTTGCGCGGCAAGGGTGCCATGCCTGCCAAGGGCGGCAACCCCTCCTTGGCCGATGCTGACGTCAAGGCCGCGGTCGATTACCTCGTCGCGAAGTCGCGTTAAGCCCCCTTATGTCGCTCGTCTGCCCACAATGCGGGAGCGATAAAATTCGCAGCGGCACGCTGCACGCCCATGACGGCGTGCGCCACCTGCTGCTGCACACCCCGTTGCGCTGCCGCGACTGCCGTCATCGTTTCTGGCGGTTCAACCCATTCAAACCCCTGCTGCTGCTGACAGGGGTCGGCGCGCTGGTCGGCGTGACCGCCTGGTTTACGCTCGATCAGAATGTGGCCATACCGGCCGCACAGGCGCCTGCCAGCCTGCCGCACGCCCGTGCGGCTCAAGGCGATGCTGAAGCGCAGCTGCAGCTAGGCATGCGCTACGCCGAGGGCGACGGCGTGGTCCAGAACGACAAGGAAGCGGCCCGCTGGTTTGCGCTGGCCGCCAAGCAGGGCCTGGCCGAGGCGCAATATCAATATGGCCTCGTTCTGCTGCAGGGACGCGGGGTGGTTCAGGACTACAAGGCTGCCTTCAGCTGGATCGAAAAGCCCGCGCAACGCGGCTATGCGCGGGCGCAATACAGCCTGGGCGAACTCTACCGCTACGGCACCGGCACCGTGGTCGACAAGGCGCGCGCCTACCTGTGGTTCAACCTCGCCGCGGCACAGGGCGTGGAAGCCGCCGCCAAGGCGCGCGACAGCCTGGTGTGGCAACTGAAGCCTGAACAGATCGCGGCGATGCAGGAAGAGGCGCGGCGCATGAGCCATGCTACGCCCTTGCCGGCGCCGACCCCGACCCAGGCAACGCCCGCCCCTTCTCCCGACACGCCCTGAGCGTGGTTGTTGTCGCTTCAGCGGCTTTACAAAATCACGGCCTGCCCTTTATGCCCTGAGGGTGCTGGCGGGTTGATTATTGGCTTTTACAGATGCGCGTGCGTGCCACCCGCGTCTATTTCTATTTCGCAATAGAAACTACATTAATAATCCAGTCCCAAGCGGTAATGCTTTTGACCCGGTCAGGAGCGTTTTCGAGATTGCGTAGCGCCACGACGAGGTGGTCTTCGAGGGCATCGAGGCTG
>JAPTVL010000362.1 GCA_028065725.1 Betaproteobacteria bacterium
AGTTCGTCGGCGGCGGTTATGTCACCGTCCTCGTTCGAGGTGAGACCGGCGCAGTCAACGCGGCGGTGCGTGCCGGCGCGGATGCCTGTGAGCGTGTGGGCGACGGCCTGGTCGCCGCCCACATCATCGCCCGCGTGCACGGCGAGGTGGAGGGCATCCTGCCCACCGAGCCGAGCGCAGCGGGAGGTGGCCGCGATGGTGAGGTGGCGTGCGTCTTCGCCTAGGCGATGACGCACCGCTTTACGAGGAGCAGGGCATGGCAATGGATCCACGACTACTGGGTTATCTCAACCGGGCACTGGGCCATGAAATGGCAGCGGTTCAGCAGTACATGGCCCAGTCCAAACTGTGCGACCTGTGGGGTATGGCCGAGTACTGCAGCCATTTCCGCAAGGACGTCATCGAAGAACTGGGGCACGTGGAAAGCCTGATGGGCGCGCTGCTCAAGCTCGGTGTGACGCCGCATGCCACACAGCTGCCCCCGGTGCGACTGGGGCGCACGCTGGAGGAAATGATCGAAATCGACCGCGTGCTGGAAGTCGAGGCGGTTCGTCTCTACGAGGAAGCGGCGGCCTATTGCACACGGGCGCGCGATTTCTCTCATAACGCGCTGTTCGCGCAGATACTTCGCGACGAACTGCAGCATCTGGATGAACTGGACACGATGGGGGCAGCCCTGCATGAAAAGGAGCGAAGCTATGGTTGAAGACGGCAATCCGATCCCGGGCTGGCAGCGGCAGGACCTGCCGCCGACACTGAGCCGGCGTTTCGAGTTCGAGAGCTATCCGGAGACCCGGCGTTTTCTCGACGGTGTCGCCAGCCTCGCTGAAGCAGCGCAGTACTACCCCAACCTGAGCTTCGGCAAGACCTACGTCAGCGTCACCCTCGACGCCGACGGCAAGAAACTCACCCCCGACATCGTGTCGCTGGCGCAGAAGATCGACGCGCTGGCGACAAACGCGGGATAGCCCGGACATGACCGCGTTGCGGATCGCCGTGGCGAATCAGAAGGGCGGGACCGGAAAGACCACGCTGACGGTCAATCTCGCAGCCGGCTTCCACCGTCGCGGCAAAACCGTGCTGCTGGATGCCGACCCGCAGGGTTCGGCGCGTGACTGGGTGCGTATCGGCGGCACGGACAGCGACCTGCCGCCGCTGCATGAGGTGACTGCCGACGAGGCCAGGACGCGCATCGCGCAATTCGCCGCAGCAAGCCGGTTCGTGCTGGTCGACTGCCCGCCGCACCTGCAGTCGGTGGCGCTGGGCCAGGTGCTGGGGGCGGTGGACCTGGTGCTGATTCCGGTCCAGCCCTCGCCGCTCGATCTGTGGGCGAGCATCGACATGGCTGCCGCGGTAAAGGATGCGCGATCCGGCAACCCGCGCCTGCGGGCATACATGGTGTTCAACCAGCTCGACAGCCGCAACGCGCTGTCGCGCTCGATGCACCAGGCGCTGGCCGAGTTCGAGGTGTTGGCGCTGGAAAACGGACTGGCGCGCCGTGCGGCATTCCGCAACGCGGCACTGGAAGGCGGCAGCGTCTACCGTCTGGGTGCGCGCGGCAAAAGTGCGGTGAGCGACGTCGAATCAATCATCAAGGAGGTACTGAGCGTATGAACAAGGTATCCAGCAAGTTGGCAGCCGGGGTGCGCAAGGTGAAGGCGCAGCAGGCTGAAGCACCCGCGGCGGCAAAGCCATCACGTTCCGGTGGCGGAACACGTGTCACGCGAGATAGCGGCGTGGACGTGCCCGCGAAACAGGCTGCCCGCAGCGGCGCCGGTTCGGTCCAGCATCCGCAACGCGTCTGGCCGGACTAGCGCCCTGAGCGCCCGCTCCCGGATCGGTCGCTGACGGATCGGTCGCTGACGGATAGCAGACGACCGCTGTACGGCTCGCCGGGGCGCAGGGCAGGAAGGGAATCAATGCAGTGGGTTGAAAGGGCTCGTTTGACGAGCTCAGGGGGCTTGTCGTCCTGAAAAAGGCAGCACACCGGAACGGCTGGACGCCCGCTCCGGTGAAGCCGGGATGGCGGGCCCTGTGTGACTGGCATGACGGAGAAACCCATGAATACACGCACGACGCCTTACCTGAAACGGATATTCCCGTTTTTGTCGTGGTTTCCGATGACGCGCCAGAGCGTGCGCGCCGACATCCTGGTGGGTATTACTGTTAGCCTGATCCTGGTGCCGCAGAGCATGGCCTATGCGCAACTGGCAGGCCTACCGGTCGTATACGGCCTGTATGCCGCCTTCCTGCCGGTGATCGTCGCGTCCCTGTGGGGCTCGCTGCGCCAACTGCACACCGGGCCGACCGCCATGCTCTCGCTGATGTCGGCCGCGGCGCTGATTCCCTACGTTGCCGTGGGCAGCGAGGACTTCATTACGCTTTCCATCATGCTGGCGCTGATGGTCGGCATCCTGCGGCTCGCTATGGGATTGTTCCGTCTGGGGCTGGTGGTGAATTTCCTGTCGCACCCTGTGATCATCGGTTTCACTAATGCCGCCGCGCTGATCATCGGCCTGTCGCTGCTCAACAAATTGATCAATGTGCCGATGCCGCGCACCGAGTTCTTCCTCGGCGATCTGTGGGTCGTGCTGCAGCAGCTGGGCAATACCCACTGGCCGACCCTGATGTTCGGCCTTGCCGCCTTCGCCATCATCTTCTTTCTGCAAAAGCGTGCGCCGCGGCTGCCCAGCGTGCTGATCGCCATCGTGATCACCACCATCGCCAGCTATGCCGTGAGTTTCGAGCGCAACGTGAAGACCGATCTCGACGCCATCCGGGATGAGGGTCTGCGCGCGCAGATCGTCCGTCTTGGCGAAATCGCTGGCGAGATCAAGCGCAACGGAGAGGAAATGAGCCACCTGCAGGCGCAATTCTCGACACTCGAGGAGCGCGGCGAGGCCACCCTGAACGAACAGCTGGACGTCAGATCCGAGATCGAGCGCCGCAAGCTCGCGATCAAAAAGCTGACACGGGAACAGATGGATCTGCGCATCCAGCTGCATCTGGTCGACATCACCCGCCAGCCCCAGCCCGACGGCGAGGTGCATTACGTCGTCGCCGGGCGGATTGCCGGAGGCGAACCGGTGGGGGTCGGGCACTGGCGTTTCGGCAATATCGACGGCGACCAGGTCAGGCTGACCGGTGGCGGCGAGGTGGTCGGAACGATTCCCTCGGGTCTGCCCGGGTTCCAGGTGCCGCAAATCGACTGGAAACTGGTGCTGCCGCTGCTGCCGGCGGCGCTGATCATGGCCCTGCTCGGTTTCATGGAGGCGACCTCGATTTCCAAGGCCATCAGCGCGAAGACCGGGCAGCGCATCGATACCAACCGCGAGCTGATAGGGCAGGGTCTGGCGAACATCGTAGGCAGCTTCTTTCACGCCTACGTCGTCAGCGGCTCCTTCTCACGCTCGGCCGTGGCTGCCCGGGAGGGCGCCAGGACCGGGCTGTTCGCCATCGTCAGCGCCCTCGGGGTGATGCTGGTGATCCTGTATTTCACGCCGCTGTTGTATCACCTGCCGCAGGCGGTGCTGGCGGTGATCATCATGTGCGCGGTGTTCGGTCTGGTGCGGATCCGGCCCATGGTCCAGGCCTGGAAAGTGAATCGCGCGGATGCGGCGATCGGCATCGCGACCTTCCTGGCGACGCTCGCCATGGCGCCTGCCCTGGCCAACGGCATCCTGCTCGGTGTGGTGCTGACGATCGGGCTTTATCTAAGCCGCAACATGCGCCCGCGGGCAGAAATCCTCGGCCGGCATCCGGACGGGGTGCTGGGAGGGATCGATAGCTACCGCCTCCCGGCCATCAGCGATCGCTATGTCGTGCTGCGCTTTGACGGCTCGCTGAATTTCGTCAACGTGGCCTATTTCGAGGAGGTGGTGCTGCAGGCCCTAGGGCGCTTTCCCGAGGCGAAAGCGATTCTCGTAATCGGCAACGGTATCAACGATCTCGATGTGTCCGGAGGGGAAATGCTGCGGGCCCTGACGCAGCAGCTCCGTGAGGCGGGCGTGGAGCTGTATTTCAGCAGCCTCAAGCGGCAGGTCATGGCGGCCTTCGAAAAGGGCGAACTTGCAGGCGCCATTCCGGCCGACCACATCTTCAAGACCAAGGAGCAGGCGCTCAAGGCGATGGATGAGCGCTACGGCAGCCTGGCGGACCCCCTGCAAAAGGGTCGGCCCGAGTTATGTGAAACCTGACGGACTTACGACTGGGCCTGCAATGACAGCACGGTGGTCGCCTCGTCGAGCAGGAAGCTCTTGAACGCCAGCGCCACCGGCGATAGCCGTTTGTCTGCGCGGTGCACGATGTACCAGTGGCGCATGATGGGAAAGCCCTCGACCTTGAGTATGGCGAGCCGCTTCAGCGCCAGTTCCATTTCCAGCGTCTGCAGCGACAGGATGCCCAAGCCGAGGCCCGCTTGCACCGCCTGCTTGATCGCTTCGTTGCTGCTCATTTCCATGCTGCTCTGGATTTCCAGTCCGCGGGCAGCGAAGAAACGCTCCATCGCGCCGCGGGTACCGGAGCCGGCTTCGCGTACCAGGAAGGATTCGGCGGCCAGATCTTCGATGGAAATGCTTTTCTTGCGGACCAGCGGATGGTCGGGTGGGGCGATCGCCACCAGCGGGTTGTCCATGAAGCGGGTGGCCTCCAATTCCAGCCCGTCCGGCACCTGGCCCATGATGGCGAGGTCGATGCGGTTGGCGGCGAGCTGATCGAGCACCGACTCGCGGTTGGACACGCCCAGATGGATCGACACCCCGGGATGGCGGCCGCGGAAGCGGACCAGGATGCCGGTGGCGACGGCGTTCACGGTCGAGGTCACGGCAAGGTTGAGGCGGCCGCTGTCGATGCCCTGCAGCTGCGCGAGGTTGGCCTGCAGGTCGTCGAGCCGCGCGGTGATGGCGCGGCTGGCGTGCAGCACCTCGCGTCCGGCCTCGGTCAGGAAGATCTTCTTGCCCAGCTGTTCGGTGAGCGGCAGGCCGAGGATGACCTCGATCCCGCGCACCTGCATGGAGACCGCGGGCTGCGACAGGTGCAGTTCCTCGGCCGCGCGGGAAAACGACAGGTGGCGTGCGACGGCCTCAAATACCCGGAATTGGCGGAGCGTCAGTCGGCGCATGAACCTAGAAACCGCAGTTGGACGCATCCGATGGTGCGTTTGGGCGGGTGTCTGCCGCGAAGCAGCGAGAGCGGGGCTGTTGCCGCTTTAGCGGCTTTACGAATCCGGCCTACTCTTTGCGGGTACAAAGGCAGGCGCACGACCGGACGTGCCAGCGGGTGCGTAGCGGCGTCGCCGGGAAGATGAACGTGAACGAAGGCTGAAACAAAATTATTCATGTGGCGCTTCACTGCTGTCCGGTTAAATCGTGAACAGATTCAATTGGTTGTTGATAGTGATGCTGCCGTGACTGGAATCGCTGCCCGGAAAGGCTTGCTGCAAGGGCATCTTCTCGAA
>JAPTVL010000355.1 GCA_028065725.1 Betaproteobacteria bacterium
CTCGCGTATTCCGCGCAGCAGCACCTTCAGGCCAGCACTGGTGGCTCATTCAAGCGAGCCCACGTCTACGAGCTGTTGGCAGCTTCCTTCGGCTTCAACTCTCACGCCGCGTTTGGCGTTGACACTGTGCTCACGGAACTTCGCCAGAACGACCGGCGGGTGGTCCCGCAAAGTGCGCTCATCAAGCGGCGTTGCATCGAGCTTGGGTATCAACCTGACACCGTGATTCTGGCGTCGTCGGCGTTGGAATCTTTCCTGGCAGAGCGCCAGATCGGTGTCGCCAGCATCTCGTCATTGGTCAGTCGCCTGAGAGGGGAGTCGTCCAGCCAAGACGAAGAGCTCGAATACGACGAGGATGAGCTATTCGACCCTACCGACGAGGCGTTCGGACCGATCCTTCTAGATGGATTGGCTGCGGCGGCTAGTAAGGGCAATGCCCTGGCTCACTACGCGCTGGCGCTGATACACGCCCCTGACGATGAAGACGACCCGGACGCTGGAAGTTCCTATTGGTACTCCCAGGGGCAGCAGGGCCGTGTCCTGACGGGGGTGGAAAAGGAGTGGGCCGAAGCCCACGAGGCTCGTCTCGCTCAAGCCGAGAAGTACTCGCGGCACCTGAGGGAGGCCAGTCGACTGGGGAATCAGGATGCACTTCTCGACTTGGCGGATCGATTTGACGATCCGTCCTTCTTCGAGCAGTCGCGCCACGGCGTCGATGCTGACCCAGCAGCGATTGCGGCGATCGCAGAACGCATGGGCCGCACTTCAGACGCCAAGCATTGGCTGACGCTGGCTGCCGAGAGGGGAGATACGGACGCCATGCTCCAGCTCATTGAGGAACACGATCAAGGTGACCTACAGCGATGCTGGACGTGGGTGTATCTCTCGCAGTTGGTCGGAACGGATCTGACTCGGGACGCGCACTACGCCATCAACGAGGGGTCGTCTCAGAAAACGGAAAACAAAGCACGTTAAGCTCGAATTTCGCGCAGGTACTGGTACAACGTTTCGCGGCTGATGCCAAATTCACGGGCCAGCTTTGCCTTTTGCTCGCCGGCATTGACGCGTTGCAGAAGTTCAGCGGCGCGTTCGGGCGAAAGCGCTTTCTTGCGGCCCCTGTAAGCTCCGCGCTGTTTGGCGAGCGCAATACCTTCTTTCTGTCGCTCACGGATCAAGGCCCGCTCGAATTCGGCGAACGCGCCCATGACCGACAACATCAAGTTCGCCATCGGTGAATCCTCGCCGGTGAAGGTCAGGCATTCCTTGACGAACTCGATGCGCACACCGCGCTTGGTCAGCTTTTGCACGAGGCGACGCAGGTCATCGAGGTTGCGGGCCAGGCGATCCATGCTGTGCACCACCACCGTATCGCCTTCGCGCACGAAGGCCAGTAGTGAGTCAAGTTCGGGCCGCTGGGTGTCCTTGCCCGATGCCTTGTCGGTGAATACCTTTCCGACTTCGGCCTGCTCCAGTTGCCGCTCCGGGTTTTGGTCGAAGCTGCTGACCCGGACGTAGCCGATACGTTGACCTTGCAAGATGCCTCCAAATAGAAAGTGTCAGGAAGAAATCTATGACCTTGCGTAGCTTGTTGTCATTTTCAGAAGACGACTGCACCAATTGACGGGGCGTAACGCCAGGTGTGCAGTCGGCTCCTGACCACGCAATATCAGAAGTCATCTGCACCAATCTCGACTATGCTCAATACTCGTGTGCACCAAAGCGAGGTGTGAGCATGGCGTCAGACACATTACCAATTGCCGAGCAGGGCGTGGCCACCCTGCCCGATGCGGCATGGGCACAGGCCCGGCACCGGACCGAAATCATCGGGCCGCTGGCAGCGCTTGAAGTGGTTGGGCATGAAGCCGCCGATGCCGCTGCTCAAGCGCTGGGCCTATCCAGGCGGCAGGTGTATGTCCTGATCCGGCGTGCCCGGCAAGGTGCTGGGTTTGTGACGGACCTGGTTCCCGGCCAGTCCGGCGGCGGAAAAGGCAAGGGACGCTTGCCGGAATCAGTTGAGCGCATCATCCGCGAGTTGCTGCAAAAGCGCTTCCTGACCAAGCAGAAGCGTAGCCTGGCGGCGTTCCACCGCGAGGTCGCGCAGGCTTGCAAAGCGCAAAAGCTACGGGTGCCGGCGCGCAACACTTTGGCCCTGCGGATCGCCGGCCTCGACCCGCTCAAGGCCACTCGCCGCCGGGAAGGTCAGGATGCGTCCCGCAGCCTGCAAGGTGTCGGTGGTGAGCCTCCCGCCGTGACCGCGCCACTGGAACAAGTGCAGATTGATCACACGGTCATCGACCTGATCGTGGTGGACGAGCGCGACCGGCAACCGATTGGCCGTCCGTATCTGACCATCGCCATCGACGTGTTTACCCGCTGCGTGCTCGGCATGGTCGTCACGCTGGAAGCGCCGTCATCTGTTTCGGTCGGCCTGTGCCTTGTGCATGTCGCCTGCGACAAGCGTCCCTGGCTGGAGGGTCTGAATATAGAAATGGATTGGCCGATGAGCGGCAAGCCCAGGCTGCTCTACTTGGACAACGCGGCCGAGTTCAAGAGCGAGGCGCTGCGCCGTGGCTGCGAGCAGCACGGCATCCGGTTGGACTATCGTCCGCCAGGGCAGCCGCACTACGGCGGCATCGTGGAACGGATCATCGGTACGGCGATGCAGATGATCCACGATGAATTGCCAGGGACGACCTTCTCCAACCCTGACCAGCGCGGGGACTACGATTCCGAAAACAAGGCCGCCCTGACATTGCGTGAGCTGGAGCGCTGGCTCACGTTGGCGGTGGGCACCTATCACGGCTCTGTGCACAACGGCCTGCTTCAGCCGCCGGCGGCGCGCTGGTCAGAAGCCGTGGCGCGTGTCGGTGTACCGGCTGTCGTCACCCGCGCCTTGGCTTTTTTGGTCGATTTCCTGCCCATCATTCGCCGTACTCTGACTCGCACCGGCTTTGTCATCGACCACATTCACTACTACGCCGATGCGCTCAAACCGTGGATCGCACGACGCGACCGCTTGCCCGCTTTCCTGATCCGGCGCGACCCGCGTGACATCAGCCGTATCTGGGTGCTGGAACCGCAGGGGCAGCATTACCTGGAAATCCCCTACCGTACCTTGTCGCACCCGGCTGTCACCCTCTGGGAACAACGGCAGGCGCTGACGAAATTGCGGCAGCAGGGACGCGAACAGGTGGATGAGTCGGCGCTGTTCCGCATGATCGGGCAGATGCGCGAGATCGTGACCACCGCACAGAAGGCCACGCGCAAGGCGCGGCGCGACGCGGATCGACGCCAGCACCTCAAGGCATCGCCTCCGCCGGACAAGCCGATTCCGCCGAAAACGGACGTTGCTGATCCGCAGGCAGACAACCTGCCTCCGGCCAAACCGTTCGACCAGATCGAGGAGTGGTAGCCGTGGACGAATATCCCATCATCGACTTGTCACACCTGCTGCCAGCGGCACAGGGGCTGGCTCGGCTGCCGGCGGACGAGCGCATCCAGCGCCTTCGCGCCGACCGCTGGATCGGCTACCCGCGCGCGGTCGAGGCGCTGAACCGGCTGGAAACCCTGTATGCGTGGCCAAACAAGCAACGCATGCCCAACCTGCTGCTGGTTGGCCCGACCAACAACGGCAAGTCGATGATCATCGAGAAATTCCGGCGCACGCATCCGGCCAGCTCCGACGCGGACCAGGAACACATGCCGGTGCTGGTCGTGCAGATGCCGTCCGAACCGTCGGTGATCCGCTTCTACGTCGCGCTACTTGCCGCGATGGGGGCACCATTGCGCCCGCGCCCACGGCTGCCGGAAATGGAGCAACTGGCGCTGGCACTGCTGCGCAAGGTCGGCGTGCGCATGCTGGTGATCGACGAGCTGCACAACGTCTTGGCCGGCAACAGCGTCAACCGGCGGGAATTTCTCAACCTGCTGCGCTTCCTCGGCAATGAGCTGCGCATCCCATTGGTCGGGGTCGGCACGCGCGACGCCTACCTGGCCATCCGCTCGGATGACCAATTGGAAAACCGCTTCGAGCCCATGATGCTGCCGGTGTGGGAGGCCAACGACGATTGCTGCTCACTGCTGGCCAGCTTCGCCGCTTCGCTTCCATTGCGGCGACCCTCGTCGATTCACACGCTGGACATGGCCCGCTACCTGCTCACACGCAGCGAGGGCACCATCGGCGAACTGGCGCACTTGCTGATGGCGGCGGCCCTCGTCGCCGTGGAGAGCGGCGAGGAAGCGATCAACCACCGCACGCTCAGCATGGCCGATTACACCGGCCCAAGCGAGCGGCGTCGGCAATTCGAGCGGGAACTGATGTGAAGCCAGCGCCACGCTGGCCGCTGCATCCGGCTCCCAAGGAAGGCGAAGCCTTGTCTTCATGGCTCAACCGCGTGGCCCTTTGCTATCACATGGAGGTGTCCGACCTGCTGGAGCACGATCTTGGTCACGGCCAGGTTGATGACCTGGATACCGCGCCACCACTGTCGCTGCTGATGATGCTCTTCCAGCGGAGCGGCATCGAGCTGGACCGGCTGCGTTGCATGAGTTTCGCCGGCTGGGTGCCTTGGCTACTGGATAGCCTTGATGATCAGATTCCAGACGCATTGGAAACCTATGCGTTCCAGCTCTCGGTGCTGCTGCCGAAACTCCGCCGTAGGACGCGATCCATCACGAACTGGCGTGCCTGGCTGCCCAGCCAGCCGATACATCGCGCCTGTCCGCTCTGTCTGAACGACCCGGCAAACCAAGCCGTACTGCTTGCATGGAAGCTGCCCCTGATGCTGAGCTGCCCGCTGCATGGTTGCTGGCTGGAATCCTATTGGGGCGTGCCTGGGCGGTTTCTCGGCTGGGATAACGCCGACACTGCGCCGCGCACCGCCAGCGACGCGATTGCAGTGATGGACCGGCGTACCTGGCAGGCACTGACGACCGGCCATGTGGAGCTGCCGCGCCGACGCATCCACGCTGGATTGTGGTTTCGGCTAATACGCACGCTGCTCGATGAGCTGAACACCCCGCTTTCGACGTGCGGAACCTGCGCGGGGTATCTCCGCCAAGTATGGGAAGGCTGCGGGCATCCGCTGCGTGCTGGGCAAAGTCTGTGGCGACCGTATGAAACCCTGAACCCGGCAGTACGATTGCAGATGCTGGAGGCGGCGGCAACGGCAATCAGCTTGATTGAGGTGAGGGATATTAGCCCGCCAGGCGAGCATGCAAAGCTGTTCTGGTCCGAGCCCCAAACCGGGTTCACCAGTGGCCTGCCGGCGAAAGCGCTGAAGCCCGAACCCGTCGATCACTGGCAGCGTGCGGTCAAGGCCATTGATGAGGCCATCATTGAAGCGCGGCACGACCCCGAGACGGCACGCTCGCTGTTCGCGTTGGCTTCCTATGGTCGGCGCGACCCCGCTTCCCTGGAACAGTTGCGCGCTACCTTCGCGAAGGAAGGCATCCC
>JAPTVL010000138.1 GCA_028065725.1 Betaproteobacteria bacterium
ACCTAGCCATGCGGGAGACCCGCCACACCTATTTTAACCCGGAAGCGGACCTATTCCTCATCCGCCGGCACGGTCAGCCGGCGTTTTTTCACCGCATCGGCCAGCATCCGCAGCAGCGGGACGGTGTCGTCCCAGCCGATACAGGCGTCGGTAATCGACTTGGCGTATTCCAGCGGCTGGCCGGGGACCAGATCCTGGCGCCCGGCGTTGAGATGGCTTTCGATCATGGCGCCGATGATGCGGGCATCGCCGCCGGCCACCTGCGCTGCGACGTCGGCGCCGACGTCCATCTGGCGCTGGTACTGCTTGCTCGAATTGGCGTGCGAGAAGTCGATCATCAATTGCTGGCGCAGGCCGGACGCCGCCAGTTCGCTGCAGGCCAGGTTGACGCTCGTCGCGTCGTAGTTGGGTGCCTTGCCGCCGCGCAGGATGACATGGGTGTCTTCGTTGCCCGAGGTGCTGAACACGCCGACATGACCCGACTTGGTGATGGAGATGAAATGGTGGCGCGCGGCCGCCGCCTTGATCGCGTCGACCGCGATCCTGAGACTGCCGTCGGTGCCGTTCTTGAATCCGACCGGGCACGACAGGCCGGACGCCAGCTGGCGGTGCGACTGCGACTCGGTGGTGCGCGCACCGATCGCGCCCCAGCTCACCAGGTCGGCGATGTACTGCGGCGAAATCAGGTCGAGGAATTCGGTCGCGCAGGGCAGGCCGATTTCGTTGATCTCCAGCAACAGCTTGCGCGCCAGCCGCAGGCCTTCGTTGATGTCGAAGCTCTCATCCAGATGCGGGTCGTTGATCAGTCCTTTCCAGCCCACCGTGGTCCGCGGCTTCTCGAAATACACCCGCATCACGAGGATGAGGTCGTGCGCCAGTTCGTCGGCCAGCGGCTTCAGCCTCCTCGCATAATCGAGCGCTGCAACGGGATCGTGGATCGAACAGGGGCCGACGACGATGAACATGCGGTCGTCCGCCCCGCGCAGCACGTCGTGAATGGCGCTGCGTGCATGCGCCACGTGCGCATGCACGGCTTCGTTCGCGCGCAGTTCGCGCATGATCTGCATCGGGGCGAGCAGTTCGCCGCTCTGCTCGATGCGGGTGTCGTCGGTTCGGGTGGCAGACATTTTCAGGCTCCGGGTTGTGTGCTTGGCTGCGGCGGCTTCTTAAACGAAAAAACCGCCAGCGGGCTGGCGGTTTCGTCAAGGCGTTGCTGCTCGTCTCAGCGCCTCCCGACCGCCTGCGGCGTGGGATAAAAGCGGCTAAAAAAGAACATTTCGGCACGAATCATGCAAACAGTCTACCAAAACAGGGAGAATCCCGCCAAGCGTCCTTCAAGAGGAATGGGTTCAAGCCAAACAAAACGCCGCAACCACAACGCTCAATCGCATAATCGGGTGCCGCGAATAATGGAGAACAGTGTCGAAATCATGGCTAACGAGACAGACATTCAGCAAGCAGCGCAGGACATGCGGCGCGACAAGCGCTTCACGGTTTCGCAGGCGGCCATCATCTCGCAGCCCGGGCAGCCCGAGATCGCCTGTGAAATCCGCGATTTCTGCTTCGGCGGGCTGTTCCTCAAGTTCATCAATCCCGACGCGGCGATCACCTCGCTGGCCAAGCGCGCCGACGCCGAGGTGGAAATTGTCTTCACCCCGGTGTCGCTCAACACCACCCAGAGTTTCCGCGTGCAGGCGCGACTCCAGCGCCTGAGCCCGCTCGGCGTCGGCGTCGCATTCGCCAGCCATCCAATCGACGCGCTGCGTGCGCTGCAAAAATTGCGCATGGCCGAGCATCGGCAAAAACTGGCCGCCCTGCCCCCCTCCAGCGCGCACCCGCAACTGCGCGAGGCCAGCACCACCCTGCTCGGTGAAACCCTGCTCCAGGTGCACGACCAGATGATGCGCGTCCTGGGCGACAAGCTGAACGCAACCGCCCTGCATGCTTCCGGCATAGCTGAACACAGCGGACTGTTGAGTGCAGTGCACGAATTCGGCAATCACGCGGCAACCGTGCAAACCCGCTTTGTGCAGCAGGTCATGGATGCGCTGAAGCAGGCGCGCCCGGTGCAAACCCACGCCACCCGCGACACCATGGATGGCGCACTGGCCCTGGTCGACGAACTGGATTTCGAGGACTGGCTCGCCACCTCGTCCGAAGCCAACAAGCTGGAAGAACAGTTCCGCGAACAACTCGCCGACATCGAGCCGCGAATCGGGCAATTGTTCGGCTTCGCCTGCGACCACAGCAACAACCCCTTCGGCCCGGCCGTCATCGGCCATGCCTACCGCAGCGCGCTGCAGGATGTCCCGGTGCTGGCGCGCGCGCGCCAGGTGGCGTATGCCACGCTGCGCGACGTGCTGTCCGAGCAGCTTGCCCCGCTGTATGCCGAACTGCTGGCCTTGTTGCCGGTCTCGCCGGCCGAAGTCGAACACCAGCAGCAACCGGTCATGCAGCCGCCCCATGCCACGCCAACGTCACCCGCCGAACCCGCCCAGGCTGAAGCCCCCGCGCCTGCTGCAGCGCCGTCGCAGGGAACCCTCGGCCGGCTGACCGGTTCGCTGCTGGACTTTTTCCGCGGCCAGCCGGCAACCGCAGCCCCTGCCGCGGCGCCGCCTGGCACAGCATCCCACCCCGGCAGCGCCCTGCCGGGTTATGCCGCCCAGGGCGCAGCGGGTGCTGGCGGCGGCGCCGAGGGCACAGCTGCCAGCCCGCCCATGATGGCGGGCGCACCCGGCGTGGCGCACTCGCCCGTGTTGCAGCGCCTGGCTGCCGCCGGCGCGCTGCCGCCGGCCGTCACCCAGGAAATGCAGCGCTCGGTCGACATGTTCGGTGCGCTGTTCGACACCATGCATGCCGAGAAATCGGTCAGCGAGGGCATGCGGCCGTTTTTCCAGCAGCTGGAAACCAGTCTCATCAAGCTGGCGATGTCCGACCCCCAATTCCTCAACTCGCCCGCCCACCCGGCGCACAAGGTGCTGAACACGCTCGATCGCATCAGCATGGTGGCGGGCGACGACGGCAAGATCACCGATGCGCGCCTGCTGCGGCTGATGAGCCGCTGGACCGATCGCATCAATGCCGAGGCCGACAAGAATCCGGGCGTGTTCGAGGAGGCGCGCACCCAGCTCGAGCGCGTGGTCAAGCCGCTTTTGAACGAGCGTGCCGCGCGCGTTTCCCGCCTGCAGGAAATGTGCGAAGGCCGCCAGCGGGCCGAAGTCGCCAAGCAGCGCATCCTGCGCGAACTGCTGACGCGGCTGGACGAACGTACCGTGCCCAACGCCGTGATCGAACTGCTGAACGGCGGCTGGCGCAATGTGCTGTTCATGGCCGAAATGCGCCATGGCGTCGACAGCGACGAGGCGCACGAAGCCTGGCAGGTGTTGCAACAGCTGTGCGCGTGGCTGGATCCGGAGAACGCCGAGCCGCCTGCCGCCGCCGAGGTCCAGACGCTGCTGCAGCGCATCGACCAGGCGCTCACCCGGGTGTGCGCCGACAAGTTTGCGCAGGATCGCATCGTCGACCAGCTCGCAGCCACGCTGTTCGACAAAGACAAGTCGCAACACCAGCACACCTCGGTCGCCGCCCGCCTCAACGACGCTGCCAGCGAGCCCCTGAGCGAAGCGCAGGACCTCCTCGCCGAGCGTCTGCGTGTCGGCGACTGGCTGCAGTTCAAGTCGCTCGACACCCCGCTCAACCTGATCTGGATCGGCGACCAGCCGCCGGTGTACGTGTTCGCCAACTACCGCGGCATCAAGAAGCTCGACCTCAAGCGCCAGGACCTGCTGCAGTCGCTGGAAGACGGTGAGGCGCAGTGGACCGAAGACCTGGAACTGCCGCTGATGGACCGTTCCTACAGCGCGATGATCCAGAAGATGCAGCGCGATCTGCTGTGGCAGGCCTCGCACGACTCCGCCACCGGACTCGCCAACCGCAAGACCTTCTTCCGCGCCATCCGACGCAACTGGCTGCGCAGCCAGGCGACCGACGGCGGTTATGCCATCGGCGTGATCCAGCTCGACATCAGCACGCCGGCCGGCGAAGCCGCGGGCGCCGAAATCCGCACGCCCATCCTGCGCGAATACGCGCAGTTCATGCCCGCCCTGCTACCATCCAATGCATTGCTCGCACGCGCAGGCGAATCCGGCATTGCATTCTGGATCGAAGCCGCCGGCCATGCCTCTACCGAGGCGCAGGCCGAGGCCCTGCTCCACGCAATGACCGCTCAGCCGCAGGAAATCAACGGCACCCGCTACCGTGTCCAGGCCGCAACTGGCCTGATGTGGGCCACCGATTGCCTCAGCCCCGAGGCGTATTACGACAACGCCAACGCCGCCTGCGCCCGTGCGCGCGAATCCGGTCTGACCGTCATGTCGTACAACAGCGAGGGCAACGACAGCGGCGTGCTGGCGCTGGCCGAGTGGGCGCACGAACTGACTGACATCCTCGCCCACAATCAGCTCAGCCTGAACTGCCAGCCGGTCGTCGCCGCGGCCGACGCAGCTCGCACCCCGCTGTATTACGAAGTGCTGCTGCACCCCGTCACCCACAGCGAGCGCAGCATCGCGACGCGCGACCTCATCGCCGTCGCCGAGCGGCTGCAGCGCATCACCGAGATCGACCGCTGGGTGGTGAAGAGCGTGCTGCAGTGGATGCGCGCACACCCCGAGCAAACCGCAGCGCTGGGCGGCTTCTCGATCAACCTCTCCGGCCAGTCAGTCACCAACCCGCTGTTCCTCAAGCTGCTGCTGGCCGATCTGACCCGCGGCGACGTTCCCGGCGACAAGCTCATCTTCGAGATCAGCGAAGCCGACGCGGTCGAAGGCCATGCCCAGACCCAGCTGTTCATGCGCCAGCTGCAGCGCCACGGCTGCCGCTTCACCCTGGACGAGTTCGGCGCCGGCACCAGCTCCTATACCCGCCTGAAGAGCATGAAGCTCGACTACCTGAAGATCGACCGCGCGCTGGTGCGCGAGATCGGCACCAGCATGATCGACGAGGCGCTGGTGCGGTCGATTCTGGAGACGGGGAGTTTCCTCGGGATCAGGACGGTGGCGGGGTATGTGGAGGATGCGGAGGTGCTGGAGAAGTTGGGGGAGATGGGGGTGGATTGCGTGCAGGGATATTTGATTGGGGAGCCGAGGCCGTTGGAGAGTTTGGCCTGAGGCTGCCCTGTCATTGCGAGCACCCGTAGGGCATAAACGCAGCGAAGCAATCCAGTCTGTGGTTAGGCGCGGAGCACGTTTGAGTAGTGAGTGTTTCGCAGGACCACGGGCCGTTGGCCGGGGGTAGCCCGGCAGCTAGTCACTTTCTTTTGTCTCGCCAAAAGAAAGTAACCCAAGAAAAGGCGACCCCGACATCCCCGAATTCCCGAAAATCGAGCCCGCCGGACGGGCGGCGAAGAACTCGCCCCGCCTTGCTGTTTTTAATTGGTTTTTTGTGGGC
>JAPTVL010000486.1 GCA_028065725.1 Betaproteobacteria bacterium
CGGCCTTGCCGTTATCCCGAGTCTTCCTTATCCCCTGGTGCCCATAATGTCATCGTCTGCTACGGATCGCCTGCCTGCCTGGCTGAAAAGTTTTACCCCCTTCCTGCTCTGGTGGCCCCGCGTCAACCGCGACACCACCCGCGCCGACCTGATGGCCGGCCTGACCGGCGCCCTGGTCGCATTGCCCCAAGGCGTGGCCTTCGCCACCATCGCCGGCATGCCGCCGGAATACGGCCTCTACGCCGGCATGATCCCGGCCGTGATCGCGGCGCTGTTCGGTTCGTCCTGGCATTTGGTCTCGGGCCCGACCACGGCCGCCTCGATCGTGCTGTTCTCGGTGCTGTCGCCGCATGCCGAGCCCGGCAGCGCGCAATACGTCAGCTTGGCCTTGACCGTGACCTTCCTGGTCGGCGCGATCCAGATCGGTATGGGCCTGGGCCGCCTCGGCGCCCTGGTCAACTTCATCTCGCATTCGGTGGTGACCGGCTTCACCGCCGGCGCCGCGATCCTGATCGCCACCAACCAGGCCAAGCACTTCTTCGGCCTGGACATCGCGCGCGGCTCATCCTTCGCCCACACCTGGCAAACCGTCTTCACCCATTTCAACGAGATCAATACCGCGATCTTCACCGTCGCGCTGGTGACCTTGCTGTTGGGCATCGCGGTCAAGAAATGGCTGCCCAAGCTGCCCTACATGATCGTGGCCATGCTCGGCGGCAGCTTCTTGTCCGTCGGCATGATCGCTTGGCAGGGCGTGCAGATCCCGACGGTCGGCGCCCTGCCGGCCAGCCTGCCGCCGCTGTCGGCGCCCGACCTGTCGCTCGACAACATCCGCGTCCTGGCCTCCGGCATCGTCGCCGTGACCCTGCTCGCGCTGACCGAGGCGGTCTCGATCGCCCGCGCGCTGGCGGCGCGTTCCGGCCAACACATCGACGGCAACCAGGAATTCATCGGCCAGGGCATGTCCAACCTGTTCGGCGCCTTCTTCTCCGGCTACGTCGCGACCGGCTCGTTCAACCGCAGCGGCGTCAACTACGCCGCCGGCGCCAAGACCCCGGTCGCGGCGATCCTGGCCGGCGTGTTCCTGCTGATCGCGGTGCTGTTCGTCGCACCCTGGGCGCAATACCTGCCCAACGCCGCGATGGCCGGCATCCTGTTCCTGGTGGCTTGGGGCCTGATCGACTTCGAGGAGATCTTCCACACCCTCAAGTTCAGCCGCGCCGAATCGGCGATCATGGTGATCACCTTCCTCTGCACCCTGCTGCTGTCGCTGGAAGATGCCATCATCGCCGGCGTGATGCTGTCGCTGGGCATGTACCTGTCGCGCACCTCGCGGCCGCAGGTGCGGGTGCGCGTGCCCGACCCGCGCAGCGCCAAGCGCCGCTTCACCGACGCCGACCACACCCCGCAGTGCCCGCAGTTGCGCTTCGTGCGCATCGACGGCTCGATCTACTTCGGCGCCGTCGCGCACATCCACGAATCGCTGGCCAAGCAGGACCACGCCAACCCCGGTCAAAAGCACGTGGCCATCGTCGCCCATGGCATCAACTTCATCGACCTGCCCGGCGCCGAGTTCCTGGCCCAAGAGGCCAAGCACCGGCGCAAGCATGGCGGCAGCCTGAACTTCATCAACTTCAAGGACACGGTCTACGAGCAACTGGCCGAAACCGAAGCGATGAAGGCCATCGGCGGCGATCACGTATTCGATTCGAAGACCGACGCCATCGCCACCATCTTCAAGCGACTGGACCCGGATATCTGCCGCACCTGCAAGGCCCGCATCTTCCGCGAATGCGGCGCGGCCGAAGCCGGCGTGGCGCCGAACCTGGACCCGGCCCACGCCTGACATGCGGGAATACCGCCGCCTGCTCGCGCTGGTCGAACTGGATCGCAGCGGCGAGACCATCGTTCGCCGCGCCGACGCCTTGGCGCGGCTGAGCGGCGCCGAATTGATCCTGTTGCATGTCATCGAGCCGGACAACAGCAGCGATGGCGGCTATCCGAGCCCGAGCCCAGGCCAGATCGCCGCAAGCTACGAAAGCGAAGGCCTGCGCCGGCTGCGTTACCTGGCCGCAGCGCAAGGCGCCGACGCCGACGTGTGCCGCACCCGGTATGGGGCGCTGTCGGACAGCGTGCAACGCTTCGCCGCCGACTGGCAGCCCGACTTGCTGATCGCCGATGCCGCCAACGCGGCCCGGCTAGGCCGCGGCACTTGGGATGTCTTGGTGGTGCAAACCGCACAGCGCGGCCATGGCGGCCGGCGCGGCTTGCTGGACTGGCTGCTGGGCTGGGCCGCCCCGCTTCAGAATTCGTTGCGAATCCGCTTGTAACCCTTCACCAATTCGTTATTGGCCTGGGCCACGCTCTCGGAAAACCCGGCCTGATCCGCATTCACCGGCTTGATCATCGCCAAATCTTCGTCCGAGTGTACGTTCGTAGTCGACGGGATGTGGAAGCCCGGCGGCACGGAACACCCCTCGACCACCGAGTTGTGGCGGACGACCGAGCCCTCACCCACCTTGCAGTTGAACAGCACGGAATTGAAACCGATAAAAACGTTGTCGCCCACCACGCAGGGGCCGTGCACGATCGAGCGGTGGGCAATCGAGGCCTGCCGGCCGATGGTGACGCCGCCGCCGGCCTTGCAATGGATCACGACCCCGTCCTGGATGTTGGAATTGGCGCCGATCACGATCGGTTCCATATCGCCCGCGGCATTGACCTCGTCGGCGCGAATCACGGCATAGGGCCCGATAAAGACGTTCTCCTCGACGATCACCTTGCCGCACAGGATGGCGGTGGGGTCGACGAAAGCGGTTTCGTGTACGACTGGCACATGGCCACTGGGGTTCTTGCGGATCACCGTGCTGCTCCTCAAGCTGGGCAAAAAAAGAGCGGCCAAGAGGCCGCTCCGGATGATACCTGAACTCGGCGCTTCAATCCGCGTAGCCGTCAGCCTCGGCCAGCGGCGCATGCTGCCGGCGATGCTCGCGGATGCCGCCGATCAGCGCGGTCAACACCGTGACCGCACCCAAAATCAAGGCCAAGGCCAGCACGCCGTCGCCGATCAGCTTCAGGGTCTTCACCGTGCCTTCCTGCAGCGGCTCGATCATGCCCATCTTGCCCAGATAACCGGGGATGTAGAAGATGCGGGAGAACAGCACCGTCAGCATGATGACCGCCATGGTCAGCTTGACCTGGTAGTCCTTCACATAGGTCGTGCCGATGGCGCCGACCTGGATGCCGAACAAGGAGCCGAGCAGGATCAGCATGGCCAGGCGGATGTCCACCACGCCCTCCAAGCCGTAGAAGATCGTGCCGCCCAGGCCCATGATGAAGGCGATCACCAGTTCCGTGGCCGAGGCCATGATCGCCGGTACGCCGAGGATGTAGATCATGGCCGGCACGCCGATAAAGCCGCCGACGGCGATGGCCGAGGCCAGGAAGCCGGTAGCGAAACCGAGCGGCACCATGAACAGGAAGGAGATCTCCGCCTGGGCGCCCGTGGAATAGATCATGGTGCCCGGAATGCGCACCGACTGCACCCAGCGCGCCAGCTTGGTGACCTGGAATTCATGGCCGGCCTCGCCCATGGCCTTGAGCTTGCGGTAGTCGCGCAGCACGAAGCCGCCGACGATGGCCAGGGTGACGACGAACATCACCGAGACATAGAGGTCGGTACCGACCGCGCCATAGCTGTTCTTGATGCCGGTCATCACGTGCTTGCCCCAGAGCACGCCGAATTCGGCGAACAGGCCCATGACCAAGCCCAGCTTGACGTCGACCTGGCCATATTTGTTGCGCTTGACCGCACCGACCAGGGCCTTGGGAAATTTGTGGCAGATGTTGGAGGCCACCGCGACGATGCCGGGGGCGCCCAGGGTCATCATGGCCGGCGTCAGCACGAAGGCACCGCCGGAACCGATGAAGCCGGACACCATGCCGCCGACAAAGCCGACCAGGATCAAGAGGATGATGCTGACCGCATCAAGCTCGATGAAATTAATCAGTTCCATTTCATTTCCTTATTTTTTTGCTTTCAGGCCCAGCACATCCCAGAACTGGCCGGTGAAATTGCCGTGCGCGTAAGACAACACAAAGGCCATCGCGATCGGCGCGAACACCTTGAGCCAATTGCCCGGGATGAACTCGCCGCCCTTTTCGGCGCAGAGTTCGGGCGTCGCCTTGTTGAAGTAGGTCGTCCCCGCACCGTCCTGGACGGCACAGGCATCGAGCGTGGTATGCGCCAGCGCCATGAAATCGTTCGCATGTTGGAACAGGAACCAATAGAGCGCGGCGGAAATCGCCCCCCAAAACAAGGCCTTATTCAGGCCGGCTTGTTCAATTGCCATGCATGTCTCCGACAGGTTGCTTGAAATTCGAGCCTTTAACCCCCGCACAGCAAGATAAATCTTGGTTGTGTTTTGGTTAAATTTAGGTGAATTCTACCACGTCGGAGCTGAAACCGGCCTCAGGCCGGCCGAGCGGTCTTAGCCGAGCACGAAAGACAGCAGCAAACCCAAGACCGCACAAGCCCCGATCACCCGCAGGATGCCGGCCTGGTATTTCCACAGCGCGATGAAGGCGGCCGCTGCGATCAAGACCGCCTCAGGCCGGAACTCGCCGGCGAACGGCGCCCCTGCGCTGCCTTGCGGCCAGAACACATGCCGGGCGAAGAACACCGCCAGATTTGAGGATGACGCCGACGATGGCGGCGGCGATACCGGTGAGCGGCGCAACGAACTTGATGTCGCCATGGGTCGCCTCGACCGGCGGGGCACCGGCCAGGATGAAGAAAAAACTCGGCAGGAAGGTAAAAAAGATCGCCACCGCCGCCCCAGCCGCGCCGGCCCAGAACAAGGCATCCGGTCCGAAGCCGGCGGCTCGGTATCGTCGTCGATCAGCGCCGGGCCATAGCGTTTGTCCGATGTCCGATGGCCACCTTGCCGAAGGCGAGATAGACCCAGCTCGGCCCGACCAGGATAAACAGCGACGGCGGCACGAACAGCATGCCGGCGACGATGCCGCCCCGAGTGCGGTGTAGCAACCAACCGATATAGATCGCCAATTGCTGGGCCTCGGGCCTGGGCAGCAACATGCAATAGTTGAGCGCATGCAGGAAACGCCGTTCGGAAATCCAGCGCCGCTTTTCGACCAGCTCCTGATGCATCATCGAAATCTGGCCGGCCGGCCCGCCGAAGCCGATGAAGCCCAGCCGCAACCAATAGCCGAAGGCCTGCCAAAAACCGGGGTAGCTCGGGCGAGTCGTGGCATCCATGAGCGGCCCTCTCTCTAGCTTTCCGCGTTGCCGGCATACCCGAATGGCCTATGCGCTGCCGGCACCTTAGCAGGAAGCGCTAGCCTTGTGCCGCGCAGGCGGATAAAGTGAAGCCATAGCGTAGGAGAACACGCCGATGAATCCAACCCTAGAAGAGATCGCCGAGGTCAATGCCCGTATCCTGGCCTTGGAGACCGAGCACCAGGACATGGATCGTGCGATCGACCATTTGATCAAGACCGGCTATACGGACGAGCTGAGCATCCGCCGTCTGAAGAAACGCAAATTGACGATCAAAGACGAGATCGCGCGGCTGAAGATGACCTTGATGCCGGACGTGCCGGCCTAAACGCCTATTTCAGTAGGCCCTGGCCTTATTTCACCAGGGTGACCGGCACCTGCACCCGATGCAGCACCTTGGTCGACACCGACCCCAGCAGCAGACCGCTCATCGCGCCGTGGCCGTGGGTGCCCATCACGACCTGACGGCAAGCCAAGTCGTCGACCAGGCGCGCGATGGTCTCCGACACATCGCCCACGGCCAGATGGGGCACGACCGTCACCCCCGCCTCGCGCAAAACCGCCTGCGCCCCGGCCAAGGCCTCTTCGCCACGCTGCCGCTGCATCGCAGCGATCTCCTCCTCGCTCAGGAAGCGGCGCACCTCCCAGGCATCGACCGTTTCCTGCACATTGACCAGATGCACCTCCAAGTCGCGCACCTGTGGCGCCAGTGCCGCGGCAAAATGCGCGGCCCGCACGGAAGCGGGGGAACCGTCTACAGGAAGTAATAGCTTGAACATAGGTCACCTCGCATGGCTATTCAGGCACATTCTGCCTTTTCGTGAGCCGGGCCGCTACAATTCGGCCATTATGAAAACCGCTCTCCGCTCGCTCGCCCTGTTCTTGCTTGCCCCCCCCGCCCACGCCGCCGAGCTACCGGCCGTGGCCGGCGTCCCCATCGATTTCATCTTGTTCGCCGCCACCTTGCTCGGCGTTGCGCTGTTCCATCACCACACCCTCAAGGTCGCGCTGACCGGGTTGGCGGCGATCACGCTATACAAGTTGGCCTTCACCGGCTTTCACGACGTGCCGGGCCTGGCCGGACTGTTGGCCCACCTGGACCACGAGGCGGTCACGCTGACCAACCTGCTCGGACTGCTGCTCGGCTTCGCCCTGCTGGCCCGTCACTTCGAGGAAAGCCGCGTGCCCGAGGTGCTGCCGCGCTACCTGCCGGACGACTGGAAAGGCGGCTTCGTGTTGCTGGTCATCGTGTTCGTGCTGTCGTCCTTCCTCGACAACATCGCCGCCGCGCTGATCGGCGGCACGGTGGCCGCCAGCGTATTCCAGCGCCGGGTGCATATCGGCTATCTCGCCGCCATCGTCGCCGCCTCCAATGCCGGCGGCGCCGGCTCGGTGGTCGGCGACACCACCACGACCATGATGTGGATCGACGGGGTCAACCCACTCGACGTGCTGCATGCCTATGTCGCCGCCACCGTCGCGCTGGTGATCTTCGCATTCATCGCAGCCCGCCAACAGGCGGCCCATGCGCCGATCCAGAAAGACCCCAAGCCGGGCATCCGCGTCGATTGGCTCAGGGTCGGCATCGTGCTGTGGATTCTGCTGGCCGCGATCGCGACCAACGTGACAGTCAACACCCTACACCCGGAGCTGGCCGATGCCTTCCCCTTCCTCGGCGTCGCGGTCTGGGTCGCGTTGCTCGCGGCGGTGCCACTGCGCCGGCCGGAATGGCGCCTGCTGCCCGAGGCCGCCAAGGGCAGCGCCTTCTTGTTGTCGCTGGTGCTGTGTGCGTCGATGATGCCGGTGGAGAAGCTGCCCCTTGCCTCGTGGCAAACCGCCCTCGGCCTGGGCTTCGTCTCGGCGGTGTTCGACAACATCCCGCTCACCGCCTTGGCGCTCAAGCAGGGCGGCTACGATTGGGGGGTGCTGGCCTACGCGGTCGGCTTCGGCGGCTCCATGCTCTGGTTCGGTTCCTCGGCCGGCGTCGCGCTGTCCAATATTTTCCCCGAGGCGAAATCGGTCGGTGCCTGGCTCAAGCATGGCTGGCACGTCGCATTCGCCTACGTCGTCGGTTTCCTTGTCATTCTCGCGCTAATGGGCTGGCACCCACACGCGCCGCATAAAGCGCTGCCTCACCCTGCCGAGGCAGCGCACAGCGCCTAGTCCGGCAACGCCTGCTTGCCACCTGCCCGCAACCGGGCCTGGGTCTCGTAGGACAACAATTCGTCGGTGGTCAGCCGCAAGCGGCGCGACAACATGCGCGCGATGTTGCGATACAACTTCAGGGTCAGTTCGGGCCGTTGCGCCAGGGCCTGCCGGCTCAAGGCCAAGGTGATCGATGGCCCTTGCGCGCGCACCGAGGCGGTACGCCGCACGTGTTCCAGAATCGCGATCTCGCCGAAGACATCGCCCTCGCCGAGCACCGCCAAGCGCACCTCGCCACCCAAGGCATCCTTGCGGAACACCTCCAGGCGGCCGGAGACCACGACATACATCAGATCGCCGGCCGAACCTTCCTCGAACACGACGGTGCCGCCGTCGAACGGCGCCATCTCGGCAACGCCGATCAACGCATCCAAGGCCTCGGCATCCAAATCCTGAAACAGGCCGCCCATCGAAGCCGCATTCAGCAACACCTGTTGCAAGAATTTGGCGGTCATTGCATCCATGCCCCCCCCCCGATCAAACAGCGCAAGATGGCCGTTATACTGCGCCAAGAGATATGGAAACGCCACTATGGAAATCACCGTCTACCGCGACCAAGCCATTGCCCGCGAGGCCAGGACCCTGCCGGCCGCCATCTACAACCTGGCGCACAAACTGATCGCGCGCAGCCCTGCGGGCGTGGTTTTCGTGCCCATTCGCAGCATGCAGATGCTGGCCATTCTGGACGCCGAGGAATTCGTCTTTCTAGACAACCAATATCGCAGTTGGGTGGAGATCGCGTGGCAGCATTTCCAGCCCCAGGCGCGGACCGCGCTCGATGAGCCGGTGCCTTACGATATTGTGATCTACCACCCGGATGGCGCGAAGAACCTGAACCGATTGCTGGCGGAATTGCCCAAGGCCATGCAGGCCCTGGCCGACAAGGACCGGATCGACGGCCCGGCCAAGGTGCTGAAATTCGAGGCCAGGCGTCCGCCCGGCGCCGACAAGGCGCCTTAAACCCAGCAGCGCCGACGAGGCGCCCTGAACCAAGCAGCCCCGGCAAGACGAACTAGACAACCCTCAACGCACCTTGCTCATTCATTGTCACTGTATGGGAAACGGACGTGACCGTAACGAATGGCCAGCACCGCCAAGGCCAGCAATAGGATGGCAATGGCCATTCCGAGCAAGCGCCATTCATCCAGGTTCTTCATGTCCAGCACCATATAGCGGGCCAAGGCCACGATCGCGATATAAATCGGGAAGCGCACCGGCAGCTTGCCGGATTTGTAATAGAGCCCGACCATGGCCAGGATTTCCAGATACAGGAACATCAGCAACAGATCGGTCAAGGTCGCCGTGCCCGCGGCGATCATGGTATTCACCTCGCCGGCACCGGCGATTACCGTGGCGAGGGTGATGATGGCCAGGCCAAGGTGTTCGATCAGACCGAGGATGGATAAAGCGATCTCGGAGGCGCGGTTCTGTCTCATCTGGCCCTCAACTATTCAAGTTCACGCCCGGAAGCCTAAAGCAAGCGCCTAGGCTTTGCCAGTTGGCCGCGTCGCGAGCAGGCTGGCGACGATCGAGGCCGTCAGCAGGATCGCCACGATCGCCAGCGAGGCGGCGGTCGGCATGTGGTACCAGGGCGCGATCAGCATCTTGGCACCGATGAAGGTGAGCACCATGGCCAAGCCGTACTTGAGCAGGTGGAAACGGCCGGCCATGTCGGCCAGCAGGAAATACAGCGCGCGCAGGCCGAGGATGGCGAAGATGTTCGAGGTGAACACGATGAACGGGTCGGTGGTGATGGCGAAGATGGCCGGGATGGAATCCACCGCGAACACCAGGTCGGTCGCCTCGATCAGCACCAGAACCAGGAACATGGGCGTGAACCAGCGCACGCCGTTCTTCACCAGGCTGAATTTCTCGCCGTGGTAGGCGTCGGTGATGCGCAAGTGGCCACGCAACCAGCGCAGCACCGGGTTCTTGGCCAGGTCCGGCTCGTGCTCGGCCATCACCAGCATGCGGATGCCGGTGACCACCAGGAAGGCGCCGAACAGATAGAGCACCCAGGCGAACTCCCGCACCAGCCAGGCGCCGGCCAGGATCATGACGGCGCGCATGACGATGGCGCCGAGCACGCCGTAGAGCAGCACCCGGCGCTGGTATTCCGGCGGCACCGAGAAATAACCGAAGACCAGCAGGAAGACGAAGATATTGTCGACCGAGAGCGACTTCTCGATGACGTAGCCGGTGAGAAACTCGATCGCTTTCTGGTCGGCGATCTCCCGACCGAGGCTGCCGTCGAGGTGCCACCAGAGCAGGCCGTTGAAGGCCAGGGCCAGACAGAACCACAGGCCGGACCAGGCCGCCGCTTCTTTCACCCCGACTCGGCGCGGCTTGTTGCCGCCGAGGGCGAACATGTCGAGCACGACCATCGCGATCACGAAGGCGATAAAGGCCGCCCACATCCACGGTTCGCCGATATTGCTCATGCTTGTTTATGTCCGTTCAGCTTCGTCGTCGATCGTGCCGGCCCGGCGCCGGCACGTCTCCAGCACCGCCACCGGGATCAGCCGTAACGCCAGCCAGACCAGGGCCGGAACCAACACCAGATCGTCCACATGCCCGATGACCGGCAGAAAGTCCGGAATCAGGTCGAACGGCAGCAGCGCATAGCCGATCGCCGCGCCAAGCAGCACCTTGGCCGCCCAGGGCGTGTCCGGATGGGACAGGGCACAGCGGTAGACCGCCAGCTCCCGCTTGAAGGTGCGCGCCAGGACAGCCAGGCGCGCACGCATTACTGGCCAGCCTGCAAGGCGGCGATGCGCTCTTCCAGCGGCGGATGGGTCATGAACAGGCGCTTCAAACCGCCGCCCATGCCGCCAGCGATACCGAAGGCGGCCATCTTGTCCGGCAACGGCGCCGGGTGTGCGCGTTGCAAGGCCTGCAAGGCGGCGATCATCTTCTGCCGGCCGGCCAGGCCTGCACCGCCGCGATCGGCGCGGAACTCGCGCTGGCGCGAGAACCACATCACGATGATCGAGGCCAGGATACCGAGCACCAACTCGGCGACGATCATGGTGACGAAAAAGGCCGGACCGTGACCGCGCTCGGTCTTGAACACCACGCGGTCGACCACATGGCCGATGACGCGGGACAGGAACATCACGAAGGTGTTGACCACGCCCTGGATCAGGGCCAGGGTCACCATGTCGCCGTTGGCCACATGCGAGATCTCGTGGCCGAGCACGGCCTCGGCCTCGTCACGACTCATGTTGCGCAACAGGCCGGTGGACACCGCGACCAGCGCGTGGTTCTTGTTCATGCCGGTGGCGAAGGCGTTCACCTCGGGCGAGTCGTAGGTCGCCACTTCCGGCATACCGATGCCGGCGGCCTGGGCCTGGCGGCGCACGGTCTCGACCAGCCAGAACTCCTCCGAGGTGCCCGGCGTCTCGATCACCTGGGCGCCGACCGACATCTTTGCTGTCCACTTGGACAGGGCGAGCGAGATGAACGAGCCGCCGAAGCCCATCACCGCCGCGAAGATCAGCAGCGAGTTGAGGTTGAGCCCCTGCGCGTTGAGATAGGGCTCGACGCCGAGCAGGCGCATGGTGATGGACAACACCAGCACGATGGCCAGGTTGGTGGCCAGAAACAAAACGATGCGTTTCATGATGACGGACTCCTAACGCGGAAAAGGCCTATGCAAACGCAATCTGACCGGCGAAGGGATCAATGGTTCTCGTGTTCCTCGTGTTCCTCGTCTTCCTTGCCGTGATTCGATTCGGCCTTGTGCGTGAAGTACAAGGCCACCCCGATCAGCGCGATGCCGCCACCGAGATAGAGCAGGTCCAGGGTCGAGGCCAACTCGAGCTTCAGCGCCTCTTCGAACAGGGTGACGATCAGGATCATCAGGATCACCTTGGCCAAGCGCGCCTTCAAGTCGTCCAGGCTCTCGATCACCAGAATCTTGCTCGAGGCCTTGGTGCCACGCGCTTCGTCGATGTCGCTGACGAACAGCTCATACATGCCGAGCGAGAAGATCAGCATGAAGGTGGCCAACAAGTAGCCATCCACCACCTCGACCACGTGGGTGATGGTCTCGTCGTGAATCGCCTTGCGGCTCGCCACATCCAGCATGGGGTCGGCGTAATGCAGCATGTGGCCGACCAGATAGATCACATCCACGGTCGCCATGTAGAAGATGGCAAAGGCCGCGGCCATGCTGGCCACAACCGCCACCACCACGACGAAACGGCCGCTCCACAGGGCCTTTTCAAACATCAACTCAAAAAATTTCAGCATCTTTTTCGATCCCGTACTCGGTCACTCAATCGTCTTCACCCAACTCCGGATCCCAGCCCTTGGCACGGGCAGCCGCCATGGCCTTCTCATACAGTTCGCGATGGCGCTGGCGCAGCCCATCCGGCAGCCGGCTGGGCAAGTTGCCATACTTATCCCATTCCTTTTCCACCTTGTCCATCAGCGCCTGCATCCGGCCAATCTCCCAGCCGGTGCAATCCTCGGTCTCCGGGAGGAGACCGAACAGCCAGCTATCCAGCACGATGCGGCCAAGCTGGGTCATGCCGTGCTTGTCGTTGTTGAAACCGACGTAGTTGTTGTCCATGATCGACTCGTCTTGTCCTCGATAGGCACGCCCACAACCGGCGCGGACTGTACCGGCCCGGCCGGCCCGAATGCCACCATTGCTTCGAATTATCGCATTTCAGCGGGTCAATCCGGCATACAGCAGCGGCAGCTTCGCGGGCAGGCTTTCGACATGGTCGACCACCATATAGTTCTTCTGGCCGAAGATGCGGCTGACGTAGTTGTCGGCGCGCGGGTCCAGGCTCATGCAGTAGGTGACCACGCCGTGCCTGGCCACCTCCTCCACCGCCTTCTTGGTGTCGTAGCGCAAGTACTGCGGATCGCGCACGTCGATGTCGGCCGGCTCGCCGTCGGTGATGACGATGAGCAGCTTTTTGGCCGAGCGCTGCAGCTTCAAGTGATGGCCGGCATGGCGGATCGCCGCGCCCATGCGGGTGGAGAGCTGGCCGGTCATGCCGGCGAGCTTCGCCTTGGGCGTTTCGTCCCAGTGCTGGTCGAAGTCCTTGAACCGGTAGTACTCGACATCGTGCCGGCCGTCCGAGCAGAAGCCGTGGATGGCGAAGGGGTCGCCCACCTTGGCGATGGCGTCGGCCAACAGCACGCAGGCCTGGCGGGTCAGATCGAGCACCGAATAGTCCTGGCCCTGCACCTTGTCGTTGGTCGACTCGGACAGATCAAGCAGCACCAGGATGGAAAAGTCCCTGGTCTTGCGCACCGAACGCATCATGATCCGCGGATCGGGCTGGTTGCCCAGGCGGATATCGGTGAAGCTGGAGATCGCCGCGTTGATGTCGATCTCGTCGCCGTCCTCCAGCTTGCGGATGCGCTGCACGCCCTGCGGCTGCATGGCGTCCAGGAGGAACTTCATGCGGTGGATTTCCCGCTTGTACTGGGCGGCGATGTCGTTGATCAACTGCAGGTCGCCGGCCTTGGCGCGCTTCTCCAGCACCGTGGCCCAGGCCGGACGCTCCAGCTGGATCTGATAGTCCCATTCCGAGTAGTGGAAGGGGTCGGACACCGGCTCCTTGCCTTCCAGTTCGTTGAACGACTTGCCGCCGCTCTCGTCGCCGATGTTCTCGTAGGGGAACAGCTCGGTGCCGAGCACCCAGATCTCCTGGGCATCGTCGCCGGCGGTCTCGACGTCGATCTCGTTCGCCATCTCCATCACGTTGACGTACTTGCGCACCTGTTTGACCGACTCGTAGCCGGCACCGGCCGCCTTGTCGAAATCGAATTCCTCGAAGGCCCAGAAATAGCGGTTGTCGTCGCGGTAGGGCGCGGTCAAGAGATCGCTGCGCGGGTTGAAGGCGATCTTCTTCTGCGCGAGGCTGTGCGCCAGTTGCACGCCGATCTCCCACGAGGTGAGATTGGTATCAAGCCTGTCCTGGGCGGCGGCGAACAGCAGGCGGCCCTCGACGATCCAGGGGTCGTCGTCGACGTAGCTCTCGTCGAGCAGGGCGCGGGCCAGGCGGTTGAGATAGTCGCCGACGCTGGCGTCCAGCGCCGGGGTGGCGGTGTGGAACTTGCTCCAGAGCTGCTTGAGACCGGGGAAGCGGCGGATGGACAGGGTCTCGACCCGGGCGTCCTCGATCACCGAGATCACCGCCATCTGCATCGGGTTCAGCGCCTCGGCCGAGATCGGCAGCTTGGTCTCGACCACGTGCGCGGCACAATGGGCCGCGGTGGCTCGATAGAGCTCGAGGCCGGACACCGGCTCCCGGCCTTCCGGCGCGAAGTCGTCGTAGGCGTCGGGCAGGTGCAGCAGGTAGTCCTCGATGTAGGGCCGGTAGCCCTCGCGCGACTCGAAGTCGCCCGAAGTCGGCCGCATGAAGAAGTCGCGCGCCCACAGCGCGCGCAGGTACATATTGATCCGGCGCTGGACATCGACCAGCAGGGTGCCCTTGCGCTCCTTCTGCAGCATGGCCAGAGACTCCTTGGTCTCCAGGCTGAAGTACTTGATCTGCTCTTCGTAGTTGGTGCGGTGGGCGTGGGCGCCCCACAGCGCCCAGCGGCGCAGGCCGCCCAGAGTCAGGTGCTGGAACAGCACTTCCAGCTTGTCCAGCATCGGCCGCACGCCGCGCGGCGCCTGGGCGATCAGGGTGTTGATGAACTGCAAATAGTTCAGGAACAACTCGGCGTCGCCCAGCCGGTTGGCCGCCGTCGGCGCCGTGGCCAGCAAGAGCTCGATCACCGCGCCCGAGGTCTTGGACGCCAGCATCAGCGCCGAGGTGGCCAGGTCGCCGACCACGTCCTCGCCCACCTCCTTGGCCACCTGCGGCGCTTCCTCGATCCAGGTCTCGACCAGGGAATCGCCCCGGCCCAGGCCGCGGATGGCCGACACGCCCTTCAGATAGTTGTCCAGGCCGCGCGGCGAAAACACCTTGGTCGCCTCGTGCCAGTTGGCACCCAATGCTGCCCGGCTGTGTTCGGACAGGTCTTCCAGCAATTCGGCGTAGTCGTCTAGATTGATCGACATAGTTCAGTGAGGAGTGAGGCGTGAGAAGTGAGGCGTGGTGCTCCCCGCCTTTACTCCTGACTCCTCACTCCTATCTCCTCACTCAAAAGAACGTGGTCACCGCCGCATCCAGCGCGTCGCGCATGTCCGGGTCGTCGGTGATCGGGCGGACCAGGGCGACGCGGCAGGCCGCCTGCGGGGCTACGCCCTTGGCGATCAGCGAGCCGGCGTAGATCAGCATCCGGGTGGACAGGCCTTCGTCCAGGCCGTGGCCCTTCAGGTTGCGCGAACGCTCGGCGATGGATACCAGCTTGCCCGCCACCTCGGCCGGGATGCCCGCCTCGTGGGCGACGATCTCGGTCTCGATGCCATGCTCGGGGTAGGTGAAGTCGAGGCCGCCGAAACGCTGCTTGGTCGACTGCTTCAGGTCCTTCATCAGGCTCTGGTAGCCGGGGTTGTAGGAAATCACAATCTGGAAATCGGGGTGGGCGTGGACCAGTTCGCCTTTCTTCTCCAGCGGCAGCACGCGGCGGTTGTCGGTCAGCGGGTGGATCACCACGGTGGTGTCCTGGCGGGCCTCGACCACCTCGTCCAGGTAGCAGATCGCACCGTGCCGCGCGGCGATGGCGAGCGGGCCGTCCTGCCACTGGGTGCCCTCGGCGGACAGCAGGAAGCGGCCGACCAGATCGCTCGCGGTCATGTCCTCGTTGCAGGCCACGGTGATCAGCGGCTTGCCCAGCTTATAGGCCATGTATTCGACGAAGCGGGTCTTGCCGCAACCGGTGGGGCCCTTGAGCATCATCGGCATGCGCACCGAGTAGGCGGCCTCGAACAGCTCGACCTCGTCGGCGACGGGACGGTAATAGGGTTCTTTTTCGATGCGGTACTGATCGATAATGTTGCTCATTGCAGTCTCCGTAGGGTGCGCTGTGCGCACCAGAATCGCCTTGGTGCGCACAGCGCACCCTACACAAACAAAAGCCCCCGCCACCTCGCGGCGACGGGGGCTCTGTTACGGTGTTGCCCGTGCCGCGTAATTAAACGGTCTTGCCG
Source organism: Betaproteobacteria bacterium (assembly GCA_028065725.1). The sequence continues at coordinate 15,570 of JAPTVL010000486.1, forward strand.
CGGTAGATCACCATGGCAGCGCCCTGGCTCTGGGCGAAGTTGTCGTAGCCGACCAGGCGAACGTGGTTGTTCGGGTTGGCTTTGTGACAGGCTTCGGCTTCGGCCAGGATGCGGTCGACGTCGGTCTCGCCGAACATCGGCAGCTTCCACATGTACCAGTAGGAGTCCATCAGGTGCTCGGGCTCGGTGTGCTCGATGGCCGGGTTCCAGCCTTTCTTCACCAGGTACTCCACCTGCTTGCGGATGTCCTCGGCCTTCATGGCGGGCAGGTAGGAGAAGGTCTCGAATTTGCGGCTGGCGGGATCGCTCAGGCGGCTTTTGTAATCCATCACTTCAGACATTGCAGTTTCCTTTCAATTCGGTATCTGGATCCCCGATCACGCCTTCGGCGCGTCGGGGATGACCTTGCGCTATCGCAGCAAGGTCACTTGTGGGCCACGTCCAGCTTGTCGACGGTATCGAACTCGAACTTGATCTCTTTCCAGGTTTCCATGGCGATCTTCAGTTCGGGGCTGTTCTTGGCGGCCTCGGTCAGGATGGTCTTGCCTTCCTTCTCGATGGCGACGCCCTTGTTGCGCGCTTCCACACAGGCTTCCAGCGCGACGCGGTTGGCCGCGGCGCCGGCCGCGTTGCCCCAGGGGTGACCCAGGGTGCCGCCGCCGAACTGCAGCACGGAATCGTCGCCGAAGATGTTGACCAGCGCCGGCATGTGCCACACGTGGATGCCGCCGGAGGCGACCGGCATCACGCCGGGCATGGAGCCCCAGTCCTGGTCGAAGAAGATGCCGCGCGAACGGTCTTCCTTGATGTAGCTGTCGCGCATGATGTCGATCCAGCCCAGGGTCGCTTCGCGGTCGCCTTCCAGCTTGCCCACGACGGTGCCGGAGTGCAGGTGGTCGCCGCCGGACAGGCGCAGGATCTTGGTCAGCACGCGGAAGTGGATGCCGTGGTGCGGGTTGCGGTCGAGCACGGCGTGCATGGCGCGGTGGATGTGCAGCAGCATGCCGTTGTCGCGACACCAGTTGGCCAGGCCGGTGTTGGCGCAGAAGCCGCCGGTGATGTAGTCGTGCATGATGATCGGCGCGCCGATTTCCTTGGCGTACTCGGCCCGCTTGTACATCTCTTCCGGGGTCGGGGCGGTCACGTTCAGGTAGTGGCCCTTGCGCTCGCCGGTCTCGCGCTCGGCCTTCTCGATGGCTTCCATCACGAAGTCGAAGCGCTGGCGCCAACGCATGAACGGCTGGCTGTTGACGTTCTCGTCGTCCTTGGTGAAGTCCAGGCCGCCGCGCAGGCACTCGTACACGGCGCGGCCGTAGTTCTTGGCCGACAGGCCCAGCTTGGGCTTGATCGTGCAGCCCAGCAGCGGACGGCCGTACTTGTTCATCATGTCGCGCTCGACCTGGATGCCGTGCGGCGGGCCGCCACAGGTCTTGACGTAGGCGATCGGGAAGCGCACGTCTTCCAGGCGCAGGGCGCGCACGGCCTTGAAGCCGAACACGTTGCCGACCAGGGAGGTGAACACGTTGACCACCGAGCCCTCTTCGAACAGGTCGATCGGGTAGGCGATGAAGGCGTAGAAGCAGGTGTCGTCGCCGGGCACGTCTTCGATCTTGTAGGCCCGGCCCTTGTAGTAGTCCAGGTCGGTCAACAGGTCGGTCCACACCGTGGTCCAGGTGCCGGTGGACGATTCGGCGGCCACCGCAGCGGCCGCTTCCTCGCGGTCCACGCCCGGCTGGGGGGTGATCTTGAACACCGCCAGGATGTCGGTATCCAGCGGGGTGTACTCGGGCATCCAGTAGGTCTGGCGATACTCTTTCACGCCAGCGTTGTAGGTCTTCACAGCCATCTCATCTCTCCTTCGCAAGGATTCGTCGAAACCTCTCAATCCGAGGTGGACGAATCTTGCGCGGGACAAATCATAAATAACAGTCACTTTTTTCTATAACAATCATAGAGTTTTATCTATAATCGTCAGCCATGCGCCACCACACCACCTTCCGCCAACTGGAGATCTTCGAGGCCATCGCCCGCCTGGGCAGCTTCACCCGCGCCGGCGAAGAACTGCACCTAACCCAGCCCACCATCTCGATGCAGATGAAGAAGCTGACCGACATCGTCGGCACCCCGCTGCTAGAGATGGTCGGCAAGAAGGTGCAACTCACCGACGCCGGGCGCGAGCTGGCCCAGGCCAGCCGCGAGGTGTTCGGCATCCTCGACCGCTTCACCATGTCCATGGCCGAACGCCAGGGCCTGAAAAAGGGCCGGCTCAAGCTGATGGCCATCACCACCGCCTCGTACTTCGCGCCCCGGCTGCTGGGTGAGTTCGCCAAGCGCCACCCAGGCATCGAGGTCTCGTTGAAGGTGACCAACCGCGAACAGGTGCTGGCCAGCCTGGCCGACAACCTGGACGATCTCTACATCCTCGGCCAACCGCCGGAAGAGATCGACGTGATCGCCCAACCGTTCATGGACAACCCCCTGGTGGTGCTGGCCGCGCCCGGCCACCCGTTGGCCGGCAAGAAAAAAATCCCGCTCAAACGCCTGGCGCAAGAACCCTGGCTCATGCGCGAGCCCGGCTCCGGCACGCGCAAGGCCATCGAGCGCCTGTTCGCCGAACACGGTCTGGAGATTCGTCCCCGGCTGGAGCTGGGCAGCAACGAGGCGGTCAAGCAGGCCATCCTGGCCGGCTTAGGGATATCCGCCCTGTCCTGCCACGCCCTGGCCCTGCACCAGGCCGATCAGTTCGCCGTGCTCGACGCCCAGGGCTTCCCTATCCAGCGCCACTGGTACGCGGTGTATCCGGCCGGCCGCCAGCCCTCGCTGGTGGCGCGGGCGTTTATCGATTTTTTGTTGGAACAGGAGAAGGCCGTGGGTGGTGTGAGCAGGGGTGGCGAGGTGTGGAGGGCGGGGAAAAAGGCAAAGAAATCGACGCTGACTAAAACACAGATGGGCTAGAGGGTCCACAAAAATAATTAATTATCTTGCGTTTTTTGCGTTTACAGGTAGAAAATTGGCCTTAGTTTATTTATATCCGGGCTGTAGATCATGCTTATTCAATTTAGCGTTGAAAACTATCGTTCCATTTGGGGGCGCCAGACCTTAAGCATGGCCGCTTCGACGTACTTCAAAGAACTGGAACAACTCAACACCTTTAATACCGGGTTAGATGAAAAAATGCCCCGGCTGCTTCGCTCCAGCGTCATTTATGGGCCTAATGCATCCGGCAAAAGCACCTTAGTGCTCGCATTAGATTTCATGCGTAGTCACGTCATCAACTCCGCAAAAGAAAGCCAGGCTGATGAAGAAATCCCCATTGAGCCATTCAAGCTAACTGCCGTTTCGCGATCAAGCGACAGTGAATTCGAAATTTCATTTATTGAAGAAGGCATTCGCTACCAATATGGTTTCCGCTGCAACAAGCGTCGAGTGACCGAAGAATGGCTATTTGCCTATCCGAAAGGACGCCCACAAAAATGGTTCCATCGCATTTTCGATCAAACGAATTGCAAGGATGAATACCGCTTTAGCACAACATTTCTAGGTGGTCGCAAGCGCCAAGACTGGAAGGAACAAACCCGCCCTAACGCGCTGTTTCTCTCAACAGCGCTTCTACTTAATAGCGAGCAACTCAAACCAGTCCTGAGCTGGTTTCAGAAACGACTGCGCGTTGTTGAGGCACATCAATTTCTCAGCCCTAACTACACCATGACACGCTGCCGAGATGACGCAAAAAAGCAGCGGGTACTGGAATTTCTCAACTCAGCGGGATTGTCTATTTCAGACATTCAAATTGACACTCGTACGTTTTCACCAGATATCCTGCCAAAGGATATTCCTGCTAGTGTACGGGACGAACTTGTTCAAAAAATGGCCGGCAAAGAAATGATGAAAGCCGCGTTCTTTCACGAGGACATCGAAACCCGCGAACCAATCGAATTCTCCCTAGACGAGGAGTCCGACGGTACACGAGCCCTTTTCGCGTTTGCCGGCCCATGGCTAGATGTAGTGGAGAATGAGCGGATACTCATTGTTGATGAGCTAGATACCAGCTTGCATCCTCTCATCGTTCACCACCTCGTCAAACTGCTGCATTGCCAGACTTGTAAGGCACAAATTGTTTTCACAACCCATGACACCACAATTCTCAGCCAGAGAATTTTGCGGCGAGATCAGATTTGGTTCATGGAAAAAGATGCAAAAAACTCAAGCCAGCTTTATCCGCTCTCAGACTATAGCCCACGAGACAATGAAGCCATTGAGCGAGGCTACCTCAATGGTAGGTATGGAGGCATTCCATTCTTACAAGATCTGGATTTCTATGGGCAAGGATGATCGCTTTAGAAAGCGCAAAGAACAGAAAACAGTTGAGCTAAAACGACTGCAAGGGGTGCGAGCAGCAGGCCCTCGCATTCTCATCGTCTGCGAAGGCCAAAAAACCGAACCCTACTACTTTGAGGAGTTTCGTCGGCGCTACCAACTTCACTCCTCACGCGTCCGTATCGCACCCGGGGACAAAGGCTCTTCACCTGATTGCGTTGTTGCTTACGCTGAAGAATTATTCCAAGAAGACACCAAACTTGGCCCAGACCATTACGATCAGGTCTTCTGTGTAATTGACCGTGACAAGCACGCCACCTATCACGCCGCCCTAAAACGCATTGATGACCTTCAGGAAGAGAACAAGCCTTTCGTGGCCATTACATCTGTGCCGTGTTTTGAATACTGGCTATTACTTCACTTTACTAATACTCGCCAGTCCTTTCATGCTACCGGCAAGAAATCCATCTGCGACTCAGTCATTAGAGAATTACGCAAACAAGTAGGTTTTTCTGGTTATGGAAAAGGGGAAAAAGGCATTTTTGACCAACTGCATGATAAGACGCACACTGCGATCAAATATGCGCAGCAAGCAGAAATGGATGCCAAGAAAACTGGGGAAGACAACCCATCAACCCGCGTCCATCACCTCATCCTACAACTTCAAAAACTCGCATCAAACTCTGGCCGAAAAACATAGCGACACCCGCTTTCACACTTCTGATCAGACGAACAATAAAAGAGACCATTATTAGTCTCAGCCGTTCCACTTGCCTTTCTCAACCTGAAGGACACAAGAGCCTCCACTGAGAAACTGCCATTTATGGCGCTTACTTGGTAAGTGTCTTTTATTAGGGCAGTTTTTGGCTTCGGCCGCTGCTCCGCAGCTTAACGCCGGCTACGCCGGCATTAGCCTGCGCCGAAGATTGCCGTTCCTCGCATTCACTTCGTCAATGCGAGGAAAAGCTCCGGCAATCTTTCCGGCAAGCGTTGGATGTTGTCCACCACCGTGTACTGCCGGCCGAAGATCTCGCCCACGTATTCGTCGGCCTTGGGATCGAGGTTGATGCAGTAGCTGAAGATGCCCTTCTGGTCCAGCTCGCGTACGGTGCGGCGGGCGTCTTCGATCAGCAGTTTTTAGTCTTGCGCATCCACACCGGCGGACTGGCCGCCACCGCATTCAGGCGATCCTGGGTTCGAATGGTTCCCGACGCCAGGCCCGCTCATTCCCCACGGCCAAGCATCTGCCCCGGCCGCAGCCAACGGTCGAACTCTTCCGCCGTGACATAGCCCAGCGCCAACGCCGCCTCGCGCAGCGTGCTGCCGTCACGGTGCGCCCGTTGCGCAATCTCGGCGGCACGGTCGTAGCCGATGTGCGGCGTCAGCGCGGTCACCAGCATCAGCGAGCGGCCCAGCAGTTCGGCGATGCGCGCCTCGTTGGCCTGGATGCCGCGCACGCAATAGTGGTCGAAGCAGGTCATGCCGTCGGCGAGCAGGCGCACGCTTTGCATGAAGTTGTGGGCGATGAGCGGCTTGTAGACGTTGAGCTCGAAGTTGCCGGCGGCGGCGCCGATGCCGATGGCGACGTCGTTGGCCATGACCTGGGCGCAGAGCATGGTCAGCGCCTCGCATTGGGTAGGGTTGACCTTGCCCGGCATGATCGAGCTGCCGGGCTCGTTTTCGGGCATCGAGATTTCGCCGAGCCCGCAGCGCGGGCCCGAGGCCAGCCAGCGGAGGTCGTTGGCGATCTTGGTCAGCGCGACGGCAAGCACTTTCAGCGCGCCGTGCGCGGCGACCAGGCCGTCGTGCGCGGCCAGCGCGGCGAATTTGTTGGCGGCGGCGACGAAGGACAGGCCGCTGCCTTGGGCCAGTTCGGCCGCCACGCGCCGGCCGAATTCCGGGTGGCTGTTGAGGCCGGTGCCGACGGCGGTGCCGCCGACGGCCAGCGGGTAGAGCGACGGCAGCATGGCCGCGATGGCCGCTTCGGCGTGGTCGAGCTGGGCGACGTAGCCGGAGAACTCCTGGCCCAGGGTCAGCGGCGTGGCGTCCTGCAAGTGGGTGCGGCCGATCTTGACGATGTCGGTGAAGGCGGCGGATTTCTCCGCCAGCGTGGCGCGCAGCCGGGCCAGTGCCGGCAGCACCGCGCGGGCCAGCCCCAGACCGGCGGCCAGGTGCATGGCGGTGGGAAAGATGTCGTTCGAGGATTGGCCGAGATTGACCTCGTCGTTGGGATGCACGCGGCGCTTCTCGCCGCGCTCACCGCCGAGCAGTTCCGAGGCGCGGTTGGCCAGCACCTCGTTCATGTTCATGTTGCTCTGGGTGCCCGAGCCGCTCTGCCAGACGGGCAAGGGAAACTCCTGCGCGTACCGACCGGCCAGCACCTCTTCGGCGGCCGCGACGATGGCCGCGGCCTTGTCCGCCGGCAGCAGACCAAGGTCGCGGTTGACCCGGGCGCAGGCGGCCTTCACGCTAGCCAAGGCAAGCACGATTTCCGCCGGCATGCGCTCGCTGGAGATGGCGAAATGTTCGAGCGCGCGCTGGGTCTGCGCGCCCCAGAGCCGCTCGGCCGGCACCGCGATAGCGCCGAGGGAATCGCGTTCGGTCCGCATTTTGCCCATGGCGCGCCTTACCTTAACTGGCCAGCACGTCGGCGATGTCGCGCTTGTGCTCTTCCTCCTGGATCAGGATGTCCTCGAGCACGCGGCGCAGGCCGTATTCCTGCAGCGCCTCGGCCTGGGCGATGCGTTCGCGGTAGCGGGCGATGGCGTTGTCCTCGCCGGCCAGGTCCTGCCGGAGCATTTCCACGCTGCTGGCCGAGGTCTCCCGCTTTTCCACGTCCACGCTAGGGGTGCCGCCGAGGAAGTCGATCTGCTCGGACAGCATCACGGCATGCTGCATCTCCTCCTGGGCGTGGATCAGCAGTTCTTTCTGGATCGAATCGTACTTGGCGCCGGTGATGGTGGTGGCGTGCTGCACGTACTGGATGGCGGCGGCATACTCCCACTCCAGGTCCTTGTTGAGCTCCGCCAGCAGCTTCTTGCGTGTAATGGCCATGATCGCTCTCCCATATGGTGCAAATACCATCATAGATTGAGCGACGAATCCGTCAGGGGCATTTGCCTCGGCGAAAACGCCCAATCCCGCACCCGCCCGACCTCATGGGCGCACGATGACCTTGCCGCGCATACCGGCGGCGAGATGCCCCGGGACCAGGCAGGCAAAATCGAAATCGCCGGCCTGCGTGAAGTGCCAGACTAGCTCGCCCACTTGGCCGGGCTCGATGCTGACGGCATTGGGGCCGGCGTATTGCGTCTCGGGGAATTTGCGCAGCCGCGCGGCCTGCTTGTTCAGCCCGGCCAGCGTGCCCAACACCAGCATGTGTTTGAGTTGGCCGCCGTTGAGCACCTGAAAGCGGATGGTTTGGCCCCGCTTGATGCGCACCTCGTCCGGCGAGAAGCGCATGTCGTCGCTGACGCCGATCTCGATGGCGCGATCCACCTTGGCCGGGTCGCCGGGTTTGCCCAGCGCCGCGGGATAGCCGTCGGCCGCTTGGACAAGGCCGCCGGCCAAGGCGAGCAAGGCGATCAGGATACCGATTGGTTTGTGCATATCGCCCCCTTTCAGGGCCGGGCGGGCTATACGGCCGCACCGGAGATGACCGAGCGAGCGCCAGGGATCTATTGCGTTGAAAAACCCGGCTTTATGTCAGGGTAAACCCGGTTCGGCTTGTCGACACGGCGCATGTTTGGATTATGGCCGCTCCGCCCAGCTTCGCCAGGCGAAGTTCGCCTGAGGGGCTCACTGAAAACTCCCCTTCGGGCCTTGCTTGGTAAGCGCCATGAGAAGCTCGGGGAGCTTCTGGCCACGTCTTTGCCGGCCTTGAGCTCGAGGTCGATGCCGTAGCTGAAGACGCCCTTCCGGTCGAGATCGCGAACGGGGCGCCCCAACGCTTGGTAATAAAAGACCAAAAGGCAACAGTGCCACTCCAGCCCTGCCGTTATCGGCCAAAAGGTAATATGCCCTCGCGGGCAAGGCATGGCCACAAAGAGATTGCGAAATACCGCCTGCCCTGGCGCACCCCCGATGAATACACAGGAGACGACACCCGATGAACACCCGATATTTCAAGGCGGCCGCGCTGGCGCTTGCCTTTTCTGCCATGTCTGCCGCAGCACACGCGGAAGATGCCACGATACTCGGCGAGGCCAAGGTCGATATGCACAAGTACCCGAAGATCGACCGGGTCTATGACGTCAACTACGACGATCCGAAAAAGCTCAATGCCTTGGTCGGCTTCATCAAGAACGTCAACAAGGTCGTGCCGGGGAAGGCCGTGGTGGTGCTGCACGGTACCGAAATCCGCGCCTTCGCCAAGGAAAACTACGAGAAATATCAGGCGGTCATCGACCAGCTTGCCAGCCTGAGCAAAGAGAATGTCGACTTCCGCATGTGCAACAACGCCATGCATGCCGCCGGCTTCGAGGCCAAGGACATCGACGGTTTCGTCACCATCGTCCCGGCCGGCTTCGCCGAAGTCGTCAACCTGCAAAAACAAGGCTACAAAGTCATCGATGCCTCGGCCACGCCGGTCAAGGACAGCCGCTACCTCGACCACCCGGAAAAGAAGCCGCAGTCCTGAGCGCAGAAGCGAAGCGCAATTGCCAGGGCGCCTACGGGCGCCCTTTTTTGTTCTATCCGCGCTTAGCCCGCGTCAAAAAATTGCTGTTCCTGGCACGTACTGCGTGGGCGTCAGGGACAACGCAAGCCGCTTTTAGCCGAGGAGGGTCTGCGCGGCTTTCTCACCTCTTGCAGAGCGGGCCGTTTTCCGCCTGTAGCGCGCAGTTGGCGACATTGGCGAAAAGGTCCTGGATTTCTTCCAGGCTAAGGCATGCCATGAGCCGGCTGGCGATATCCGGCTGCAGGGCGACCATGCAGGATCGGCCATCCGGCAATTGCAGTTGAATACCGGCCAGGTGTTTTTTTAAGCCACCTTCCGATTGCTCCACCAGTCGCGCTTCCTCCTGCCGCAGCAACTCATAGCAGGCCTCCAGCGAGGCTTCGATGGTATCGGGCAAATCTTCCGGCACCCCCACGACCAGCCCCAGCGGATCGTCCTGTTGGGTACATTGAACGCCCAGCCCGCGCACATGCTGAACAAATTTGTCGCGCAGACCAGCGTCGAAAAACAGGTATTCCATCATGATGGGCACTCCGATAAATCCCGAACAAGTCGGTGCGAAGCGACTGGAATCTTCCAGTCGATTGGGCATGGATGCGTCAACCGGTTCTACATGGTTTGCATATCATCGCATGCACTGAGCCACGAAGACATCGCGAGCCGGCTACGGCCGCCACTGCGCGGCTTAACTTGCTGATGCAAGTTCACCCTAAAGGGCATAAAAACCTTCACTGAGAAACTGCTATTTCTGACGCTTATTTGGTAAGCGCCATAAACAGTTCAGGAAGCTTCTCGGGAAGCCGCTGGATGTTGTCGACCACGGTGTACTGCCGGCCGAAGATGTCAGCCACGTATTCGTCGGCCTTGGGGTCGAGGCTGATGCAGTAGGTGAAGATGCCTTCGCGGTCGAGTTCTTTCACGGCTTGGCGGGCGTCTTCGATCAGCAGGCGTTCGTCTTGCGCGTCGACGTCCGAGGGCTGGCCGTCGGTGAGGATGAGCATGAGCTTCTTGTCCGATGGGCGCGCGCCCAGGTAGTGGGCGGCGTGGCGCATGGCGGCGCCCATGCGGGTGGACCAGCCGGCCTGCATGGCGGCCAGGCGGGCCTTCACCTCGTCGTTCCAATGTTCGCTGTAGCCCTTGACGTGCAGGTAGCGCACGTCGTGCCGGGTGTTGGAGTGGAAGCCGGCGATGGCGAAGGGGTCGCCCAGCTTCTCGATGGCCCAGGCCAAGAGCGACACCGCCTCTTGCGACAGTTCGAGGATGGTCTGTTCGGAACCGGCGGCCTTTTCGTTCAAGGATTCGGACAGGTCGAGCAGCAGCATGACCGCGATGTCGCGGCCGCTGGTGCGGTGGCTCATGTTGATGCGTGGGTCGGGCGTGGCGCCGCCCTTGAAGTCGATCAGCGAGCGGATGGCGACGTCGAGATCGAGCTCCGATCCTTCTTCCTGGTAGCGGATGCGCACCTTGTCCTGCGGCTTCAATAGATCGAGCAGGCGCTTCAAGCGCTTGGCCAAGGCGTCGTGTTTTTGCAGCAGTTGGTCGATCTTGGCCGCGTTGCCGCTGGGGTGCAGGGCCTCGTAGACGCTGGCCCAGTCGGGCCGGTAGGTCTGGCTGTGGTAGTCCCACTCCGGGTAGTGGCGCGGCGGCAGGCCCTTCAATTCTTCGCCCGGCTCGATCTTGCGCTCGGCGTCGAAGGCCTGTTCCTCGTCGCCCTCTTCGATGAATTTCCACATCTGCCGGTTGTCGTCGCGGTAGTCGATCACCGTGTCGTCGAAGTGGACCTTGGCGAACTGGTCGCTCTGGCGGCGGGTGCGGGCGACGTAGCTCAGGGCCAGGCCGGCGATCTCGCTCGTGCTCGACGCGCCGGCGGCGAGCGCGGCGTGGAAGCGCTGCACGAAGTCGAGCAGGGCCGGGTCTTGGTAGCCGTGCGCCGGATCGAGCAAGGCGCGCGACAACATGGCCAGGCGATGGCGCAGGCAGGAGGTGGTCTCCGGGTCGCAGGCGGTCTCGGCCGGCTTGGGGTGCAGGGCCAGGAAGATGCGGCGCAGGCCGGGGTATTCGCGGCAGAGCAGGGTCTCGATGCGGCAGTCTTCGAAGAACTCGACGGCCATGCGCTGGAACGGACTCCAGTTGTCGGCGATCTGGGCCTCGGTCCAGCGCCGATGGCCGACCATGTGGGCGAGCACGGCGCGGTAGCGGTCAAGGCCGGAGATCTCACCGGCGTCGTCGAACACGTCCGGCACGCGGATGCCGAGTTGGTCGTAATAGGGCACCGGCTTGCGCAGTTCGTCGAAGGCGGTGGAGTACGGCACCAGATGATCGCTGTCCTGCCACAGCGCGCGCAGGTACAGATCAAGCTTGCGCTCGACGTCGGCGAACAAGGTGCCGTGCCGCTCGCGTTGCAGCACCGCGCGGCTGTCGGCCGATTGCAGGCTGAAGTAGTCCTGCTGCCGCTCGGGGTGGTTGCCGTAGTTGCGGATGCCGTATTCGACCCAGTTCTTCAGGCCGGCCATGGACAGGTTGCTGAGCAGGAACGGCGCCTGCTGGTAGAACTCGGGCAGGCCGGGACTGGGGAAAGTGGTGTGGTGGCCGTGGATGGAGCCGGTGGTGCGCGCCATCAGGTCGAGGGCGATGTCGAGGTAGTGCTGCAAAGCATCCTGCGAGTGCTGGCGCCGCGCCACCGCCGCCAGGGTCTGCAGGAAGGGGGTGATGGCCTTGCCGTTGGGCGACTTGTGCATGGCGTGGATGGCCTGCATCACCCGGGGCAGCGCCGAGCCGCCCAGGACCTTGGCCACCGAGGGCCATTCCTCCAGGAAGGTCAGGATGGGCTCGACCCCGCGGCCCATGCGGCCGAGGAAGCTGGCGGCATCGAGATATTCGCTCAGCTCTTCGCGGCTGAGCACGGCCAGGGCCTCGGCCATGCAATCCTCGAACACCTCCTTCACCTGCGGGAAGCCGCTGTTGAGCTGCTTCCAGTAGGCCGCCATCAGGGGGTGCTGGTATTCGGTCCCGACTTCACTCATGTGACATTCCTAGACCATAGAGGTCGTGCAGAAATCGTAGCGAGCAGCCCGAGTCCGTTTCGAGAAGCGCAGTCGTACAAGTGGTGCGGCGAGCATCGCAGGAGCGGAATCGGGATGCGCAGTAGATTTATGCATGACCTCTAGGCGAAGGTGGCGTCGATGGCGTGGTCCAGCGTCGCGCGGATGTCGGCGTCGTCGGTGATCGGCCGCACCAGGGCCATGCGGCAGGCGTCGCGCGGCTCGACGCCGTCCTTGATCAGGGTGGCGGCGTAGACCAAGAGACGGGTGGAGATGCCTTCGTCCAGGCCGTGGCCCTTGAGGTTGCGCGCGGTCTGGCCGATCTTCACCAGCCGGCCGGCGGTGGCCTCGTCCAGCCCCGTCTCCTTGGCCAGGATGGTGGTCTCCAACGCGGCCGCCGGGTAGTCGAAGTCGAAGGCGGTGAAGCGCTGCTTGGTCGACTGCTTGAGATCCTTCATCAGCGACTGGTAGCCGGGGTTGTAGGAGATGACCAACTGGAAGTCGGGGTGGGCCGCGATCAGCTCGCCCTTCTTGTCCAGCGGCAGGGTGCGACGGTGGTCGGTCAGCGGGTGGATGACCACGGTGGTGTCCTGCCGGGCCTCGACGATCTCGTCCAGGTAGCAGATGGCGCCGATGCGCGCGGCCGTGGTCAGCGGGCCGTCCAGCCAGCGGGTGCCGTTGGCTTCCAAGAGGTAGCGGCCGACCAGGTCAGAGGCGGTCATGTCCTCGTTGCAGGCCACGGTGATCAAGGGCTTGCCGAGCTTCCACGCCATGTACTCGACGAAGCGCGACTTGCCGCAGCCGGTGGGGCCCTTGACCATGACCGGCAGGCGGTTGCGGTAGGCCGCCTCGTACAGTTGCACTTCCTTGCCCTGGGCCTGGTAGTAGGGTTCCTGGTGAACCTTGTATTGTTCTTTGTCTGTCATGATCAACCCCGTAGGGTGCGCTCTGCGCACCGGTTCAAATGGTGCGCAGAGCGCACCCTACGTGAAAACGGATAAAAAACGCCCCCAAGTTCGGGGGCGTTTCTCAGTTCAGCGTGAGCGGTGTGTCCGATTACTTATGCACGCCCAGCTTCTCGCGCCAGCCGGGGAACAGCTTGTCGGCATCCTTCGGGAACGACTCGAAGGCACGGGCGAATTCCTTGTGCTCCTTGGCGAACTCGATCGGATCGGCACCGGCCTTCCAGCACTCGTAGGACTGACGCAGGGAGATCGCGCCGGCCGCCGGGGAGTCGATGTGGCCGTAGGAGCCGCCACCGGCGGTGTTGATCACGTTGCCGTGGCCCAGGTTCTCGAAGAAGCCGGGCAGACGCAGCGCGTTCATGCCGCCGGAGATGATCGGGGTGGTGGGCTTCATGCCGTACCACTTCTGGAAGTAGACCGGACCCTGGCACTCGTCGCGCTCGATCATGTAGGCGATGATCTTGTCGTCGCCTTCGCCTTCCATCTTGCCGTAGCCCATGGTGCCGACGTGGATGCCGGAGGCACCCTGCAGACGGCTCATCTTGGCCAGCACGAAGGCGGTGTAGCCGCGCTTGGAGCTGGGCGAGGTGACGGCGCCGTGGCCGGCACGGTGGTAGTGCAGGTACTGGCCGGGGTACTGACGGCGGGCGGTGGTGACCATGCCCGGGCCGCCGACGTAGCCGTCGACCAGGAAGGCCAGCTTGTCGGCGTCGGGACCGAACACTTCCAGCGCGTAGTCGGCGCGGGCGCACATTTCGTAGTGGTCGTCGGCGGTGATGTTCATGGAGAACAGCTTGGCCTGGCCGGTTTCGTCCTGGGCGCGCTTCATGGAATCATAGACCAGCGGCAGCACCTTCTTCAGCGGGCAGAACACCTGGTTGCCCTGGGGCTCGTCGTTCTTGATGAAGTCGCCGCCCAGCCAGAACTGGTAGGCCGCCTTGGCGAACGGCTCGGGACGCAGGCCCAGCTTGGGCTTGATGATGGTGCCGGCGATGTAGCCGCCGTTCACGACCGGACGGCCGAGGATGCGCCACAGGTTGGAGATGTCGGTGGCCGGGCCGTCGAACATCTGGATCGCGCGCTCGGGCACGTAGAAGTCGATCATCTTGGCGTGCTCGATGTCGCCCATGCCCTGGTTGTTGCCGATGGCCAGGGTCAGGAAGGAGACCATCATGAACCGGCCGTCGGTGACGTTGCGGTCGAACAGCTCCAGCGGATAGGCGATCCGCATGTCTTCGGTGGCTTCGTCGATGTAGTAGACCAGGGCGTCGACGCCCTTGGTGAATTCATCGGTGGTGGAGACTTCGACGTTGGTGCCGGTGGAGGACTCGGCGGCGAAGTGGGCGGCGGCTTCCAGGTAGCCGTAGCCGCT
>JAPTVL010000083.1 GCA_028065725.1 Betaproteobacteria bacterium
GCATGGCCTTCCAGGCAGCCATTGTGCGGTCGTAGTGACGACAGTCGCTCTTCAAGGTGGCGATCTGGGCTGGTGTGGGCGACATGTCCAAACCCACCTGCATGAGGCTGACCAGGGAGTTGTAGTCGTTGTTCAAGGCGAAGAAGGATCGCAGCGTATGGGGTTTAGGCGTCTTGTGGTGGAGGAAAAACAGGAAAGCATGGGCCGGCTTCTTGCCGCCGATCTTGGTCAGATCGGCATCGAGCTTTTTGGCCTGCGCAGCAAGCGGGCCAGGCAGGTGGTCATGCATGAGCGACGTCAACTGGGCCTTGACGGCGTTTACTTCCAGGCGGCCTGCATAGCTCTGCTGCATGCCGTGGTAGGCCTGCATCGTCAGCCGGTTCTGGGCGCGCAGGGCGGCCATTAGGTCGCGGCTCTGGCCGACGCGTGGATCGTTCACGACGGTGGCGTGACGGGTGTAGACCTGGCCGTCCACGGTGAGCTTGAGCGTATAAACGCCGGGGATCACCTGGGGTCCGTGCGGACCCGGAGTGGTGGCGCCAGCCACGTTATTCATCTGGTTTTCGAGGTCATGGTGAAAGGCCGGCGGGGGTGCATAACGAAGGTTCCAATTGAAGCGGTTCAGCCCGACATGGGTGGTCAGGGCGCGCGACTGGGGCGAGGCCAGCCAGTAGCGGGGAAAGGCTTGCCCCTCGATGGGGGCCGGCAACGTGCTGGAATAGGTACGGACTAGATTTCCATGTGGGCCGAAAACCCGGAGCTGGATCGGCCCGTTGGGTTTGTGGCGGAGGTCGTAATCCACGATCACGCCATAGGGCGGATTAGGAGCATGCGGTACCTCGATGGAGAAGGGCTGATCCCAATTGCTGTTGATCCGGGCGCGAATGGCCTCCTCGGGCTTGAAGAGATAAACCGGGGAAGAGGCGATGGCCTGGGCATGGGCGGCGATCTGCTGCAGCGGGGTGATGTCGTCCAGCACCCAGAAGCCGCGGCCGAAGGTGCTGATGACCAGATCGTTCAGGTGGTACCGGGTGTGGACAACGAGGTCAGTGATGGCGGTGCTGGGCAGATTCTGGCGCAGCGGCTGCCAGTGATCGCCATTGTCGAAGCTGACGTAGACGGTCGTCCCGGTGCCGGCGAAGAGGAGGCCGGGCTGCTTGGGATCGGCGCGCAGCACATTCACCCAACTGCCGGTGCGCTGGTCGCGGGGTAGGCCACGGACGATGCTGACCCAAGTCTTGCCGCCGTCGGTGGTGCGCCAGATCAGCGGCACGTCGATGTCCGGATGAGCGGGCGGGATGGCCTTGTGGCCGGGCTTGACGGAGATGCGGGCAGTAGCGTGGGCGGGATTCACCTTGTCGCCGGCAGCGAGGGCATGGCGTGGGGCGGGGGACGGAACGCCGGCTTTCGGATGGGCGGGCGGAGCGGCCTTGTGGTGATGCTTGACGACGATGCGGGCGGTGACATAGGCGGTATCCACCTTGTCGCCGGCTTCGATGGTGTGAAATTGGGTGTCAGGCGGCGCGCCGGTGATGTTGCTGACATTGCTCCAGTGCATGCCGCCATCCATGGTGTTGTAGATCTGGCCGTTGCTGCTCACGGTCCAGACCACGCCCGGCTTGACCTTGGAGATGGAGAAGTCGTTGATGACGGGCCCGGCCGGCTTGAAGGGGTTGCGGGGTCGCTTCGCTTTCTTCTTGGGCGGCGGTAGCGGCGTGCCGCAGGGCACTGGAGACTTGCCCTTGGGGGTGGTGAGGGCGGGGCTGAAAGCCTGCCAGGAATGGCCACCGTTGCGCGAGACCAGCAGACACTGATAGGCGACGTAGAGAGCGCCGGGATCGAAGGCGGTATCGAATTTCATCGGCAGGCTACGACTGGCGCGGTAGTTCTTGGTTTTGGCGCCGAAGTTGGGTGCGATGTTTCCCCACTGCCCGGTAGCCATATTGATCTTGACCAGGCCGCCCCCGCCGCCGCCGGGGCCATAGCCGATGGCATAGAGGATATGCGGATGCAGGGGATCGGGCGCGATGTAGCCGAACTCCGAGGAGGGCACGGGGCTCCAGTCGGTGAAGTCCACCTGGCCCCAGTTGCCGCGGCTGCGGATCATGACCGCTCCGGTATCCTGCTGCGCACCGACGATCCAATAGGGATATTGGCCGGTGGTGGCCACATGGTAGATCTGCGAGATGGGCTCGGTGTACCAGAGACTCCAGGTACGGCCGTTATCGAGCGTGACGCTGACACCCTGGTCGGAGCCGACCACCATGCGCTTGCCGTTGGTGGGATCGATCCAGAGATCGTGGTAATCCTCGCCGCCGGGGGCGCCCTTGAAGGCATGGAAGGTGACGCCGCCGTCGATGGAGCGGTACAGGGCGGTGCTGACGGTATAGACGACGTTGTGATTCCGTGGATCCACGAAGACGCCGCAACTGTAAGCGCCCTGGCCGTTGCTGATGCGCTTGTCCTTTACCGCCATGTGGCGCCATGTGGCGCCGCCGTTGTCGGAGCGGAAAAGACCGGACCCATGCTTGATGTTGTTGCCGACAATGTAGATGCGCCGGCCATGCAGGGCGATCGCCACGCCAATACGGCCGGGGAAAGGCGGAATCTTGAGCGGTGTCCAGGTCAGGCCGCCGTTGGTCGATTTGAACAATAGCGGCGGCTTGGGCTTTGCCTTCGGGCCATGCCGGAGCGCAAAAAACGGGCCGCCCGTGCCTTGGGTGTCAGCTAGCAGAATGTTGGGATCGCCGTTGTCGAACACCACTTCGCGCGTGCCGTGATAACCGGCGGGCTTGAGGACGTTGGTCCAGGTCCGGCCGCCATTCGTGGAGCGGTAGATGCCGCCGCCGTGGTGGGTGGCGTTACCGAGGGCGGAGACGATGACCACGTTGGGGTTGGCGGGATCGACCAGGATGCTGTCGATCATCACGGTGTCTTCAAGGCCGATGTGCTGCCAGGTCTTGCCGGCATTGGTGGACTTCCACATGCCGTCGCCTAAGCTGCCCAAGAAGGGACGGATCACGGTGGGGTCACCGGTGCCGGCATACACGATATTCGGATCGGAGGGAACGACTTGAACGGCGCCGATGGCATCTACGCCTTTTATCTGGTCGAAGATGGGGAACCAGGTGACGCCGGCACTGGTGGTTTTCCAGATGCCTCCCTCGGGCGTGCCCGCGTAATACACGCCGGGCTGGCCGATGACGCCGGTGACCGTGGAAACGCGGCCGCCGTGAAACGGGCCAACGTTCCGCCACTTAAGGCCGGCATAGAGGTCGGGGTTGACATGCGCGGCCGCGGTCAAGGTGAATGCGAAACTACCGGCGACAACCAATACCCAATATGCAACGCATGAAAATCGCTTCATGACGCAGGTCTCCGCAAAAATCCACACTACGCTTGACCTGCCCCATTCTGTGTACTGCGGATAAGCAGGAAGTCCGTGGGTTGAAGGCTACTGCATCGGTGCCTGGGTTTTGCTATTGCTTTTACCATCCTGTCTTCGTCGTAAGTTTGCAGCGAATTGGGCGGGCGGGATTCGCCCGCAGTTGCTGTGTGGACGCACTTCGTTGTAATCACGTCGCCAGTCGCTGATCACGTCGCGCGCTTGCGGCAACGTCGTGAACCACTGTTCGTTGAGGCACTCGTCGCGGAACTTGCTGTTGCAACTCTCGATAGAGCCGTTCTACATGGGCTTGCCGGGCTCGATCAGGAGATGCCGGATGCCGTGCTGTTGCGCCCAGGCCATGAAGGCGCGCGAGGTGAACTCAGGGCCGTTGTCGGTGCGCACCGCACGCGGATAGCCGCGGAAGCAGGCCGCCCGGTCGAGCACGCGTGTCACGTACTTGCCGCCCATGCCATGGTCGACCGCGATGTCCACGCACTTGTGGCCGGCGAAAGCAAAACACTGCAATGGTTCGGGTGCCCGCGCATAAGGCATGCCACAAATTTGCCATACTCGATGTGGCAATTCGTGCAGCCAAAAGCAAAACAGCGCCTCACACTGAACAGTATAAGACGCTGATTTTGCTGGATAAAATGGTGGAGCGGAAGGGGATCGAACCCTCGACCTTCGCATTGCGAACGCGACGCTCTCCCAGCTGAGCTACCGCCCCACGCGGGTCGCGCAGTGTAAGCGCGTGCGGCGGAGTGGTCAACGCGCGCCGGCGCGGATCAGGCCAGCAGCGGCGCCAGTCGCGCTTCGAGTGCCTCGCGCCGCCAGCCCTCCAGTTCCGCAGGCCAGTGGCGGCTTGCGATGTAGCGCTCCAGCGCGCGGCGCGGACAGAGCAGACCCGCGGGGAGATCCAGCCGCGCGGACTCGGCGTCGACGCAGGCGCGCATCGCGTCGAAGGCGCGCTTGCGGGCGTCCCTCAACAGTTCATCCGGACGCAGCGTGTCCGCCACGAACGTGGCGTCCAACGGCTGCTGCAGGTACACCCACAGCTCGGCCCGCGGAGCGTGTCGCAGCGCCCGCTGGCCGCGAGTGCGTGCATCCAGTATGGCGGCGTCGGTAGGCGGATCCAGCACCAGGTCCACACAGTGTTCGTCGCGCAGCAGCCAGTTGCGCGGCACGTCGTAGCGGCGTGCGGCATCCTCGCGCCACAGCAGCAGCGCGCGCAGCCGGGCGATGCGTTCGATCGGCCAGTCCGCGGCCGCGCGCAGGGCCCGTTGCGGCTGCTCGTCGAGGCGTTCGCCGGCGCGGCGCGACAGTCGCAGGCAGTCCTCCTCGAACCATGCGTTGTAACCGCGCGCCTGCAGACGCGCGGCCAGTTGCGTGTGCAGCGCCTCGAGGTGGGCGACATCCTGCACCGCATAGGCATGTTGCGCCGCACTGAGTGGCCGGCGCGTCCAGTCCGAACGCGTGGCGTCCTTGGGCAGTTCGACGCCCAGCAATCCGGAAACCACGCGCTGGTAGCCGATGCCGGCGCCCAGTCCGGCGAAGGCGGCCGCGACCTGCGTGTCGAACAGCCGCGGCGGACCGTTGGGCAACAACGTGCGCAGTGCTTCGATGTCCTCGCCGGCACTGTGCATGAGGCAGCGCCCGTGGGCGCTGTCCAGCCACTCACGCAACGCCCGTGCATCGAAAGCCAGTGGATCGAGCAGCGCGATCTCGCCTGCCACCGCCAACTGCACCAGGGCGAGGCGCGGGTAGAAGGTCGATTCGCGCACGAACTCGGTATCGATGCCGATCGCGTGCGGGGTCGCGGCGTGCGTCGAGATCCAAGCATCCAGCCGCACGGCGCTGTCGATCCATTGCGCTTCGTTCACAGTGTTCCGATGCGGCGACGCGGGCATTGCTACGCGCGTCCGCTTTGCCTAAGGTGGCGCGCACCCTAACAGTGTTCGACATGAACCGCAGCCCATGGCAGGACAATCGGCAACCGGCTGGCAACGCAAGGCGGGTGTGGGCGCGGCCGTAAC
>JAPTVL010000522.1 GCA_028065725.1 Betaproteobacteria bacterium
AAGTTTGTACTGCGGTTGCTGTGAACGCATAGCCAGATCAATCGCGCCGCTTTAGCTCAGTTGGTAGAGCAACCGCCTTGTAAGCGGTAGGTCATCTGTTCGAGTCAGATAAGCGGCACCAAAAACAACAAATAAATCAACGACTTACATAGCCGCACACGTTGCGGCTTTTTTCTTTTTTGGCGCTCCAGTGGGTCATATTGAGCCGCAATTCCCCCTAGATTCCCCCAAAACCGCGCAAACCTACGCAAACGCACTCCCCCTCCACTCCCCTAGGGTTATAGCTTGCGCAAAAGAGTGCTCCGCGCAGTCTATTCCGCACAATATGCCACCAATGGAACGAATGCGTAAATTTGCGTGTCATACTTGACTCATGCGTAGATTTTCGTGTAGGATGTTTTCATCATGTCGCTCAACACATGCACCCCAGAAGCCCAAGCCGCGTTCACTGCCGCGCTCATGGGGCTGATGACGCCCGCTGAACACGAGCAAGCTGAAGCGTGCGCTGAGCAAGAAGAGCAACTCTCTGACAGTCGCAGAACGATTGCGCAGCACGCTGGCAGCGAGTCTGACCGCTCGCTTGCGCGCTTCAACCTGAATCAGAGCAACCCAGCGCGCGCGAAGCGCTGGCTCACTGTCGCACGTCACATTGACGCAGCAAAACACAGCGCTGGCTTGCTTGCCCAGCTTGTGATCGATTTCATCCGGCTGATGCTCGCTATCGCGCAACCCCGGCGCGAAGAATTCCTGCGCCCCGCGCCCGCTCCGGCGCTCGCAGGCCGCGTCATCGCGGACCTCAACCTCACCCCCCGCATCCTGGCCCAGCGGCCCATCGTCCGGCGCGTCTAGCGACCGGGCGGCATTCCCTCAATCTCCGTTTTTACTTAGCCGCCCGGCGCTGCGCGCGCCCGGTGGCTTCTCGCGTTTTGCATTCCGAAGCGCGGGTATGAAGAGCAAGCCGACCACCTCGCCGCAGCAGCACTAGCTAGACCCCACTGCCCCTCGGCGCTCCAGTCTTGGAGTTTCAAAGTGGAAAAGCTAGTTTTTCATATTCGGGAAATCGCGCCGGCGCTAAACAAATCGCCGCGAACCCTTGAGCGCCTCGTGGACGTGCAAACAGGGGTCATCGACCTCGGCGTCGGCAGCATCAAAACAGTGAAGCTTGGCGGCGCGCGCCTGGTTCCGCGCCACGAATTCGAGCGCTTCCTGCGCCATGCCGGCATCGTTCTCGCTGAGCCTGCGGCGGATCCTGCGCCCGCCCCTGCCCCTACCCGCCGCGGCCGCAAGCGCCAGGCGACGGTGAAAGGGGGTGTGTGATGCGGACGTGCAAATCCCACTCTGACACCGAAGCCGCAGGCCGGCGCCTCGCGGCTCGTGCCTTTTCCGAGCTCGACCCAAAGGCCCGGGAAATGGCCCGCCGCGACGCGAAGTACAGCGGCGAAGTAGACATTGCCGCGGCCTGGCTGGCCCGGCATGACGGGCTCACGGCAGGGCAGTTTTGCAGCTTGCAACGCAACGGGCGTCGCCTCATGACCGGCGGCCCCGACAAGCTGGGCCAGCTCCGTGTTGACCCCGCCGACGCTGGTCTAGAAGAGTTGCTGGCGGGCCAGGACGACGACCCCCTGGAGGCACTGTGCGCCCTGGAGGGCGCTGCGGCGGCGGTCCTGGCCGCAGGCGGGCTAGAGGCTGCCCTGGCTCGGCGGAGTCCGGACCAGGTCAGTGCGGCGGAACATGCCAAGGCTTGCGACCTGGGGCTTCGCGCGGCCCAGATGAGCCTCAAGGAGCAGCGCGAGGTCGATCCGCGTCAGCTCGACTTGTTCGATGACGGCGACCTTGACAGCGAGGGGGTGTCGGAATGAGCGCGCACGACAAGCATGAAGTTGCAGCACTGTGCGCCGCGGGTGCTGGCATCCGAATCACTGATGCACACGATCTCATGAGCTGCCAGCCGGGGCCGATTGATTGGGTCGTCGACGGGCTTGTGCCTGTGGGCTCAACTGTCGATATGTTCGGCCCACCGGGCGTCGGTAAAACAACGTTGCTCACAGACCTGGCCCTCGCTTTCGCGAACGAGGATGGATCGTGGCAAGGTCGAGCGTGCTGGGGCGGCCCGGTTGTGATTGTCGGAGGCGAGCGCACGAGTGAGCAGGCTCTCGCGCGGGATCTGTGGCGCACGGGCAGAAAGCAGCCTCCTCGCGGCGGCTTGATCATTCCAACGCAGGCTGACGGCAGCAGCCCGCCGCTCTGGAATTGGAATCGCCGCGCCGATGGCGGCGCTGGAGCGTGGTCGCTGACAGACTGGGGACGACGCATCACAGATTTGCTGATGAGTACGAGGCCTGTGATGATCATCATCGACACCATTATGTCGGCCGCCAGCGGCTGCGATTTGCTGGACCAGCCGCAGCAATACAAGCTCGGGACGACGATCTTGGGGTGGTCGAAGACTGTCGGCTGCGCGCTGACGGCAACCGTGTCACACACAAACCAAGCGAGCGCAAGCCTTGGCTTTGCCGAGCGTCTGGATTACACGTCGCGAGCTGGTGGGAACGGCCTGCCCGCAGCCCTGCGGCATATCGCCGGTGTTACAGCCGTCGGCGGTTCCGCAACGGACCTTGCGCTTAAAAAAGCTTGTGGACTCGAGTCAATGGACACGATGTTTTTATTCGGGTTCAGTAAATACAACGAAAGCCCGAAACCGGACTGGAACAAGTCAAGCCCGGCGATCTTCAGTCAACCCTACGGCAAGCTTGAGTTGGTCATGCGTGGCGAGGAGGTCAAAGAGCGTTTGAGGTCGTTCGAGGCCATGCTTGGTGACGAAGCTGAGCGCGATGCGGCGATGAAAGCAAGCAAAAAACGCGAACGCGGGGGCAGAAATGGCACTGGCTTCTAAGGCAAAGCGGCCGAAAGCCCCCGCCGCCGCGCGTGTCAATCTGGCTTTGACACGGCAAATTGCTCGGCAGGAAATGGCCCTCGGGCTGATGTCACTTTTCAGGCCGCTGCCTGATGGCGCAACCAGACGCGAGGTCGTCATCGAGCAGCGCTTTGCAGGGGCGTTGGTGCGGGTGCGCGGCATAGAAATGAGCACCTTCGAGCAGGGCATTTTCCTTGCCCTGCTCGCACTGGGTCTCGGCCAAATTCGAGGCGGAGCGATGACGACTGCGCGCGAAGCTGGGCTCCTGCCGGAGATCGGCAGGAGCAGCGGCAAGCGCGACGGTGAAAACCTCGCCGGAGAGCAGCCATGTTTGCAAATAGAAACAAGCTTGGCCGAGCTTTGCCGCATGGCAGGGCTTGATGAGGATCCAGGCGCGACGACGCGGAGGGCGATCATCACAGCGTTTGAGCGGCTACAAGCTTTGACTGTCACCGCGGAATGGGGTGAAGGAAAGTGGGGGGTCTCGAGTCTTATTGCTGGCGGGTTTCGCGGTGATGGAACAGGGGCTGTGAAGGTCACGCTTAACCCGCGGAGCACCCAGGCCCTTCAAGGGCTGAGCCGCTCGTATTCCTCTATCTCAATGCGCTCCTGGCGCGCATTGAAGGGGCCTACGGCGCGCACGCTGTATGCCTGGCTCGCCGCGTGGTTCAACGGGCAATGCGGCGTGCGAAAAATCAGCATTGATGCGCTGGAGGGCCATGTGTTCGGCGGGGTGGCGCGGGACAAATCAACCCGGAGCCGCAGGCGCGCGGCGTTGCGCGCCGGGCTTCAATCGCTGCATGACGCGACCGGGGGAGAGTGGGAGGCGCGGGTTGAGGCTGGGCAAGCCCAGATACTTCGCATTTTCACCCCGTCCAGCGCGCAACCCGCGCAGCCAAAAATCGACGAACCCCGTCCAGCTATCAACCGAACCCCGTCCAGCTATCAACCGGCTCACTCTGAAAACGCCGCCTTACAAGTGGTGTGTACGAGTACACACACCACACCACAAAAAAACACCGCACCCTTACCAGTCTCTGCGCGGGCTTGATGCCCGCTCGAACTGGTAAGGCGCAAAAGCAAAAAAAGACATGAACCTACGCCCCCCCCTGGGGCGAGAAAAAGGAAGAGAAATGATGGACACACAGCCCAACGAAGCCGACGACGGCCAGCGCGAGCCGGTCGAGTGGCTGCGCCTTCCTCCAGAAGCCGCGGCGCGGCGCTTTATCGGGGTCATGCTCCGGTTTTGCGATTCGGTCGAAATCGCAGCGCTACACAACCCTCAGACAACTGCTGAAAGGATGGAAAGACTGGGCTCGGTCGAGGCCAGCGATGGTGATGCCGTGGTGGCAGACCTGTTGCGCCTCGCTCGTGGTGCGAATGCGCGCGGGAACGCGAACATCCTGGTCCGCCCAGATCCGGCGGTGCACCACCCGTGGCTCCTCGTTGACGATTTGCCGCTTACTCTTGGGATTGAGTTTGCCGAGCAGATGGCCGCACTGGTCGTGGAGACAAGTTCTGGTAACTGTCAGGTGAGGCTACTCACATCAATTCCGCTTGATGCCGAGGGCAGGCATGCGGCTCAGGAAATCATCTGCGAGAGATTCGGCTCTGACCCTGGCAGCACGGCAGGTGACAAGTGGGGGCGGCTACCTGGCTTTACGCAGCGCAAGCCAGGTAAGGCAGGGCAGTGGACGAATCTAAAAGCTGACAGCACGCAGGACCGCGGGCCGGTCGGCGTCGAGCACATCATCAAGCTTGGCGAAAGCCAAATCCAGCAGGAGCACATCGAGGCGAACGAAGCTGCCTTTGCCTCTTTCTCGCCCCCCAGGGGGGGCGTAGGTTCACTTGTTTTGCCAGCCTCGGGCATGCACCCGTCCCTCGGCACCGCCCGACAGGGCGGCGAGGGAGGCTACCGCAATGAGTTTGCTTTCGCATGTCACAGCCTCCGTGCCGGCCTTCCTCCTTCGGCTGTGGCGTCGAAAGTCGCGGCAAATGCGCTGGCGCGTGGTAAACGCCGCACACCAGATGCGGCGCGGCTGTACGCGGAAAAGCTTGTCGCGGCGGCGCAATCGCGGCTGAGGGTCACGTGAAGCCATCCCCGCTCCATGCCTTCCGACAGTACCTGTCTGACGGCACCTCGCGCCCATAAAGGGCGCAGGGAGCGCAAGTCAGACAGGTCGTTGCAGCCAGTTTTCCCCGTACATCTTCCGCCCTGTTTCGCCAACCGCTGAATGGCCTTGAGTGGGTCGCTCAAGGCCCGCACACAACGGGAGAGCGAAGTGACGAAGAGTATCGCTGCACTGATTTCAGATGCCTCGGAGCGCCGACGCATCGCAGACGTTGCAAACGCCGAAAGGATGCGAGCGCGTGAGCAGAAACAAAGTGATGCGGAGGCGGCGCTAGCCGCCTTCGTTGCCGAGCAGCGCGAAATCCACGAGGAGATTTTCCTCGGATCGGCCGAGTCAGCATCGTGCTTTGCGATGAGACTACGCGAAACACGTGATTTTCTGGCGCACACGTCGCGGCCAACTCATAGCGGAATGCCTGCGTTGCACATAAATAAAACTATCAGCAATTGGATTGGCTATATCCAGTTGCAGTGGTCTTTATACGGGGACGCGGCACGTTTCTCGGCGAACTACGAATTCAACGTGGCAAAAGCACTTTATGTCATGTCACCTGCCCTAGAGGCGTGGGCGCTGACAAAAATTCGAAACTGAAATCCCCGTTGTCATCCCCGCTTCGCATTTCGCATCGCGCTGAATAAGGGTGATCACCTCAAAACCCCAAGGCCCCACCATGACCACACGCACCCAGCTAACCCACGAATTTCAAATCTTGCGAACCGCCCCCAGCGAGTATCGTTTTTCTTTCTATAACCCCATCACCCGCTCAATTTGCGACGTGCCGATGACGCGGCGCGAGGTCGCTATTTTCCAAGTTCTCGCGGCGCAAATCGCCGAGCGGGTCGAAAAGGAATATTCAGCCGATTGCGGCCCAGATATTCACTAAGCGTTTTTCCACATCACCTCAACCAGGAGCAAACCATGGAACAAATCGAAGACACTGCTCAAGAGCAAGTCCAATACCCGCGTTTCAAAGCCACAACCCTGCTGTTCGCGGCCCTGCGCGGCGCAATTATCGGTTTGTTGGCTGGCGCGATTTGGGCTTACTTCGTCGGGGCACACATGTTGTCACTTGAGTATGCCTCGAATGGCATGACTCAGACGAGATATTTTCAACCGTCCTGGGTCGGCGCAGATTGGGACTACATCTTCCGCGCCTGGCTTACGAATTCAATTTATGTCATTTCAATGTACACCCCGATTCATCCGCTCCTTCCTGAAAGCAAAATCGCGCACATTTTGCTCGGGTCAGCATGGCATTCAAGTCTGATGTACTGGAAGTGGAATTTGTGGATCCTCGGCACTGAGCATATTGCACTTTCAATCGTCAAGATCTGGTCTATTTACGGCGCATTGATTGCCGCGTCTCTGTCTTTGATTCGCTGGATTCCTTCATTTTTTGGCAGCGATTTCTTGCAGCGCGTTGGAAATTCTCTGCAACAGTCTTACAAGGCGACCTCATTTTCCCGCCGCTTTCTTGCCAATCTGCTTGTCATGGGGTCAATTGCAATCTTGTTTTTCCAGCTCGCTCATTATGACGGATTTGACGCTTACGGCGGCCTTGGCGTCGGTCTTCTATCTCTTTACTCCGCGTTTTGTCTCGCGCTTTTGATGCTCTATCCGATTCCGGCATCGATTATTTCAATTGCCGTGTCGAGGATTTTCGGAGCAACGATTGGTTTGACCATGATCTGGCTCAGGCATCACCCGTTTTTCAATAAAAACCCAGACTCAAAGCAGTTCTCAGATGAAGTGAATGCATATTTGGGGATCGGTGGCGATGATGAAGCTAGTGGGCCCGAGCACCTCCGCGGCGCCGAAGTATTGAGCGCGGACGAGCTGGCCAAGATTATCCGCAAGCGCTCGCAGTAAACCAGCCCCACAAGCAGAGGAATGAATCATGCCAAAACGCAAAAACCCCAATCGCTTCAAATTCTCGAAGCTCCCTTTTGTCGCCCTGCGCGGCGTGTTCGTCGGATTATTGACCGGCCTTCCCATCGCGCTACTTATGGGGCGCTCACTCTTTGAATCGATGCGTGATTCATTCTCTGCAAATCTAGGAGGCAATATCGGCTCGTTTTGGCATTATCTATTCGAGTATTTTACCTATAAGTTAGCCATCCTCATCGAGCCAATCCCCGGCGCATTATCCTGGCTCGGCCGGCATGCCGACGCCATGCGCAAGGCCGGGAATGCCTGGAACTGGGATATGCATCAATACGGTCAATTCAGCGTCGAATATTGGCTACTCGAAAACCAAAGCCGGGCATATTCGATCATTGAATTCAGCATCGTGATTTGCATATCGCTCGCGATCCTGTTTTATCTCGCGCGCGTATTCAAATCATCCAAATCTGACGGAGCATGATGAGCCAATATCAAGCAGCAAGCCGGCGCGCAAAGCGATGGCGAGGCGAGCCCAGCAGCTCCAGCATTCAGAAGCCGGATTCTGCCGTCCATGTCCTGCGTCCATGGACTTCAAGCTCCTCAGCCTTGCAGGCTTCGGAGGGCACACACTACGTAGCTTCGCTACTTCGTGTGTGCCGCATGAATGCTGGATCCAGGCGGGTGACAGCCAATTTTCGAGCGTGTCCACGAATTCCGGCAAGCGCCGCACAAACACAGGCGCCAGCCGGGTGACACGAGGCTTGGGCCGCATCGCGCTGTTTTCTCATTTCGCATCCCGATGAATAGCGTTGCGAGCATTACATCCGGCTCGCTCGAAAGGAGTTATCAGATGGACCAAAAGTTATTTTTTCGCGTAACGACAGAGCAGTATGCGCAGATTGCCGAGGCTGGCAAGGCGGTAGGTTTGTCGCCGGGTCAATATGCAAAGCATCGGGCGCTTATCGACGCTCAGCATCACGACCTCGAAACCAAGATCGACGCGGCTACCGAAACCACCCGCGCCGAGCTCCAGCAGGCAAAGTCGGAAATCATCAAAGAGTCGCGCGAACTGGTTCGCACGCTTTCGTCTTATTTAATCACCCACCTCAAAAAGTAAGGAGCATATGTCATGAATAATAGTATTTCGAATGCGTCTGGCCGGGAGGCGCTCTTGAGTTTTCTCGGATTCCTTCGCACAAAAGGAGCTGCAAGTTTCCTTTTGCGCTGGGCCTTGATTGCAGCGTCGGCGCTGATTGTTTGGGCAGTTTCGGTGCCGTTTGGGAGCGGCAGTATTTACCCGGCTTTGTTTGCCTTCGCTGATTTAGCGCTCGGCTTATTCTCCCCTTTCTTAGCCATGACTCCGATTTTGCTCATTTTCGCGATTATTTATTACTTGCTCAACGGAAGTCTTGCGACGAAGATCGGCGAACAGGACGATGCGAGCGACGGTTTATTGCGCGGCGCAAAAGTCGTTTCCAGTAATTCGCTCGCCAAAACAGTGAAGGCCAAAAATAAGATGGAAGCGGAGAAGTGCGCTGAGCCGACGCCAGAAATGGACTTCGGCGGTATTCCCGTGCCCTACAAGCGTGAAAATACCGGCTTCATGGTCGCCGGCTCGCCGGGCACGGGTAAATCGGTGGCGATTCACGCCGGAATGATGCCGACGATGATCAAGCGCGGCGACCGGGCATTTATTGCCGACCGCTCAGGTTTATTCGTGAGTCGCTACTACAACCCGAAGAACGGCGACGTGATTCTCAATCCGCTCGATTCCCGCGCCGTATCCTGGAGCCCACTGGCTGAAATCAAGAATCCATGGGACTGTAAAACCATCGCGAAATCGCTGATTCCCGATACAGCGGGAGAAGGAGCGGCTGGCGAGTTCCAGAAATACGCGCAGACATTTCTTCAATCGATTCTCTCATATTGCTTCGACAAGGGCCTGACAAACGCCGATATTTACCATATCGCGGTTCAGGCCGATATTGACGAGCTGCGCGAGAAGCTCGGCAATACTCCAGCCGCGGCACAAATTGCCGAGGGCAATGAGCGCATGTTCGGCAGCATTCGGGCAATTGTGGCGACCTATGTCGATCCGATTGAGTATCTGCACCCCCACGCCGGCGTGAATGCATTCTCGATCAAAGATTATGTCCTGAAAAACTCCGGCAAAGGGCGCATTTTCTTCAACTACATGCCCGACCAGATGGACATGATGAAAGCGATGATTGCGACGTGCATCGACGTTTTTGCGCTCGCCGTGATGTCGCTTTCTGAAAACCCCCATGGCCGCCGTATCTGGATCATCGCCGATGAGTTCGCGAGCCTTGGCCGGGTGCAGAGCATGGAGAATTACCTGACGAATGCTCGCAAGCACGGCGGATCGGCAATCCTGGGTTTGCAGAATATCAGCCAGTTTTTCCAGTTGTACGGCGAGCATTCAGCAAAAACGATGTTGACGAGCATGGCGAGCTGGCTGATTCTGCGCGCTGCGGATCCTGACACCGCTGAGTTTATGTCGAAGGCGATTGGCGATAAGCAAATCAGCCGCACGATTTACAACTCCAGCTCGACAAGCGGCGGTCAAAATTCAAGCAGCACAAACAGTGAAAACGAGCAAATTAGCATCGAGCGCGCTGTTTTGCCCAGTGAATTGTCGTCACTGCCGGATTTAGTCGGGTATATCAAACTCGGCGATTTGCCAACGGCGAAGGTCAAGCTGCGCCTGCCAGAGAAAACCGAGCCAGTGGCCGAGCCGTATGTCCCGGCTGAAATGCGAGCCAGGAATGCCGCAAAGCCTCGCCTCGAAAGCGAAGTTGCTGTCCCCCCGATCGACCTTTAACCATTAGCCCCGGCCGCGTGCCGGGGCGCACCCAAACTCTGGAAAAGTCATGATCAGACCAAATGAAATCGCGAATGCAGAGGCCGCCGCCGTCTATTATCAAAAGTCCAAAGCCGCCGAATACTACACAGGCGAAGCAATACCCAGCGCCTGGAGCGGCACGGGTGCGCAGCTCCAGGGCCTCAAAGGCCCCGTTGACGGCCTCGCGTTGACCCGGCAGCTTGAGGGCAAAATCACGGACACCACCGGCGCCCGCGAACTCGGCAGGATGCGCGATGGCAAGCGCGAGCACCGCGCGGGCTGGGATTTCACTGTCTCGGCGCCAAAGTCTGTCAGCATTGAAGCTCTTGTCTATGGCAATGAATCCGTAATCGAGGCACACAGGCGCGCCGCCCAGGTTGCCATGGCTTACCTGGAATCGCACGCTCAAACCGTGATCCGCGGGCAGCGCGTCACAACCGGAAATTTGACCGTCGCGGGGTACGAGCACGTGCTGAGCCGCACCGGCGACCCACAGCTACATCATCACTTTCTTGTGAATAACGTGACATTCGACGAGACCGGGAAAGCGTGCTCTCTCGAACCCAAAAGCATGTTCGATCACTACCGGGCGGCCGATGCGATCTACCACACCGCTCTCAGTCACGAGCTCCAGCTCGCCGGCATCCCCGTGCGCCACGACCATGAGGGCCGTGTCGAAATCGACAGCTACAGCCGCGACGACATCGAGGATTTCTCGTCCCGTAGCCAGCAAATCCTTGAATTTCTCCAGGCGCGTGGTCTGACCCGGGCTCAGGCCAGCGCCGAGATGCGCAACATGGCTGCGCTGGGGACGCGCAAGGACAAGGAATACCTCGAAAGCCGCGCTGCGAACGCTGATCGCTGGCAAGCTCAAGCCGCGGCCTTGGGCGTCAAACCCGCCGAGCTCGACCCAGGGACCGCAAAAGCCCTGCGCCAGCTCAAGCCCGCCGACGCCGCCAAGGCTGCTGTGGACGCCGCGAAAAAGCACCTGACCGAACGTGAATACGTATTTGCGGACCGTGACCTGCACCAGCAAGCCGCCCGGTTCAGCGCGGGCGCTTGCGCCTGGAGGGCCATCGAAAAAGAAATCGCCCGACAAGTCAGGTCGGGCGAGCTGATCGAGAACGCGGCGCGCTACACGACAAAAGAGGCTATCGAGGCCGAGAAATCGGTCGCCTCTCTTGCCGCCGGCCATGGCGAGCACCTGGCCGTCATGTCTCAAGTTGAATTCGACACCGCGCTTGCGCAGTTCGAGGCCCGCAAAGGCTTCGCTCTGACAAGCGAGCAGCGCGCAGCCGCATCGATGATTCTGACCGGCGACGACCGTTTCCAAGGCGTGCAGGGCCTGGCAGGCACGGGCAAGACCACCATGCTCGAATTCGTCCGCGAAGCCGCACAGGCCAATGGCTGGAGCGTGATCGGGCATTCAAACGGCAGCGAGCAGGCGGCAAAAATGGAGGAGGAATCAGGCATCAAATCGACGACCACCGCGCGTCACTTGATCGATGAGCAAAACGCAGATGCGGAAGTGCGTAGCAACGTAGATCAGAAACCCGCCGCGCCGATCCGCGAGCTGCGCATCATGGACGAGGCGAGCCAGGCGGGCCAGCGTGAGTTCAATGAAGTGATCAAAACCACCGAGGCGGCAGGCGCAAGGACTGTGTTTCTGGGTGACAAGCTCCAGCATCAAAGCGTCGAGGCCGGCCGGGCTTTCGAACGCGCGCAAGAGCACATGCCAGTCGCCGCGCTCGGCGCCGACAGCATCCGCCGGCAAACCACGGAGCATATGAAAGATGCTGTGGCGGCCATTCTTGACAAGCGCCATGCCGACGCACTTTCACGCATCAAGACCTTCGAAGTCCGCGATGCTCAGGACAGCCTCAAACCCGACGCGAAGCGCGATGAGAAGCGCGAGGCGGCGAAGGAAGACAACGCCGCTGTCATCAAGCGCCTGGCGTCCGACTACGCAGCGCTGCCTCTCGACGAGCGCGCGAAAACCCTCATCGTCACATCGACCAACGAGGACCGCCGCGCCATCAATGAAGCGATCCGCGACGGCCTCAAGGGGCAGGGCGCCTTGGGCGAGGGCGTCGAAGTAACGATCCTGCGCAAGGCCGATCTGACGAAAGAAGAATCGAGGCGGGCAGCGCATTACCGGGCCGGCCAGATCATCGAAACGACAAGCAACACCGAGCGTTTTTTGAAAGGCACCAAGCTTGAAATCATCAAGTCTGACAGTCGCACGAACACACTCACCGCGCGCACCAGGGACGGCGAACAGCACATCATCGATGTCAAGAAAATGCGCCTGGGCGTCTACGACTCAGAGCGGCGCGAGTTCGCCGTGGGCGACCGCATCAAGCTCACTGAAAACCATCAACTCACGGCGGCCGTGCGCGTGCGTAACGGCCAGCCCGCAACAGTCGAGCAAGTCACCGCCGACCGCCTGACCCTGCGCCTGCAATCCGGTGAGCAAGTCGAAATCGACGTGAGCAAGAGACTCAAAGCAGAACATGCCTACGCAAGCACGAGCCACGCAGCTCAGGGCCAAACCGTGAGCCGCGTGCTGATTCACCACAACATTCACAGCGGCCACCACGGCGACCGGGAGGGCTATGTGAACGTCACCCGCGCACGCGAAGATGCAATTCTGTACACCCAAAATCTGGAGCTTGCCGGCAAGCAGCTCGGCACAAAACTTCAGAAGACAAGCGCGCATGACCTCGTGCACGCTTCATCGCTTCGCCAGGAGCTGAATGCCAATGAGCCGGCCCGTGCTGCCAGCTCTCAACAACAGGAGAAATCGATGGCAAACGAAGATCGTCGCGGCATGACACGCGAGCAAGAAATCAATCAAGAACGCGCCCAGGCGCGCACCGCAGACGGCGAGGGCTCCGCAGCCCTGGACCGCGCCGACGCGCAGCAAAAAGCGCAGGTCGCAAGCGCCGAAAAGGCCGCCGCCGCGGCGGCAGTCAGCAAGCGCGAAGCCGCGCAGGAGCACGGCCACGGGCTTTGATTTTCACCACCCCTTGCAGCCCGGCCACGCGCCGGGTTTTTCATTTCGCATGTCGCTGAATGTCCGTGCCGGCACTCTCGCCGGCGCACTCAAGGAACGTTCATGAACGACGAAGACAAGAAAGCAGTAACGCAGGCGCAGATCGACAAGCGCGCCGACGCGATCCGCGCCGAAGCCGACACCAAGGCCGATGCCGCGCGCGCCGCCGACGCAAGGCCGACGATCAGCGAGAAGGATCCCGCGCCCGACGCCGACCGGACTCAGCTCGACAAGCCCGAACCCGAGCCCCGTCGCGAACTGCCGCGCCAGGCTTTCAACGACCACCGCTCTCCGAGTTACGGCGGCCAGGGGATCTCGCACAACATCGACATGCAGCGTGCGACCAACCCCGCTGCGTACCTTCAAGAAAAGCGCGAGGCTCTGGAAAAGAAAGCGCCAGACCTGAAGCGTGCGGCCGAAAACCTGAAGCAGCCCGCACCGCGGCCGGAGACCGAAGCTGGCAAAGCATGGCAAGCCGAAAAGCTGCGCAACCCGGAGACGTCAACGGCATGGCACCTGGGCGCTGCGTCAGTCAAAAACGGCCTCGACAACAGCCCGAACGCGCTTGCCAGGGAGGAGCACAAAATGCGCCTCGAAGCTGATCCTGTCTACAAAAACGGCTATGAAAACGCGCAGCGCTGGGAAGCGGAGCGCGAGCTGCGGCATCAGGGGGCTGGCTTCGCAAAGCTTGAGCACGAAGCGGCCAAAACCGGCGCCAAACTGCCCGACGCCGCCATCGAGCAGCACAAGGAGCGCATGGTGAGCGAGCCGGAGTATCGGGACGCCTACACCCAGGCAGCCGCGCCGCTCCACGCCGAACGCCAGGCCGAAGCAGCCGCCGCGCGTGAGCAGAAGCAAGCCGAGGCCGCGACCGCCCAGGTGGTCGAGCGCGTGCAGGTACAAGAGCACGACAACGGCCTGGCCGTTGGCGTCGGGCTCGGCATCAACTAACCATTAAGCCCGGCCCTGTGCCGGGCGCACTCAATCTGAAGGAGAAATCATGGAAGCGAAAAAAGGTAGCGTCATGCAGCGTGCAGCGTGTGAGTATGCGCAACGCGAGCACGCAAACCGCGAAGCGCAGCGGGCGCGCAGGCCGACGAACCCGCCGACGCACGATCAAATCGCGATGCATCGTGAGCGCATGAGCGCAATTCCGGCTTATCGCAGCGCGTATTTGTCAGAAACCGCGCGGCTCGACCGCGGACACGGCGTCGTCTGATCAGTCGCCCCCTTTGCCCGCACGCTGTGAAGCGCGCGGGTTTTTTTACGCCCGCGTCGCGCATTTCGCATTGCTCTGAATAGCTGTGCCAGCAATTTCGCCGGCGCAACTAGGAGCAAAAAAATGTCTTCATCATCTTCTCTTTCCACCACTGGCGGCAGCGTCGTTCTTCAACAAAAGAAAGCGCAGCTCGCCGCTGGCATCGCTGAGCGCAACGCACGACTCAAAGCGCAGAAGCAAGCGCGCATCATCGGCGCTCTCAAGCTCACAGCAAAAATCGTCTGGCTCGCCGCAGCCGCAGGCGCGTGTTTTCTGCTCGCGCAGCAAGCCGGCGCTGCCGAGCTGCCCGCGCAAGCGCAGATCTCGCGGTGGTCCCTCGACATCAGCACGACGAGTTACCACACGCGCAATTGGGCACGCGAAAGTCTGAATCAGGACAACCCCGGGCTGGGCTTGCAGTACCAGTACAACGAAAACCTTGGCTTCGCCGGCGGCGCGTATGAAAACAGCTACAGCCGCACGAGCGTTTACGCGCTTGCGCTCTACACCCCTGCGCACCTCAACCTGCCGTTCGGCTTCACCGCCAGTGCCGGCATCGCCGCTGGCGCGGTGGGCGGCTACACGCACTCCGAAGCGCCGGGGCGTCCGGGCGCGCTGGCAGCGCTGCTTGAGGTGCGCAGTGCAGGGGGCTATGGCGTGAACATCGTCGCGGTGCCGAACGCGGGGCAGTCAGCGGGCTTCGTCGGCTTGCAGCTTGTCGTTCCGCTGGCCGTAGCGTTCTGACCATGCGGCCCCTTTCTGAAAACGACGGGGCCGCGCTGCTGGCCCTCATGCATGCCGCCGAGGCCATCGACAGCGGGCGATGGCTGATGCAGTGCCCGGCTCATGCGGGGGCCAGCGCCGCGAGCCTGGAGGTCGTCTTGAGCCATGGTCGCTACACGCTCACATGCATGTGCGGCTGCGCTCCTGAGCGCGTCCTGGCTGCCGCGCTGGCGCTGGCTAGGGCAAAGCTCGAAGGCAGCGCGACGTGAAGAAGCCGCTGCGTCAGCTCTTGCGTGACTTCCCGCAGGCCAGTGCCCGCCAGACCCGCGGCGGGCACTGGCCTGCGGGAAGTCGTGCGGACCTCTTTTTCTCTCGGCCACGCCCAGCGACTGGCGAGCACTGAAAAACATCCGCGCCGAGTTGCGGCGCCGATTTCGCAAGCAGATGAATACCAGTGCCGGCGAACCGCCCGCACTTCAACCCAAACGAAAGGATCAATCATGAAATTCACCCTCACCACCATCGCCTCCGCTCTGCTGCTTGTCGTCGCCGCGCATGCCGCGCCGGCTCAATCGCTCAGCAGCCAGCCCCAGGCCTGCGCCACCCTGGCCCGCACGCCGCTGGCCGCGACGCTGTGAGTCACGCAAGCGCAGGAGAACACAATGAACAACGACCTCGACCTCGACGAAGACGACATCCCGGCCAGCGCATTCACCGGCCCAGCGCCGGCTCCGAAGCCCGCCGACGCCGCGCCGAGATCCGGCAATGCCCCGACAGGCCCGGCCTGTCCGGACTGCGGGCCGGACGTGCACACGTGGGAGAACAAAACGAAGAACGGCAAAGACTACTACCGCTGCTCGCGCTGCAAAGGCGCGTGGTGGCCAGATCGAGAAAAGCCCCGAAAACTCGGCCCGAAATGGCCGCCGTTCGACCCCAAAAAATGAAGGAGAAGGTGATGACAATCGATGAACTCGACCGAGTGCAAGCGGTTTGCGACCAACCTTCGAGCATGCTGTTCCACCACGGCGCCGACGCGGCGCAGATGAGCATCGACGACATGCTCGAGCAACCGCCGCCGCTGCGCGACGCTGCGCTGATCGTGCTTGCGCACATTGCCGTCGCGCTGAACCGCAGCGTCAGTTCTGCCGCGGCTAAGCGCTGCGATGCCGCCCGCGACCCTTGGCGCATTCCCGCGCCCGGCCTGCGCGAGCGGCTGCTGCTGCGCGCGGCGGTTGCGGTGCAAAACGCTATGTGCCGCATCGCACGAGCTTCGCAAAGCTCTTAATAGCTGCGCGAATCTTCGGATCTTCGGCCACAGCCTGCTTTACGCGGGCTTTTTCATGCGCGCTGCTCGCGCGCCCGGGTTTCGCTCCATCCCCTGCCAATCTGCGATTCGAAGCCGCCCCGACCTGCGGCGCCTTGGCGCTCAGCAGCTTTCACGCCAGCTCTGCGATCTGTCATGCCCGCTGCACGCGCCATGCCTTCCGGCACCGGCTTGCAGGCTCGCCCCACGAGGCGGCTCCGAACAGCAGATCAACAAGCAGGAGAAGGCAGATGAGCGAATCCCTACACCCGACAAGCAACAGCGCGCCCCCTTCGGGCGCCCCCCGCGAGGCTCACCAGACAGCAGTTGTGCAAATCCCAGCGGCGACGCTGCGCAAGCACTACCTGAGCGGGGAGTTTTTCATCACGCAGCAAGCCCTTGAAGCGCACGACATTGATGAGATTCTGCGCTGGTTCAACGGCCCGCATGAGCCGGTTCAGGTCGGCGACACGCGCGACATCGGCCACGGCTTGAAGGCATTCTTTGGGTTAGACGACAGCAAACCGATGCGCAAAGCTTTTTACGTACGTATTTACTGATCTACGCAACAACGCAGGAGCACACAACATGACCACGGCAACCACCACCGACACGCTGCACGAGATCTTCGGCGAGCCGATCCACACCTACACCCGCGCCCAGTCCATCGAGGACGGCTTTCTGGTGAATTTGAGCGATCCGGAAAGCGACACGGCGGAAGTGTGCAGGCAGCACTACAAGTACCCCATCGCCTGCACGCGGGCGGTGTTCGAGCTCATGCGCCGCGCAGTGGAGAACCCGAAGCACGCGAACGACTGGCGCGGTGTGCTGCACGACATGCTCTGGATGAGCCGCGTTTTCAAGCGCAGCATCGATGCGTCTACTGTGCAGTTCAAGGTCATCATCACCGGCACCGGCCACCGCAGAAATCACGAATTCAAGCTGCGGGTCGGCCCTGGCGACCAGGGTGAGCCGGTCATCACGATCATGATGCCGGACGAAGACTGAAACCCAACCCCAGCCCGGCCTCCGGCCGGGTTTGCTTCGATCAAGCAAATCTTGCTTGATCCGAGCGAATCTCGCTTCTCTGAAGCGCGCGGCGCCGCTGGTGCGGGTTGCAGCAGGGTTTGCTTGCTTCGATGAAGCAAATCTTGCTGCTGTGAATCACGTTTTGCTTCGTTGAAGCGTGCGGGTGAGGTCGAAAGACGAACGCCCGGGCGATGCCTGCGGCCCGCGCTGCGCGGCTTCGCCTGGAGCCCCTGCGGGTCTCCACCCCCGGCGGGGGCTGCATCGCTATCGCAAAAGACCGGCACCAGTGCTGCGCACCCGTGCCGAAATCAAAAGCAGGCCCGGCTTCGCCCGGCCCACAAGACAAGGCCGTCCAGGCGCTGCGCGCGGGGCCGACGCGGCAATGCCGCGCCGGGTTGTGTGGTCCGTGGTTTTCGCCACGTCTGTGCGAGTTCTGCGTTCTGGAGCCGGGGCGACTTTCTGCGCCTCTCGGGGCAAGCGTCACTCACGCCAGCCCCTTCGGGGCGCTGCGCGGCCTACGGCCTGTCATTCGTTCCGCAACCCCTCATGCCGCTGCGCGGCACCGGCTTGAAAGCTCGGCCTGTGACCCGGCTCCAGAAGGCAGAACCAACACACAGAAAGGAACGCCATGCGAAACACCACTCCCCACACAACGAACGGCGACCCTCACCAAAAGGCAGGTTTTGAAAACAAAAACAGGGCGGATTTCGCTTCGAACTGAATAGCAGTAAGAGCCACGGCCGGACGGCTCGCAATCGGCAAAAGTCAGGCAGTCAAACCAAGGAGTATTGACATGACAAAACGCATTGAAGTCAAAGAAGTTTCTGAAAGCTATCTATCCAGCGTCGAAGCGGCGGCGAAGATGTATATCAAGCGCCGTGACCGCACGCTGCACCCCGACGGCGCGTGCGACAGCGGCGGGCGCTGGCATCCGTCGGACACTGAGACATGCAGTTGTTGCAGCGAAGTCCGCGCGCCGTCTCGCGCCTGGCCGTGGTCGCTGATGACACATTGCCGCAGCGTCGGGCACGTCGCGAAACTGTTCGATGTGCAAGAGCTGGATGTGCGCAGGCGGGCTCGTGAAATCGAAGACGGCGTCGCGAAAACGGCTCTGCTCGTTGTCTCAAAAAAAGAGAAAACCGAGGCGAGCGCGGCCTAAACGCACAAGCCCGGCCCCGCACCGGGCGCCCAAAACTCAAGGAGCAAATCATGACGTGCTGGCAAATCGAGCGCGAGCGCGCTTTCACCGAAGCAAACGAGCTGTATGTAAGCAGGCTTTCTATCAGTCTTGGCTTTGCACTGAACTGAACAGCTTCAACTTTCAAGCATCAATACGTATGCACGCAAATACGGAGTTACGAGCATGAGCAGAGAACAGCGGGTTTCAGCAAGCGATTTCGGGGGTTTCGAGCCGCCGGCAGGCGTGCCGGCAGGGCTCGTGCTGCGCTACAGCATCGACGCGAAATATGGCGGGGGCGAGCAGATGAGGAAAGACGCGGCTGGCATGAAGCGCACGGCTGCGTCGCTTGAAAAAACAGCCAAGGGGTTCGGCAACCTGCCGCAGCGTCAAAAGGAAATCCTGAGCAGCGCGGCACAGGAAATGCGCGGCCTGGCGGCAGCGCTGACCCGACTCGCGCTTTGGGCTGATCGATACAAAGATTTTTCAGACAAAAAGCGCAACGATGAAGAAACGGTTCGGCTCGAGACGTTCGCAGCGCGACGTTGGGGCCACGATCAGCACGCGCATGAATTTGAAGCTGCGGTTTTGCTGGAGCTGAATGGGCTTGCCGGGCGGGAGGATTTCGTGGCATGGATGCAAGCCCAGGAGCTGCACCAAAAGGTGCGGGCGACAGGTTTGGGCTTCGAGTGCGACGGGTCTTTTTACGAGGCGCGGCTGGACAAGAACGATGCCGGCCTGCGGCTTCGTGTTGCCAAATTCCTGATGAACATGGAGCCCCGGGAGCGGATCGTGGGCTTCGGCGGCGAGCTGATGACCCACGGCCGCAATCTGCTGGACCGGTACATCAAGTACCGCCGCTCTATCGACGAGCTTGCACGCCGCGCTGTCGAGAAAGCCGCAGCCGGTTCATGAATACGTATTCACGCAAACACGGAGCCACGCAAATGACCAAAACTCAGCCTGCCGGGCGCCAGATTTGACACGTTGACTTCGTGTGGCATCCTGAACTGAAACAACGAAATGGACCTTCACATGAACAAAATCACCCTGAACGATGTAGCGCTCAACATCATCAAAAAGCGCCATGCTTCTTTTTCAAGCCTGTTCTCTGACCTATGCTCCGCTGGCTTGCTGCGCATGCCTGCGGCCCATCCTCCGGAGTCACCAGCACTTGTCAGTGTTCATGAAGACCTGACGAGCGCGCTAATGGATGCGCTGGCGACAGCCCGAGACATCGGTTTGATGCGGCCCGAAGCGCCGTACTACACAGGCACAAAGAACTTCAATCTGCAAATTCTGCGCGTCGGCAACGACGCTGACACAGTCGAGTCGCTGCAAGCACGAGCAAGGCTTGCTAAGAGCAAGGCCGCAGCGGGGCGTCTGAGCGTGTCAGGCGGGCGACTCTTCATTGTCAGAACTGTTCAGTTCGGATTTGAAGATGACGAGTTCGGGTTTGATGCCGGGCGCGGCACGCATTCGCTCGAAGACCTGGTCGAGGGTCTTGAAGTCGATAACAACGAGTTCGATTGCGTCTCGAGCTCTGTTGATCCCGAGCGCTTCGAAATCAAGGGCGGGCAAACCCGGTGGCTGGAATGGGCACTGTGTGATGCCAAGTCAGTTTTGGAGCGTGCACGCGCCACGCGCTGACTTCAGCTCATCGCTTCAGTACGTATTCACGCATCAACACAAACACGGAGTTATGAACATGAAAGTCATCGTCATCGCAAGCCAGAAGGGCGGCGTCGGCAAGACCACCCTGGCCGGGCACCTGGCCGTCCAGGCCGAAGCCGCGGGCGCCGGGCCGGTCGCCCTGATCGACACGGACCCGCAAGGCAGCCTGGCCGCCTGGTGGAACGAACGGGAAGCCGAAGCCCCGCTGTTCGCCCAGGCCGAAACCGACAATCTGCCGGCGCACCTGGCCGAGCTCGAAGCTGCGGGGGTTGAGTTGGTCATCATCGACACCCCGCCAGCAGTCACAGACACGATCAAAAAAGTCCTGGCCGTGGCCGATCTGGTCATCATCCCCACCCGCCCCAGCCCCCACGATCTGCGGGCTGTGGGCTCCACCGTGGAGCTTGTCGAAGCAGCCGGCCGGCGGATGATTTTCGTGATCAACGGCGCCGCGAACCGGGCCAGAATCGCGGGCGAGGCCGCCGTGGCGCTATCGCAGCATGGCACCGTGGCGCCGGTGACGCTTTACCAAAGAACCGACTATGCCAGCAGCATGATCGACGGCCGGACGGTTCAGGAAATCGACGCCGCCGGCCGCAGCGCGCAGGAAGTCGGCGAACTATGTAAATACGTATCTGCGCAGTTGCGTAAATCAACTAATATGGAAATCAGGAGGGCAGCATGATCATCAAGCACATACTCAAGCACATCAGCATCGCGCTCATGCTGTTCAGTTTCGGCACGTTCGTCCACGTTTGCCTGCCCCAGCTCCGCGAAGCCGCGGCCGAAGTGCAGGCCTGGATCGACGCCCATCCGGACCCAGCGCGCATCGGCGGCAACCTGCCGCCAGCGCCGCAAATCCCTAAGTTTTGAAGGAATCGACGATGAGCACGAAACCGAAAACCGCCTCGCTGACCGGCGGGCTGGTGGCAAAAAAAGGGGCCGCCGCGCCTTCGGCTCCGCAAGCTGCCGTGGCGCCGGCGAAATCAGCCGACGCCGGCCCCGGCTACTACAAGGCGCTGACGCTCAAGCTTGACAGAGAGCGCTACAGCAAGCTGAAAACGCTGGGGCTGACGCTCGACAAAAGCTCACAAGAGCTGTTGACGGAAGCGGTGGATGATCTGCTGAGAAAGAAGCTCTGATGCGATTGCGCGGCCGTCTGAACGCAATGGATAAACTGCAAAAAACTAACGAGCCCAGCCGATGCCGACAACCATTTACACCATCCTTCAGCAATTCCGCAGCCTCTCCCAAGATCAGCTCCAGAAAGGCAAGTTATTTGAGAGGATGATGGCGCAGTTCCTGCGCACCGATCCGCAGTACGCCAACCGGCTCGACACGGTGTGGATGTGGAACGAGTGGCCAGGGCGGTGGAAGGAGGACAACACCGGTATCGACCTGGTCGCATTGGAAAAGGACACCGGTAACTACTGGGCCATACAGTGCAAGTTTTACGACCCTGGCTCCGTGCTGAAGAAAGAACACGTCAGTTCCTTTTTGGCGGACTCGGGTAAGGTCTTCCAGATTGACAGTGCAGAGCGCACGTTCTCCTACCGCCTCATCGTCTCCACCACGGAGAAGTGGGGCCGCAATGCGGAAGATGTAACCCTCGACCAGAGTGTGCCCGTGGGCACCCTCTACCTCAACGAACTGGCCGACAGCCCCATTGATTGGAGCGCGTTCAGCATCGACCAGCCGCAGCGCATGGTGTTGCGCCAGAAGAAAACCCTGCGCGACCACCAGAACGAGGCTATCGCCTCCGTAATCGAAGGCTTCGAGACTCACGACCGCGGCAAGCTCATCATGGCCTGTGGCACAGGCAAGACCTTCACCGCCCTACGCTTGGCAGAAAAGCATGTGCCACCCACCGGCCGCATCCTGTTCCTGGCTCCATCGATCTATCTGGTGTCGCAGACCTTGCGCGAGTGGACTGCCGAGACATTCCAGCCCTTCCATGCCTTCGTCGTGTGCTCCGACACCAAGGTGGGCAAGGAAGAAGAGGACATCCGCACGCATGACCTGGCCTATCCCGCCACAACCGACGCGGCCAAGCTCGCCCAGGCGCTCAAGGCCGCGTCTACAGGCCGCCGCAGCGTGGTGTTCTCCACCTACCAGTCCATCCAGACCGTCATCGACGCGCAGCGCATCGGCGCCCTTGATGCCTTCGATCTTGTGATCTGCGACGAAGCCCACCGCACCACCGGCCTGACCTTGCCCGGTGAAGACGTGTCCGACTTCACCAAGGTGCATCAGAACCATCTGATCCGGGCCGCCAAGCGCGTCTACATGACCGCCACGCCTCGCATCTATAACGATGCGACCAAGACCAAGGCCGGGGAGAAAGAGGCCGTCCTGTATTCGATGGATGACGAGGCCCTGTTCGGGCCGGAGTTCTACCGCCTGAGCTTTGGCAAGGCCGTCGCCCGCGATCTGCTGTCCGAATACAAGGTGCTGATCGTCGCCGTGGACGAGGACCGCATGGCGCGGCTGTCCAACACTTACAACGCCGCCTACAAGATCGACGACAAGAAGGCGGTGGACATCAGCTTTGCCACCAAGATCATCGGAAGCTGGAAGGGTTTGTCCAAGCAGGGGCTCAAGTCCATCGACGAGGACGGCACGCAGCAAGACATTACCGACGACACCGCGCCCATGCGCCGCGCCGTGGCGTTCTCCAAATCGATCAAGGCATCCCAGCAGACCACCGAGGTGTTCTCCGACCTGGTGAAGCTGTATCAGCAGTCCCCAGATGCAGAGCAGCATGGCATGGTGGACTGCACCCTGCGCCATGTGGACGGCACCATGAACGCCGCTATCCGCAAGGAGGAACTGGACTGGTTGAAAGGGGAGACGGGGGGCGACATCGCGGATCAACACTGCCGCATCCTCTCCAATGCGCGCTGCCTGTCCGAAGGTGTGGACGTGCCAGCCCTGGACGCCGTGGTGTTCTTTGATACCCGCGAATCCATCGTGGACATCGTGCAGTCGGTCGGGCGCGTCATGCGCAAGGCTCCGGGCAAGACGAACGGCTACATCATCTTGCCGGTGGCGATACCCTCAGCTAAGGTCAAGGACTACAACACCTACATCGAGGGTGACGCGCAGTTCAAAGGCCTCTGGAAGGTCATCAAGGCCCTGCGCGCCCACGACGAACGGCTGGTCGACGAAGCCGAGTTCCGCCGTCGGGTCAACGTCATTGGCGGGGATCGCACCAAGGGCGACAGCAAGTCAGGGGCGGGCGCGGGCGAGCAGGCCGTCATCGACTTCCCCCTAGTGCCCATCGAGGACATCGAGCAGGCCGTCTATGCCGCCATCCCCAAGAAACTGGGCGACCGCGAATACTGGAGCGAGTGGGCGAAGAGCGTGGCTGTCATTGCCGACCGTCTCATTGCCCGCATCCGGGCGCTGCTCGCTAAGCGCGAAGCCGAACGCGCCTTCAACGCCTACATCAAGGGGTTGCGCAAGAACATCAACCCGAGCATCAGCGAGGACGAGGCTATCGACATGCTGGCCCAGCACGTCATCACCCGCCCGGTGTTCGATGCGCTGTTCGAGGGGCATGCCTTCACCCGCGAGAACCCCATCTCGCAGGCCATGCAGCGCATCGTGGATGTGCTGGACAAGCACGAGGTGGATTCCGAGGTCGAGGGCCTGGAGAAGTTCTACGACAACGTGCGCGAGCGCGTGTCGCTGGCCAAGAGCGACAAATCACGCCAGGACGTGATCAAGAACCTCTACGACACGTTCTTCAACAACGCCTTCCCCAAGATGGCCGAGCGGCTGGGCATCGTCTACACGCCGGTCGAGGCGGTGGATTTCATCGTTCACAGCATTGACGCTGTGCTACGGCGTCATTTCCAGGCCAGCGTCAGCAGCCGGGGTGTGCAGATCATCGACCCGTTCACGGGCACCGGCACCTTCATGGTGCGCTTGCTGCAGTCGGGCCTGATCCGCCCCGAAGACCTGCAGCACAAGTACCAGCATGAATTGCACGCCAACGAGATTGTGCTGCTGGCCTACTACATTGCCGCGGTCAACATCGAGAGCGCGTTCCATGCGCGGGCAGGGGAGTACAAGCCCTTCGACGGCATCGTGCTGACCGACACCTTCCAGATGAATGAGTCCGACCAGGCCGACACGGAAGGCAACTTCTCGCGGGAAAACACGGATCGGGTCGAGCGCCAGAAAGCACAGCCCATCCGCGTCGTCATGGGCAACCCACCGTATTCGGTCGGGCAGGAAAGTGGAAACGACAACAACCAGAATCAAAAGTATCCGAAGCTGGATGACCGGATTCGTGTGACGTATGCCGCGCAGTCCTCCGCCACACTGAAAAACAGCCTCTACGCCTCCGAGATCAAGGCGATGCGCTGGGCCTCAGACCGCATCGGCAAAGAGGGCGTGGTCGCCTTTGTGACCAACGGCTCGTTCATCGAAGGCAACACGGCAGACGGCCTGCGCAAGTGCATGGCGCAGGAGTTCAGCCATCTTTATGTGTTCAATTTGCGGGGCGCAGCACGCACCCAGGGCGAGCAGCGGCGCAAGGAAAAAGGCAACGTCTTCGGTGAAAGCTCCCGCAACACTGTCGCCATCGTGCTGATGGTCAAAGACCCGGCGCACCAGGGCGACTGCGAGCTGCGCTATCACGACATTGGCGACTACCTCGACCGCGAAGAGAAGCTCGCCATCATTGCCGGCTTCGGCAGCATTGAGGCGATTCCCTGGCAGGTGCTCACACCCAACGACGCGGGCGACTGGATCAACCAGCGCAACCCGGAGTTCGAGTGGTTTGTGGCGCTGGGGGGCAAGGGTGACAAGGACGCGGCGACGATCTTCGAGACCTACTCGGGCGGGGTCAAAACAAACCGCGATGCCTGGACCTACAACTTCTCGCGCGAGGCGCTGGAAGCCA
The DNA here is from genome assembly GCA_028065725.1 of Betaproteobacteria bacterium. The sequence continues at coordinate 24,925 of JAPTVL010000522.1, forward strand.
ATATGCGGCGAATGATCGACAACTACAACGCCGAAATGGATCGGTACGCTGCGGCTTGTGTAGGGGTGACGAAAAAGCCTGATGTCGATGCCATCGTGGACAGCGATCCGAAACGGATCAAGTGGACACGCGAATTACTGGCAGACGCTGGTCGACTGCGGCGCCATGCTTACGAACCGGAGTCTGTCGTTCCGGGCATCTACCGTCCGTTTTCGAAGCAGTGGCTCTATTTCAATCGCCGCTTCAACAACACGGTCTACTTGATGCCGTCGATTTTCCCCACCCCCCGCCAACCCAACCTCGCCATCTCGGTGACAGGGGCGGGTTCGAGCAAGGAATTCTCCTGCCTGATCGTCGATACGTTGCCAGACCTGGAGGTAATCTCCAAGGGCCAATGCTTCCCCCTCTACGTTTACGAGAAAGCCGCTGACGCCAAGGCCAGCCGGGGTGAATTGTTTGCCCCAGATGAAGCTCATGCTGACGCCGAGGGCTATGTGCGACGTGATGCCATCACCGATGCGGCGCTGGCCGATTACCGTGTGGCCTACGGGGACGACAGCATCACCAAGGAAGACCTGTTCTATCACGTCTACGGCATGCTGCACGCGCCGGATTACCGGGAGAAGTTCGCCGCCGACCTGCGCAAGATGTTGCCGCGCATTCCGCGTCCAGCCAGCGCAGCCAATTTCTGGGCCTTCAGCGACGCTGGGCGGGAACTGGCTGATCTTCACCTGCACTACGAAACCATCGAGCCCTATCCCTTGCAGGAAGCCATTACGTCTACCGTCGAGGACTGGCGCGTGGTGAAGATGCGCTATCCGAGCAAGGCCGACAAGACGCAGATCATTTTCAATGCGCACATCACCCTCAAAGGCATTCCGCCCGAAGCGCTGGAATACGTTGTCAACGGCAAGCCGGCCATCGAGTGGGTCATGGAGCGCTACCAGGTCACGACCGACAAAGACAGCGGCATCCACAACGACCCGAACGCCTGGGCAGATGAGCACGGCGATCCACGCTACATCATTGACCTCGTCAAGCGCGTGGTGCGGGTGAGCGTCGAGACGGCGCGGATTGTGACGGCGCTTCCGCCAGTTGTCGGCCAGTAACCTGGAGCGGAAGGACAAACCATGCAAGCCATCAGTTCGACCAATGTGGTCGCAGCAGCATTGATTGTTCAAGTTTGGCTGAGCACGTCCTTTTTTTTAACAGCCCACTTACATAAAGACAGCCTGCCATCGATCACATTTGCAAGAAGTGATGGTGTTGAAAAATACCCGAATTTTCTGTTTGCCATATTGTCGGCGACTCTTTTCAACATCGTCCTCATCTTGTTATCCGCTGATATGTACAGACTCTGGGGTCCGGTTTTTGGAGACGCGCCGCTGCACACAATCTCAGAAGCCTCAACTCTCATCCTTGTTTTCTCGCTCAACTTGCTTTTGGCGGCTTATCTGGTTTCGATGACGTCTGGCAGCCAGCAAAGCCCATTCACCCCGGTGGTTTTTACGCTGCCGTCGCTCGCAATATTTTTGCGTATGACCCCGGTGTTCTTTGTTCCGTATTCAGTGTTCGCCGCAATCATTTACCTGGTGTTTTTATACCTGGGGGAAAGCAAGCGCAGCGGCGATTCAGGGGGGAGATCTGCTCGGCGGTCTTCAGCGGCATTCATGGCTCTTTCATGCCTGATGCTAACAATCATTGTTGGTTACATCACGAGGCCGATAGGGTAACGACAGGATGGGGTAGCGAAGGATCGCCAACTCCGCCAGCGCGAAGCCGCGCCCTGGGCATTCGATCAGAGTAATTGACGGTTTTCAGTGCATAACCTGTGCAAATTCTGTGAGCAGGGTTTGCGCTAGCTATGGGGCCTTGCTATCCATTCGAACGCTAGATATAGTGCGCTTGACTGCTTTTTACGCAGCCAATGGCAAAAGGCCGCAAGTGAGTACCAGTCACGTGCGGCCCGGCAGATCACCGTAATCCCGGCGAAGTCTGCCTCCCTGTTTTCGCAAGGCAATTAAGCGTAGCTTCTTAGACGCTCAGTGGCAATTGGGATTTGACGTCCGGGATGTTTTTTTTGACGAAAGTGAAAGCATCATGTCAAAGCTTACGATCAAACCCGGATCCAAGACTGGATCAACCGGTGGCATCTATCAGGAAATCGGCCCTAGAGGTGGAGCACACCCCAACTTTACGACCATGCCTGAACACCGCAAGGCACCGCCAACCTCGACGCCTGGCAGTCAATGGCGACTTGTGAAACCGACGCCCAAAGGGCATCGCTAACAGGGAGCACATCATGGCCTTTTACAAATATCCCCAAGTCCTCGTGCAGAACAGCCACGAGGCGTTCGACCAGATTTTTCATCCTGGCACGCCTACCCCCTACAGCGGAATTTATCGATGTGAGGGGTGTGGAGTGAATGAAGTCTCGACGCATGAGCACCCGTTGCCTCCGCAGAACCACCACCAGCACACACCCCAACAAGGTGCGATTCGCTGGCGTTTGGCGGTCGCGACGGTGTAGTGAGCGCAAGGGGCTGCGGTGGAAGCTGCAGCCCCTTGCGCCTTTCATCACGTTCAACGGAGATGAGATGATGAGTTCCAAGTCACGCCTACGAGCCGTCAAAACTCAGATGTGCGCGCGCACTCACCTCTTTTTCGTGGGCGCTTGAGGCTTTTCGGATGTTTCGGCTGGCAAACTTTGCGCGTGTCTTCGCCCATACACGAACACAGACACAAGGCCGATGACGCCGCCTCCGCCGATGATCGAGCCTGTCCAATTAGCCCCGTTCAACGCGCAGACGCCACCCACAAGAATGGCCGTCAAGCCAATCAGAAGTGCAAAAATCTGACCGAGGCGCCCTTCATCGAAATCTCGCCGCATAGTCTCGGCGTCGAAGCTGTGCCTGTGCGCTTGCTCTCTTTCGGCCATCTGCACAATGCGGTCCGCGAGGCCTGGATGAACGCGCTCATAGCGCTCGAGCTCTGTCGCTGGGGGGATAGGGCCAGAGTAGTGCTGCACGCCGAACTGGATTGTTGATTGTCCAGTTGGCAAGGTTGGTAGGCCTGGACTTCCTACTGCCATGCCTTGGGGAGGAATGGTCAGCTTTTGTGGCGCCGAGAGGGCCACAGATTGGGGTTGTTTGGTCTGCGTAGGCCTTCCGCGCCTACTTTTCTTCATTGACGTGCGCAGCTATCGCACCGCGAAGATCGTTGCCTACGCGCAAAAAATCGCCTGCCAATGCCTGGGCATCGCGTGCTGGTCCGAACGCGCGGTATTGCGCACGCTGCGCGCTACGATCAGGCCACACATCCACGACAGACCCAGCGCCACGCACAAGATTTGAGCGCTGCTTGATCGAGTGAAGATATTTCAGAATGAACACTTTGAGCTTCCTCGGGAGTTCGAGCAGTCTAATTCAAGCGGCTAAATTTGCAGACGTTTTTAATTTAAGCCCTATTTGGTGACGTTTCAAGCTCAGCCGACCAAGCCATCACCCCAGCTTCGCCGCCAGCTTTTTCGCCTCGACGTGGGTGTACCGCTTGAGCATCGCCAGGCTTTTGTGCCCCGTCATGCTGGCGACCTCCATGATCCCCAGACCCTTCTCAAAGAGCCGTGAAGTGGCCTCGTGGCGCAGGTCATGAAAGCGCAAGTCGGCCAAGAAGGCGGGATCGGGCTTGGTGCCGGCCTTCTCGCATGCTTTGCCATAGGCCTCCAGCGCCCGCGCTTTGCAGCGCACCCACGCTTTCTCGAAGCTGTCTACCGCAGCCCAACCGAACACGCGGCCATCGATGCGCCGGGGCTGGGCCTTCATGGCGCGCAGGGCATCAAGCGCAGTGCTGGACAGTGCAACGGTCCGGCTCTCGCCATTCTTGGTGTCCACTAAGTGAGCGGTGCACTCGACCAAATCGATGCGCTTCCATTCCAGCCCCAGCAGCTCGCCCAGGCGCATCGAGGTTTCGACGGCGAGCATGATGATTTGCCGCAGCTCTGGCGTGCGCTTGGTTGAATCCGCGGCAGCCAGCAATGCATCGAGTTCGCCGGGACGTAGGCGCCTGTCTCTCGACTTTGGCGCGGCAGGCTTGCGGATAGCTTTCGCGGGGTTGCCCGCCGGCAGCGGGATCGACAGTTCCTTCTCTGCATAAGAAAAGATGCTCGACAGCGTGTTGAGATGGTGAATCACCGACTGCGCAGCCAGACCATCTTTCAGCAGGTCGTCGCGCCAGGCGGCCACATCGACCGACCTGACCGAGCCAAGGAAGAACGCGCCGAAACGGGCATCGCACGCGCGCACATATCCGGCGGCCCCCTTGCTGCGCAGACGAGGCAAGACGGCGGCGGTGTACCTCTCGACAATCTTCCCGACCGTGACCCGGCCGGCTTCGTTCGTCGCAGCCGCGATGTTGCCGCGCTGGAGTTCGCGCTCGATCTCCCTGGCCCAGGCCTCAGCATCGGCTTTCAGGTCGAACGTCCGGCTGATCGATGGCATCCCGCGCTTGCGCACCTGCGCGCGATAACCCGCCGGTCTTTTTTCAATGTGTGCCATAGCATTTTCGAACGACCGTTCGATTCCCCTTTAGCTCCCCCAAATGATGAGTCAAATACTATCAGAGCTAGGATTTATGCGGGTTACGAAAGCATTGATTTTCGCCTTGTAAGCGGTAGGTCATCTGTTCGAGTCAGATAAGCGGCACCAATTTCGAGACCATGGGCTTGATTCCTCATTCATGGGGTAGACATTGGTTGCATTATGTATCAGAATGTCACTGAGCCTTAACCGGCTCTTTCAGGGAGTGTGCAATTCGCCCGGGCCATGCCCGGGTTT
>JAPTVL010000273.1 GCA_028065725.1 Betaproteobacteria bacterium
GAATGGCTGATTCGCCGCTCGGTGTGGATCATCGGCGGCGACGGCTGGGCCTACGACATCGGCTACGGCGGCCTCGACCACGTGCTGGCGCTGCCCTACGACGTCAACATCCTGGTGCTCGACACCGAGGTCTATTCCAACACCGGCGGCCAGACCTCCAAGGCCACGCCGCTCGGCGCGGTCGCCAAGTTCTCCGCCGGCGGCAAGCCCACCGCGAAGAAGGATCTCGCCAAGCTGGCGAGCGACTACGGCCATGTCTATGTGGCGACAACAGCCTACGGGGCCAAGGACGTGCAGACCCTGCGCGTGTTCCACGAGGCCGAGGCCTACCCCGGCCCCTCGCTCATCGTCGCCTACAGTCCCTGCATCGCCCACGGCTACGACATGCTCTACAACCAGCGCCAGCAGGAGCTGGCGGTGAAGAGCGGGCACTGGCCGCTGTTTCGCTTCGACCCGCGGCTGGCGGAGGCGGGCGCCAATCCCTTCAAGCTCGATTCCGCCGCGCCCAGCCAGCCGATCAAGGCTTTCATGGAATCGGAAACCCGCTTCGCCATGCTCGCGCGCAGCCATCCAGACGCCGCGCAGCGTTTCCTCGAGCTGGCACAGCTGGACGCCGAGCGGCGCTTCAAAGCCTATCAGGACATGGCGCTGCGCCAAGACCGCCCGGAGGGCGAGCACCCTGGAGGGCATAAAGGTCTGGCGGCGTACCCCTCGCGGGTGCAGGGCCATGCCGACGAAACCAAACCGGGAGCCTGACATGATCGATCTTTCCACCGACTACCTGGGCCTCAGGCTGAAGAACCCGCTGGTGCCTTCCGCCTCGCCACTGTCGCGGAATCTGGACACGGCGCTGCGGCTGGAGGATGCCGGCGCCGCCGCGCTGGTGATGTATTCGCTGTTCGAGGAGGAGTTGCGGGCGGAAGACGCGATGCTCGACCGTTTCCTGCTGCACGCCGATCTCGGCCATGGCGAGGCGGATAGTTTCCTGCCCGGTCACGGAGAATTCAGGGGCGGGCTGGAGCGCTACCTCGAGCACCTGCAGCGCCTGAAGTCGCGGCTGGAGATCCCGGTGGTGGCGAGCCTCAACGGCGTCTCCCCGTCAGGCTGGGTTGAGCTCGGCCGCGCCTTGCAGCAGGCCGGCGCCGACGCGCTGGAACTCAACGTCTATAACGTCGCCGCCGAGATGCTGGAGTCTGGCGAGGCGGTGGAGGCGCGCTACCTGGGCCTGCTGCGCGAACTGCGCAGCGTGGTGAGTCTGCCCATCGTCATGAAGCTGTCGCCGTTCTTTTCATCGTTGCCGCATTTCGTGAAGCAGCTGGAAAACGCGGGTGCGAACGGGGTCGCGCTGTTCAACCGCTTCTATCAGCCGGACATCGATCTCGACAACCTCTACGTCATGGACCAGTTGCACCTGTCGTATCCTGACGAAGCCCTGCTGCGCATCCGCTGGCTATCCATCCTGCATGGCCGCACCCGTCTGACCCTGGCCGCCACCGGCGGCGTGCACGGCCACGAGGAAGCCCTGAAGCTGTTGCTGGTCGGCGCCGACGTGGTGCATCTCGCGTCCTGCCTGCTGGAGCACGGGCCGGCCCGTCTCACGCAGATCCTGCACGACATGGAACGCTGGATGACGGCACGCGAATACACATCGGTCGCCCAACTCAAGGGCAGCATGAGCCAGAAAAATCTGTCCGATCCAACTGCCATGGCACGCGCCAGTTACCTGCGCGTGCTCGACAGCTATTCGCCGCGGCCAGGGGTATGGTCGTAGTCCCGGGGGGCGCGTCAAACGCGAATGATGTCGCCCTTGAGCGAATACAGGATGGCGAGCACGTCCTTCTGGGTCGCCTCGTCGATGTCGTGCTTGGCCAGCGCGCCCATGATGTCGTCCATCACCGCCAGATATTCCTGCTCGCTGATGTTCATCCCCTGGTGCGCCGTTCGCATGTCTCTGCCCGTATAGGTTTCGGGGCCGCCCGATCCCGCCGCGAAGAACTCGCGCGCCAACTTCTTGGCGTGCTCGATATCCTCGATGTTCCTGAATCGGGTGCTGACCAGCGGATTCTCCAGATGGGCTGCGATGACGTCGTCCACCAGACCGGAAATGCCCTGCGGACCCCCCAGGCGTTCATAAAGCGATGTGCTCATCATGTACCTCCCCAACGTTGCTTTGTGGATCGGGGTCGACGCTACAACGCGCCGTGCGTTGCGGCGATGATCAGCGCATGCCGAGCCATCGACCGTAAGCCTTTTTTGTAGCACACCGGAAATGGCGGGGATAGGGCGATCCGCTACGACGCCTTTTTGACGAATTCCGACTTCAGCCCCATCGCGCCGATGCCGTCGATCTTGCAGTCGATGTCGTGGTCGCCCTCGACCAGGCGAATGTTCTTCACCCGGGTCCCGACCTTGACCACCAGCGACGAACCCTTGACCTTCAGGTCCTTGATCACGGTGACGCTGTCGCCGTCGTGCAACTCGTTGCCGTTTGCATCGCGCACCACGCGCGCCTGCTCGGTGCTTTCGGCCGCGTCCTGCGACCATTCATGCGCGCATTCCGGGCAGACGTACTGGCTGCCGTCTTCGTAGGTGAATTCCGAACCGCATTTCGGGCATGGGGGCAAGCTGCTCATCTTGATCTTTCTACTTGTGGGCTAACGCCCTGCTTCAGTCGTCGAGCGGAGGCTGCAAGGCCGGCGCGTCGGCTGGAAGCGATGGAGGGGGCATGATTCTATAGCTGTAACCATGCCGTTCAAAGCCGAGGGATTCGTAAAATGCATGTGCGCGCTCGCGCTTGAGATTGGATGAGAGCGCAACCTTGTAGCAGCCCTTGTCCCCGCATAGTCGAAGCGCATGCTGCATCATGGCTTTTCCAATTCCTTGTCCCTGGTACTGCGGGTCAACGGCCACATCCTCGATCACGCCGGAAGGCGAACCCTGATGCCCGAGGTTGTCCATGATCAGCAGGGCGAGTGTGCCCACAATCCTGTCCTCGCAAATCGCCACATACATCCGGTAATCGGGATAGCGCGACATGCGGTCGAACACACGTTCCGCTTCGGCCAGCGACAGCACCTCGCCATCGTCCATGTCGGGCTGGGCATGGAGACGGAGCACGTCTGGCAGGTCCGCCTTGGCGGCTTCACGGAAATGGAGAGAGGGACTCACTTGCTTTGTGCCAAACACTCAAGCCTGCGCGGCGATTGGTATTGTTGATTTAATTGTCTTGTCTTCATCAAGTCCCGGAACATGGCGCGGATAGCGTGTTTTCAGTGCTCACCGCCCTTCGCCGCGCCCCCCTGGCGCCACCTTGTGCTCAACCGCGAAAACCGCCGCTTCGACGCGCGACGACAGGTTGAGCTTGGCGAGGATGTGGCGGACGTGCAGCTTGACGGTGTCGTGGCTGATGTCGAGGGTGCGCGCGATGGCCTTGTTGCTTTCGCCACGGGACAGGTGAGTGAGGATTTCGCGTTCGCGCGGGGTCAGCGCGTCGAGCAGGGAGCCCACGTCCTGGCCTTTCTGGTCGTAGAGCTTGACGAGCTTGGCGGTCATCGCGGGGGCAACGACGGTTTCGCCACGTTGAGCGCGCTCGATGGCGTCGACCACTTCGTCGGGTTCCATGCTCTTCAACAGATAACCGTTGGCGCCGGCCCGGAGCGCCCGGGCGAGATCGTCTTCGGCTTCGGAGAGGGTGAGGATGAGCACCGGCAGGTCGAAGCCATCGGCCCGGAGTTGCTGCATCAGGGTAATGCCGTCGGTGCCGGGCATGTTGAGGTCGAGAATCAGGACATCGGGGCGATGCGCTTTCAGCAGCATCGCGACCTCGTCCGGGTTGCCGGTGAAAGCGGTGACCTCGATGCTGCCGCTTTGTTCGAGCAGTTCGGCCAGGCCCTTGCGGAACAGGGTGTGGTCGTCGACCAGGATGATGCGTGTTTTCATGCTCATGCGGCCTGCTCTGACTTGCGTTGCGGAAACACCAGGCGGATGACGGTGCCGCCGGCAGGGCGTGACTCCACGATGAGCTTGCCGTCCAGCTTGGCGGCGCGCTCGCGCATGATGGTGAGGCCGAAGCTCTTGCCCATGGTGGAGGATTCGTCCTTTTTCTTCTGCACCCCGACGCCGTCGTCGGCGACGTTGACGATGTACTGGCCGTTTTCCAGGTCGAAAGTGATGACGACGTGGCGCGCGCGGGCGTGCTTGGCGATGTTGTAGAGCGATTCCTGGATGATGTGGAAGACCTGGATCTCCTCGTCGGGCGACAGCGAGACGTCCTGCACCAGGTTGAGGAAATCGACGTCGGCATTGGCCTTCTTGCGGAAGCTCTTGGCCATTTCCTGGATCGCCGGGACCAGGCCGCGCGGGTTGATACGGTCGCGGTACTGGGTGATGAGGTCGCGCAGGTCGGCGTAGGCGAGGTCGACCGCCTCCTCGACGTCGCCGAGGTAGCGGTTCGCCTTGGGGTAGTCCTCGTGGCGCATGGCGTCGCTCAATACGGTCAGCCGCATCTTGGCGTAGGCCAGCGTCTGCGCCAGCGAATCGTGGATCTGGTTGGCCAGCATCTGGCGTTCGTTCATCAGCGAGATGCGCATGTTTTCGCGCGTCAGCCGCGCGTTTTCCAGCGCGATGCCGAGGTGCTCGCTGATCGAGCGGAACAGCAGGCGCACGTCTTCGGGGACGGTTTTGCCTTCTTCCAGGAACAGGTTGTAGACGCCCATGACCTGGTTCTTGTGCATCAGCGGCACCGCCACCACGGTGTTGCAGTTGTCGCTGAAATAGGCGTCATTCGCCTGGCGCTTGCAGAAGGCGACGTTGTTCCAGCTGCTCACCGTGACCTCGCGCGCGGCTTTGCCGCATACGCCGCAGTCGACGCTGACGATGTTCTCGTGCTCGACCAGTCCGGGCGGCAGGCCCACCGAACCGATGAGCCTGAGATGGGTGCGGTCGTCGGTGATCACGCGCACAGCGCCGGCTTGCGCGCCGGCCAGGCGGATCATGGTCGACAGAAAGCGCCCCAGCAACTGTTCGACGTTGGCGTCGGTCGACAGGCTGGTGGTGATTTCAGACAGCACCCGCAACGCCGGGATACTGACGTTGCCCGAGTCGGGCGGGGTGTGCTGGATCAGCGGATGAATATTGTCAGTCATGGCGCGGGAGGGATGAGGCAGCTTTTCAGCATATCCGATTTGAGTGCGATCCCAAGCTTTGGGTTCACGGCGTCGGGACCGCAGGCGGCGTGGGCGCCGCTTCGGGCGGCGCGGCCGGCACCGGCACCACCACGCTGGGCTCAAGGTCTTCAGGGAAGCCGCCCTGGACCGGTGCCGGTTGCTTGACCGGCGGATCGGCCTGGCTGGTGGCACCGTCGGGTTTTTCTTTCAC
>JAPTVL010000102.1 GCA_028065725.1 Betaproteobacteria bacterium
TCCATCCTGATTCTCCTTTTCGTGTGCTTGGCGGCTCACGATTTGAAGTTTCTCGATGGACTCCCGTATAAGTCAAACTTTTACTGCCACCCCGGCAAAGCCGGGGGAACTCCTATGTTGTTTTAGGGGTTTCCGGCGTGCCAATCCAATGAGATATTGCAATCCGGTCGATAGCGGCCGGCTATTGCGCTCCGCTGCGCGGGTCAGCTCTTGAGAAAGGTCGGACGCAGGCCCTGCCAGGACAGGCGCGGCCAATCCAGGGCATCGAGCATGTTCTTGACCCGCAGGCCGAGTTCGGTATCGCCCTCAATCGAGAGACTGCGGTTGAAGAATAGGGTATCGGGATCTTCCTGCCGGCTCACCATCTGCAGAAAGGCCGAAAGCCGCGCCGTGAAGTGCAGATCGGGCTGGCCGGACGCCATCAAAATCGGGCGGAAGCTGCCCCGGCTGTAGGTGAAGTCGGCCACCATGCCGGTATCCAGCACCGTCACCCGGAAACTGCGGCCCTCGATCTGCTGCAGGGTGTCTTCCGGCAGCACGCCCAGCTTGCGCGCCGCATTCAGGGCCAGCGCCAGGTTCACCGAGTGCGGCCATTGCGGCAGGCGCGCGCCGAGCCGGGCGACCAGGGACGGCAGGACGAAAGGCGGAATCGTCGGAAGTTTCAAAGCATTGGCCATCGGGACTCCGTTGAACTTCGCGTCAGGCTGCCTGGTGCTCGGTGCCAGCACGACCGAACCAGAAACCATTGACCAGACCCGCAGGCGCCCAGTGTGCCTGATCGGCCACCAGCTGACCGCGGCGTGCCCGGTCGAAGGCATCAAGAATATCAAAAGTATGCGCCGGCTGCGGGCTGATGCGCACCGCATCGATGTCCAGCGCCAGCAGTTCGGGCATCTGCGCCAGCAGGCTGCAGGTCTGCGCCGACATGGTCTGGATGCCGTTCAGGGTCAGGAAGTGCTGGCCTTCGCGGGTATCCACCAGCATGCCTTCGGGATGGTCGAGGCACTTGAACTGGCAGTCGTCCTTGTTGAGGCCATAGTGTCGCGCGGTGAAGCAGCGCGCCGAGAAGGCCAGCGGCAGCTTGCCGAAGGCGAACACTTCGGTTTCCATGCTGGCCGGCCGGGTCTGGTGCAGGGTCTTGATCACGCTGCCGGACACTTCCAGCGGCGGCAGCCAGCGTTTGGCGCCCTGCGCCGCAAAAAAGGCCAGCGTGTGTTCGTTGTAGATGTTGAGATGCGGTCCGGCGACGAAGCCGAGGCCCTGATCGCAGGCCACCTTGACCGCACCCAGGTCGTTGGCCTCGATCATGCCGCCGGCATCAGCGATCAGGCGCCGCAGCGCCTTGAGGTCGCTCTCGGATTCGAGCAGGGCCTGCGCCGTGAGCACGACCTCCTTGCCGGCATCGCGCAGATCCTTCGCCAGACCGATCCAGTCGGCCGTGCGCAATTGCTGGCGGCGCGAACAGACCGCTTCGCCGAGGTAGATGCGGTCGATCGCCGGATGCTGCGCAGCCTGGGCATAGAACTCCATGACCTCGGCTTTCGGCCAGAAGAACAATAGCGGACCCAGGGTTATCTGCATGGTGATCTGCATCAGCGCCACGGCCGGTTGTAGGCACCGAGCGTGATCTGGGAACCCTCGGCGACCTTGCCCAGTTCCGCGGCCCAGGCCGGCTTGACGGCGAACCGGTCCGGCGCGGCAAACGCGGCATCGAGCGCCTGGCGCAGGTTGCGCGTGACTTGCGCGACATAGGTCGGGCTGCGCTGGCGGCCTTCGACCTTGATCGCGGCGACGCCGATCCTGATGATCTCGGGCAGCATTTCCAGCACGTTGAGGCTGGCCGGTTCTTCCATCGCGTAATAGGTTTCGCCTTCGACTTCGAAGCGGCCCTTGCAGATGGTCGGGTAGCCGGCGTTCTCGTCGTTGCCGTAGCGGTCGATGAGGATGCCGTTGAGGCGCACGTCCATCTCGTTCGGCTTCTTTTCCCACTGCACGAATTTCGCCGGCGAGCAGGCGCCGACCGTATTCGGCGACTCGCCGGTGGCGTAGGACGAGAGCCAGCAGCGGCCCTCGTTCATTACGCACAAACTGCCGAAGCCGAACACCTCGATCTCGACCTCGGTGTTGCGGATCACGTTCTCGACCTGGGCCAGAGTCAGTACGCGCGGCAGCACGGCGCGCTGGATGCCGAATTTCTCGCGGCAGAAATTGATCGCCTCGTAGCTGGTGGCCGAGGCCTGCACCGACAGGTGGCGGCGCATGTCCGGATACGTTTGTGCGGCGTAGTCGAGTACCGCCGGATCGGCGATGATCACGGCATCGATGCCCAGCGTGGCGGCCTTATCCACCGAGGCGGTCCAGTCGGCGAAGCGCCCGGCCTGGGCATAGGTATTGATCGCCGCCAGCACCTTGCGGCCGCGCTGATGGGCGTAACGGATGCCTTCGGCCAGGCTCTTCTCGTCGAAGTTCAGCCCGGCAAAGTTGCGCGCGTTGGTGTCGTTGCGAAAGCCGAGATAGACGTCGTCGGCGCCGTTATCGACGGCCGCCTTGAGCGCCGCCAGACTGCCGGCCGGACACACGAGTTGAGGTTTTGCCGCCATGTACCACCCCTAAAAACAGGCGGGCAGTGTAGTTGAGCGGCGGGAAAAATCAACTGATCCGCGTCAACCAGACCCAAATTCGGCCTGGCTCTGCATCCCCGGAGGGCTGGTTCCGCTATTTCCCAAGCCGCGTCCATTCCCAGAAGCGCCTGGGCGAAATCACCGGCATCCCGGCCACGTCGCCCAAGTTGAGCAGCGCCTTGTCGCCCGTGACGAAGCAGTCAGCGCCACCCGCCAGCGCGGCCGCAAGCAAAGGCGCGTCGTCGGGATCGGGAATCCCCGCAGGAAGCTCACCTGCCACCGCGGCGATCTCTGCGCTCGATGCAACCAGGTCAACGAAGCTTTCAGCCGCCTCGGCAGGCATCTTGAGTTTCTGGGTAAGGATTCGGCGCAATTCGATCAGCAATTCGGCGCTGGTGACCAACTCATGCCCGGTGAGGACCGATTCGAACAGTTCGGCGCACAGTCCCCGCGTTGCCAATGCGCTGGCCAGCACATTGGTATCAAGGAAGACCCTCAAGAAACATCCCGAAAAACATCCTCGTCGGTGATGTAGCCCGCTGCCTCGGCATGCGGCAACGCCTCGGCGCGCAAGGCCTGGAAGCGCCGTACGGCAAGCTGCCGGCGCAACATCTCGCGCGCCAAGTCGCTCTTGCTGCGATGGGTAGCCTTGGCCAGCTGTGCCAGTTCAGCCTCCATCGGCGGGTCAATGCGCATGGTCAGAGTAGCCATCATCTGTCCCCAAGGAAAATTGTATTACATCGTAACACATGAGGTAAAGCTAACGCCGTATCGCCATCGCCTTTCACAAGCTGGCCGTCTGGTATGACTGAATCCGAGCCGACCTGCAGGCGGGCTGCGTCGTCAAGAGCTTGGCGATGATGTCAACACCGCCGTCCCGTCAGTGCCGACTTTCAGCGCAGGTCAGAGACCAGCGAGGCCCGCACCGCTTCCGGCAGCGCGCCGGTATTCGCGCTGTAGACCGGGTGATCGACCCCCACCGACAGCCCGGCGCCGCCCTTGGCGGCCGCCACCATCGCGGCGGAGAGTTCGAAGCGCAGGAAATGCACGGCCGAGGTCTTTTTCTCGTTCTCGCGTTCGAGGTCCTCGTCGGCGATGGCGAACACCGGGTCGAAGCCTTCGACGCGGACCCAGACTCGATCCTCGACGCCTTTCAGCAATACCAGCATGCGGTGACGCTCTGCCTCGTCAGCGTACTCGATTTGCATCGTGACCTTGAAGTTGCTGCCGGTCGGCACCAGCGGCACGTAGGTTTCCAGCTCGTGGCGAATGCCGTCTTCCTCGAATATCTTTTCGACGCGCAGCATTTCCTGAATCTGGTAACGAATCAGCAATTCGTTCTCGAAAATCAGCAGGATGTGCTCGCCGAGCGCAATGCGGCGCAGATGCTTTTGCGCCATGACTTGCTCGCGCATGGCGGCACGGGCCTTGGCGTAGGCTTCGAGGGTCATCAGGGATTCGCGGGTGATGGTCATTGCGGCTTCCATTTATTCGAGTCCGTAGGCGATGCGCAGCAAGGTCAATGGGTGTTGTTTCTCTTTTCGGCCGGCCGCGCCGGATTCATTCATGCCCTGCAGGATGTGGCGCCCGGCGATGGCGCAGTCGGAACTGACGTAGTCAGGTTCGTCCTTGGCCATGGCCTTGAACACCGGCGTGCCGATTTTCATCGACAGCTCGTAATACTCCTGCTTGACGCCCCAGGTGCCGTCGTGGCCGGAACAGCGCTCCACGGTATTCACCTTGGCGCCGGTCAGCTTGAGCATTTCCTCGGTCTTGCGGCCGACGTTCTGCACCCGCGAATGGCAGGGGATGTGATACGACACCTTGCCCAGCGGCACCTTGAAGTCGGTCTTGAGCAGGCCGTCCTTGTTGCGCAGCGCGAAGTATTCGAAGGGGTCGTACATGGCGTCCGACACTTCCTTGCAACGCACGTCGTCGGCGAACAGCAGGGGAATCTCGCTCTTGAACATCAGCGTGCAGGAGGGCACCGGCGTCACGATCGCGTAGCCGGCCTGGGCCAGGTCGTGCATCAGCGGGATGTTGCGTTCCTTGTATTTCTCGACGGTCTGCAGGTCGCCCAGTTCCAGCTTGGGCATGCCGCAGCAGGTTTCGCCCTGCACCACGACATAGGGAATCTCGTTGTGGTCGAGCAGCTTGAGCAGATCGTGGCCCAGCCCCGGCTCGTTGTAATTGACGTAGCAGGTCGAGAACACCGCAACCTTGCCGGGACTCTTGGCGCCATCCTTGACCGGGTAGTTGTAGCTGGGGGTAGCGGTGGCGCGGAAGTTTGCGCTGTCGTAGTCGGGCAGCTCGCGGGCCGGATGGACTCCCAGTACCTTCTGCATCACGACACGCGCCGGGCCGTTCTTGGTGGCAGCATTTACCGCATGCACCACCACCGGAATCGAGGACAGGGTGCCGACCAGCTCGGTCGAGGTCAGCAGCTTGTCGCGGAATTTCATCTTGCCCGTTTGGTACTGGATTGCCTTGGCGCGCAGCATGGTGTGCGGGAAATCCAGGTTCCAGGCGTGCGGCGGCACATACGGACACTTGGTCATGTAGCAGACGTCGCACAGGTAGCACTGGTCGACGACTTTCCAGAATTTCTGCTTGGGCACGCCGGCGGTCTCGGCGTCGCCCGCCTCGTCAATCAGGTCGAACAGGGTGGGGAAGGCGTTGCACAGCGACACGCAACGACGGCAGCCATGGCAGATGTCAAAGATGCGTTCGAGCTCCTTCTCGCACGCGGCTTCGTCGTAGAACTCGGGATTCTTCCAGTCGATCGGATGGCGGGTCGGAGCTTCGAGATTGCCTTCGCGCATGGCGTCCTTCCTTAGGGTTGCATTGAAACGGGGCAGGGCGTCGGGGTCAGGGGTCGGCGCTGGCGGTACGGCGCGCGGGCAGGCCGCACGCCGTCCGCTGGCCTTTGTCAGCCGTTCAGGCTGTCCAGGGTTCTCTGGAATTTGTTGGCGTGCGAACGCTCGGCCTTGGCCAGCGTCTCGAACCAGTCGGCGATTTCGCCAAAGCCTTCGTCGCGCGCGGTCTTGGCCATGCCGGGGTACATGTCGGTGTACTCGTGCGTCTCGCCGGCGATCGCGGTCTTCAGGTTGGCCGCGGTTTCGCCGAAGGGCAGGCCGGTGGCCGGGTCGCCGCAGGTTTCGAGATACTCGAGGTGGCCGTGGGCATGGCCGGTCTCACCTTCGGCGGTGGAGCGGAACACGGCGGATACGTCGTTGTAACCCTCGATGTCGGCCTTGTTCGCGAAATACAGATAGCGGCGGTTGGCCTGGGATTCGCCGGCAAATGCGGCCTTCAGGTTGCCTTCGGTTTTGGATCCCTTGAGTTCCATGATTTTGCTCCTCTGGGTTGGATGGAAAGGCGCCGCGGCGGACGCGACGCCAAGTCACTGAGCGCGACGGCTCGCGGACCTTGTTCAACTTTAGCGAAACATCCCTGCAAGTACTAATTGTATTTTTTCACCGATCCGATAGAAATGGGCTATTGCCTCACGCGGCGAGCCGGGTGCCGGGCAGGTGGCAATCGAGAATCGCCTGACGGATCACATCGATCGCCTTGTGGCGCGGAAAGCTGGAGCGCCAGACAAGGCCGACGCGACGCGACGGCGTCGGCTCGACAAACGGTTTCACCCGCAACAGGGCATCGTCGTCCGGGATGCCATCGACGCTGCTGGCGGGCATCACGGTGACGCCGACGCCCGAGGACACCATGTGGCGGATGGTTTCCAGCGAACTGCCTTCCAGTACCTGGGGCGATTCGCCGCGACTGGCGCGGGTGCACAGGTCGAGCACCTGGTCGCGGAAGCAGTTGCCGGCGCCCAGCATCAGCAGCGGCTCGTCAAGCAGTTGTTCCGGCCGCAGCGATTTGAGGCCGGCCCAGGGATGGGCCGCCGGCACCAGGGTGCGGAAGGCCTCGTCATACACCGGCTGGACCACGAGGCCGGGTTCCTCGATCGGCAAGGCCAGCACCAGCACATCGAGTTCGGAGGACTTGAGCCGTTCCAGCAGGTTTTCGGTGTAGCCCTCGGCGATATACAGTGGCATCTGCGGCGCGCGCGCCTTGACCCGCGGCACCAGCGCCGGCAACAGCCAGGGGCCGATGGTGTAGATCACGCCGAGGCGCAGCGGGCCGCTCAGCGGGTCCTTGCCGGCCGCGGCAATCTCGGCCACGCGCACCGCCTCGGCCAGCGTGCGCTCGGCCTGCGCCACCACCTGGGCGCCGATCGGCGTCACCCGCACGTCGCCGGAACTGCGCTCGAACAGGACGACGCCGAGTTCGTCTTCGAGCTTTTTGACGGCAACCGACAGGGTCGGCTGCGAAACATTGCATTTGTCGGCCGCGCGGCCGAAGTGATGCTCACGGGCCAGGGCGACGATATAGCGGAGTTCGGTCAGGGTCATGAAGGGCGAACGGCAGCGGATCGGGGTCGGCGCCGCTGCGATCCTCGACAGTTGCCGCGAGACGCGCTGGCTCCAAGTCACGCGAGATTATCACGGACGTCCGATCGGCGCCGGGAACGACGCGAAAGCCCAGCTTCAAGGCAAGCTGGATGGCCGGCGTGTTTCCGGCCTGAAGATACCGTGCCTCTGCCGCTGGCCCGCTGCCATGGCGAGTTCCTGCAAGGCCGCGCAGTTCCGGCAATACCATCAGGGCGTATTCCACGCCGTCGTCGGTCGCGACGTATTCCGCGTGGGCCAGCACCTCGCCGGCGTGGTTCAGTGCGATCACGGCGACGCGCTCATTTCCTGCCCGACCATCCTGGCCCCAGCCCAACGCAGCCGCCGACATATTACCGCGGCGAACCCGGGCACCATGCCGGAACACGGCGCGAGCCCCTGTGTTCGCAACCGCCATCGCATTGATATCCATCAAGGTAATTCAACTCTCACGACCCAGAATGAGGTTTTGGGGCGGAGAGACCCTGTTGTAGCTAGCGCCATTCCAGAAACTTCTTTAAACTTCAATTTAGCATCCGCGGGTCCGGTTTCTTCTGCTGACGACGCCGACCTTGGACAGTCCGCGCCAACGGAGAATGCGGGGCGAGCCCGAGACCTTCGGCGCACGACCCGGAACTGAATCTGGCTTGACGCCAGCCATCGAAATGCAATGCACGGCAAGCACCGCGCCGCCCCCTGAACCATGAGCCTTATTGCGAAGCAGGCCACGACACCACCGCGCACACCGTATGCCGTGCGACGCACCACGTTCCGGCTGCTGCGCTATTTCACGGTCGCGGCACTGGTTTCCCTGCTTACCGTCGGCCTTGCCCTGTACTTCCTCGAAGAACGGGAAGTGGCTTTTTTCCAGGATGTCCAGAAAGCCCAGTCGTCCTTCTTCAGGGAGGCCCAAGCCGAACTTGCGGTCGAGACCGAGCAGACGGCCAGGAGAAGCCTGGTTGCGGCGCAGGAGGCCGCCAACGTCAACCTGACCCAGTTCTTCGCCAATACCTTGTGGGACAGCCATTTCGCGCCATTTACCGCACTCACCCGAACGATTTCGCTCGACCGCTGCCGCGCCATCGCGAGCGGCGGCAGCCAGCCGCCGGCCGCCGCCGCGAACCCGCGCCAGGAATGCTTCGCCGAGATCGGCTTGAAAATCAAATCGTTACCCGGCTTTGCCGCCCTCGACCAGCGCGCCACGGCATCCATGCGCAACAGCAACGTGTTCAAGATCAAGGTATATGACCTGCGCGGCCTCACGGTGTATTCCTCGGACCATCGCAACATCGGCGAAGACAAGATCGGCAACGCCGGCTGGCGATCCGCCGCGGCAGGCAGGGCGGCAAGCGAACTGACCTATCGCGACCACTTCAGCGCCTTCGAGGGCATCGTCGAGAACCGCGACCTGATTTCCAGCTATATCCCGGTGCGCCGCGGCGGCGGCAAGGAGGTGGTCGGCGTCTTCGAAATCTATGCAGACGTCACGCCCTTGCTGGAACAGATCAAGACCAGCTCGATGCTGCTTGCCAGCCTGGTGGCCGGCAACCAGGGAAAAATCGAGCGTACCTCGCAGCAAAATCTGGAGAAAGTCGCGGCGAATTCCACAACCCTGCTGAAAGTCGTCGCCGCGCTGTTTGTCCTGCTGTTCGCGGCGCTGCTGTATATCGTCAGGCGCGGCCAGAGCATCATCGACCAGCAGATTCTTGCCCAGGAACAGAATGCGGCGCGCGAGCGACTCTGGCATCAGGAGAAAATGTCGGCCATGTCGACCATGGCCGCCAATGTGTCGCATGAAACCGGCAATGCGCTGAGCGTCATCTCCGCCACGGCACAGAAACTGGCCGCGATCCAGGAAGGCAACGACGGCGCCGCGGATGCGGCGGCAGAAATCATGGACCAGTGCCGGCGAGTGTTCCAGATGACCCGCCAGATTTCCGCCTTCGCCACGGCCAGTGATCACATCGAATTCACCAACGTCAACCCGCTGATCGAGGCCGTCTGCTATTTCTTCAGTTTCGACCGCCGCTTCCGCAGCCCGATCGAATTCCGGCCGGCCGAAAACCTGCCCTGGTGCGATCTGATCCCGGATTTCCTGAAGGAGGTTCTGATGAATCTTCTGCCCACGCTGAGCGGACACATCGTCGTGGCCACCGCCCCCTGCAGCGTGGGCGTGCGCATCCGGATCCATTCCGAAGCCGCCGACGGCGAGCCCGCGCCCCAGGGTGACGCCCTGTTGGACAGCCGCGTGGAAATCGCCAGCCGCCGCATCGAGGACATGGGCGGCACCCTGTCCATCGCCGAGTCGGGCAAGCTGATCGAAATCGAACTCCCGGCCTGCATGCGCGAGGACAGTCCGCACTGACAGCGCGCCAGCGATAATGCCGGGCATGTCCACCGCCCTGCCTCCCCTGATTGCAGCCCTGCTCGCGCCGGACCGGTATCCGCATCCGGCAGACTGCGTCGAACTGGTCGAAACCCATGCCTCCTGGCTGCTGCTGGCCGGTGATTTCGCCTACAAGATCAAGAAGCCGGTGACGCTGCCCTTCCTCGATTACGGCACGCTGGCGCGGCGCGAGACCTGCTGCCGCGCCGAGCTGGCGCTGAACCGGCGCTTGGCGCCGGCGCTGTATCTCGACGTGGTGCCGATCGGCGGCAGCCCCGAACAGCCAGGCTTGGGCGGACTGCCGGCGATCGAATGGGCAGTGCGCATGCGGCGCTTCGACGAGAGCGGCCGCCTCGACCACGTCGCGGCACGCGGCGAGCTGCTGCCGCAACAGCTGTCCCAGCTGGCGGCGACGCTGGTCGCCTTTCACCAGACCGCGGCCGCGGCGGCGCCCGGCACGCGCTTCGGCGCGCCCGACACGGTGCTGGCCGCGGCGCGCGAGAACTTCGTCGAACTGCGCCAGCTGCTGCCGATCCACGACCAGGAACGCGTCGAATACCTGGCGCACTGGACCGAAGCCGAGTTCGCGACGCACGCCGCAGACTTCGCCGCGCGCAAGCAGGGCGGCTTCATCCGCGAAGGCCACGGCGACCTGCACCTGGGCAACCTGGTGCTGATCGACGGCCGCGTGACGCCCTTCGACTGCATCGAGTTCAACGAGGATTTCCGCTGGAACGATCCGATCAGCGAAATCGCCTTCGTCTGGATCGACCTGCTCGATCATGGCTGCCCGGGCCTGGCAGCCTGGCTGCTGAATGCCTGGCTGGAGGCCGGCGGTGACTTCGCGGCGCTGCGGCTGCTGCGCCTCTACGCCGTGTATCGCGCCGTGGTGCGAGCCAAGATCGCCGCCCTGCGCGGCCGCCAGGAAGACAGTGTGCAGGCCCTGGCGGAACTCGATGCCGCGCGCGGCTACCTGCATCTGGCGCGGGAGATCGCCGTACCGCCAGCGCCGACTTTGCTGATCACCTGCGGCCTGTCGGGTGCGGGCAAGACCACGGCGAGTTCGGCGCGCCTGCTCGACAGCAACGGTCCGGCGGCGGGCAGCGTCATTCGCCTGCGCTCGGACGTCGAACGCAAGCGCCTGTTCGGCCTGGCGCCGCTGGCGCGCAGCGCTTCGCCGCAGGACCAGGGCATCTACACGACCGAGGCCAACACGCACACCTACGCGCGACTGCGCGAGCTGGCGCGCGAGCTGCTGGCCGCCGGCTGGCCGGTGATCGTCGATGCCGCCTTTCTGCGCCGCGCCGAGCGCGCCAAGTTTGCCGCACTGGCGGCTGAATTCGGCGTCGGCTTCGGCATCCTCGCCGCCGAAGCGCCGCCGGAAGAATTGCGCCGCCGCCTGCTGGCACGCAGCGGCGACGCCTCCGAAGCGACCGTCGCCGTACTGGAACGACAATTGGGCTGGTTCGAGCCGCTCGACGCAGAGGAACTGGCCTGCGCCATTGCCTGCTGAATCCCGCTGGTGTTTGCTGCGCCGGGAATGCGCGGCGTGCCAGTCGACCGGTGCGGCATGGTAAAACCTGTCCATGCGCCTGTCGCCCAGACTCGTCCTGCTGCTGGTCGTGCCGCCCCTGATGTGGGCCGGCAATGCCGTGATCGGCCGCATGATGGTCGGCAGCATCGGGCCGATCTGGCTCAACACCCTGCGCTGGCTGGTGGCGCTGGCGCTGCTGCTGCCGCTGGGCTGGAAGATTCTGGCCACCGCAGAGGCGCGCCGGCAAGTCATGCTGCGCTGGAAATACCTTTCGGTGCTCGGACTGCTCGGCGTCGGCGCCTACAACGCGCTGCAGTACATGGCGCTGCACACCAGCACGCCGCTCAACGTGACGCTGATCGCATCGAGTTCGCCGGTCTGGATCATGCTGATCGGCGCCCTGGCCTACGGTATCCGCCCCGGGCGGATACAGGTGCTCGGCGCCGGCCTATCGCTGGCCGGCGTAGTCATGGTCATATCGCGCGGGGCACCTGCCTCGCTGCTGCACATACGGCTGGTGGAGGGCGACCTGCTGATCCTGCTGGCGATCATCGGCTGGTCGATCTACAGCTGGATGCTGGCGCGCCCGCCCGCGCACATGACGGGCGCGGCGCGGCCGGCCTGGGACTGGGCCGAGTTCCTCCTCGCGCAGGTGCTGTTCGGCGTCTGCTGGGGTGTGGCGGGCGCCGGCATCGGCGATCTGGTCGCCGCGCCGATACCGGCGCAATGGTCCTGGTCGCTGGCCTTGGCGATCCTGTTCATGGCGGTCGGGCCCTCGATACTCGCCTACCGCGCCTGGGGCCTTGCGGTGCAGGAAGCCGGGCCGGAAATGGCGGCGGTGTTCTACAACCTGACGCCGCTGTTCGCCGCGCTGCTGTCGGCCGCGCTGATCGGCGAGCGGCCGCAGACCTACCACGGCGCGGCTTTCGTGCTGATCGTCGCCGGCATTCTGGTGTCATCGCACAGCCTGTCGCGGAGCGGCAGATGAGATGGCCGGCGGCAAACAACTGCCGCCACAAGGACAACGGGCGCCCTGGTCGGGGCGCCCGTTGCAGGCTTGCGGCATGCCCTTGCGGGCGAGGGACTTACTGCGTGAGGTAGTCCGTCACCGCCACCCAGCGACCGTTCTGGATCTGGCCCATCTTCGACTTGTCGTTGCCCAGGTGCTGCTTGGGTCCGAACTTGTACTCGGGGCTGCCGAACATGTCGCGGGCGAAGGTCGTGCTCTCCAGCGTCTTGATGAAATTGTCGGTGGTCAGGTTCGGCCCGGTCTTCTTCGCCGTCTGCACGAACATGTCCATCGCCACGTAGCCGTAGGCGGAGAACAGGCCGGGCTCCTCGTTGAACTTGGCCTTGTAGGACGCGAACCAGTCGCGTACGTTCTTCGACGAGTCGTCGGCATAGGGCACGGCCACCTGGTGCATGGCATACAGACCGTCCATGGCCTTGCCGCCGAGCTTGTGGATCAGGTCGGTATAGGCCGCCGAGGAGCCGATGAAGTTCGGGTTCCAGCCCATCTTGCGCGCCGTGCCGATGGTGCCGATGGTCTCGCGGATGATGGTGCCGAGCACCACGGTGTCGCAGTCCGCTGCCTTCATCTTCGACACCTGCGCCGAGAAGTCGGTGGCGCCGCGCTTGAACGAGGTCTTCTCGGCGAAGCTCATGTTGATGTCCTTGAGGCCGTCCTCGGCGCCCTTCAATACCTCGGTGCCGAAGTCGTCATCCTGGTAGATGACGCAGAACTTCTTGGCGCCACGCTCCTTGACCATCCATTTCACGCCCATGCGGATCTGGGTGTAATAGGGCGCGGCGAAGGAGAACTTCAGCTTGTGCAGCGGCTCGTACATTTCGCGCGCCGCGGTCAGCGGAAACAGGTTCATCACGCCCTTGTCGAACAGGGTCGGGAAGGTGGCGAGGTTGACCGCCGTACCGATGGTGCCGACCATGGCGAACAGCTTGTCCTGCTGCACCATTTTCTGTGCCGCGAGCAGGCCCTTCTTCGGGTCGTAGCCAGAATCCTCGGCAACGAACTTGAGCTTGCGGCCGTTGATGCCACCTTGCGCGTTGACCTCGTCGACCCGCATCTGCATGCCGAAACGCAGGGCCTTGCCGAAGCCGGCCAGCGGTCCGGACAGATCCTGAATGGTGCCGATCACGATCTCGTTCTTGGTGACGCCCATCTGCTCGGCGGCGATCGCCGCGGTGCCGGCGCCGACTCCTGCAGCCGCGAGCACTGCCGCAGCCAGTTTGGTGGTTCCCTTCATTGAGCTCTCCTCCTTTTGGCGGTTAAGACAAACGCCGTTATCAATCTAGTCGCGATACATCGACTCGATCAGTTCGGCATATTTCTGACTGACTAGCTTACGCTTCAATTTCATGGTCGGGGTCAATTCCTCGTCCTCGGCGCCGAGCTTGCGGTCGATCAGGCGGAATTTCTTGACCTGCTCGACGCGCGCGAACTGCCGGTTCACCCGCTCGATCTCGCCCTCGATCAGTTTCTGTACCTCCATTGACCGGGTCAGGCTGGCATAGTTCGAAAACGGCACGTCGTGGTCCTGGGCGAATTTCTCGACGTTCTCCTGGTCGATCATGATCAGGCAGACCAGGTAGGGCCGCTTGTCGCCGATCACCACGGCGTCGGTGACATAGGGCGAGAACTTGATCTGGTTTTCCAGCTCCGAGGGCGTGATGTTCTTGCCGCCGGCGGTGATGATGATGTCCTTGAGCCGGTCGCTGATGCGGTAGAAGCCTTCCCCATCCACGGTGCCGACGTCGCCGGTGTGCAGCCAGCCCTCGGCATCGATGGTTTCCGCCGTCTTCTCCGGCTGGTTGAGGTAGCCCATGAAGACGTTGGGGCCGCGCACCAGGATCTCGCCCTCGTCCGAAAGCCGGATCTCGTTCGGCGCGTTGGCGATGCCGATCGAGCCGGGCTTGATGCGTTCGACCGGGGTGCCGATGGCGACGCTGCCGGTCTCGGTCATGCCCCAGACTTCCAGCATCGGCACGCCGAGCGCCATGTACCAGCGCACCAGGTCGGGCGAGATCGGCGCGGCGCCGGTGATCAGCATGCGGCTGCGGTGGATGCCGATCAGCTTGCGCACGTTGTTCAGCACCAGCACGCGCGCCAGCCAGTGGGCGAACTCGAGTCCGCCGCCGATCGGCTGGCCGGCTTCGTAGCGCTTCACCTTCTCCATGCCGATGCCGATCGCCTGCTGGTAGGCCCATTTCTCGAAAGCGTTGGATTCCTTGAGCGCGATGCTGACGCCGGAATA
Organism: Betaproteobacteria bacterium; assembly: GCA_028065725.1. The sequence continues at coordinate 14,268 of JAPTVL010000102.1, forward strand.
GAACTTCTCCCAGACGCGCGGCACGGCACCGAATACCGTCGGCGCGATTTCGCGCACGTTCTCGGGAATGGTCTCCGGGTTCTCGACGAAATTCAGCTTGGTGCCGGTGTAGAGCGAAAAATAGGCGCCGCTGGAACGCTCGGCGACATGGCACAGCGGCAGGAAGCACATGCGCTCGTCGTCTTCGTTCTGCGCCGTGGCGCGGTTGAAGCTGCGCACCGCGCTCAGGATGTTGGCGTGCGAAAGCATGGCGCCCTTGGGTTTGCCGGTGGTGCCCGAGGTGTAGATCAGGATCGCCAGGTCTTCGGGTCGCCGCGACGCGACGCGTGCCTGCCATTCGGCGGCAGCAGCTTGCGCGCCGATGCGCTCGGCGCGCGCGCGGCCCAGCTCGCGCAGGCGGTCGAAACTGATCACCTGTTCGTCATCGAGATCGCGCAGGCCTTCCATGTCCCAGACCACGATCTTGCGCAGCAGCGGCAGCCGTTCGCGCACTTCCAGGGCCTTGTCGAGCTGTTCGTCGTCCTCGACGAAAATCATCACCGAATTCGAGTCGAACATCAGGTACTCGACCTGGCTCGCTGCGTCGGTCGGATAGATGCCGGAGCTAATGCCTCCGCAGGAAAGCACCGCGAGGTCGGAGAACAGCCACTCCTGGCGCGTGTTGCCGAGGATCGAGGTGGTCTCGCCGACCGCGAGGCCGAGTTCGAGCAAACCCATGCCGGCTTCGCGCACGATGGCGCCGACCTCGTTCCACGACAGGCTCTGCCACAGGCCGAACTTCTTCTGGCGGAACAGCGTCAGCTCGCCGCGCTGGGCGACGCCGTTCCAGAACATCTCAGCCAGGTTGTCGCCCGGCACGACGATACGTTCTTCGGCCCAGTAGCGTTTGCCGTCAAGCTGCCACATGAATTGCCTCGAGCTTGTGAAGAAATCGTAGCGAGCGGGCCGCAGCGGGGTGCGGCCGGAGCGCAGCTACCGGAACATATGTTGTTATATGTGAGGATAGCGAGCACCGCCCAAGCCCCGATCCGGCACGCGCAGTAGATTTATTCACAAGCTTATCTCCATTGCTTCTTCTTCTTCCAGCGGCGCCCTTCGCGTACGCCGGCTTCCTTCACGCCGAGGTAGAACTCCTTGATGTCGTCCTTCTCGCGCAGTGCGGCGCAAGTGTCGTGCATCACGATGCGTCCGATCTCCAGCACATAGCCGTAGTCGGCATATTGCAGCGCGATGTGAGCGTTCTGCTCGACCACCAGCAAGGTCACGCCGCGCTCGCGGTTGATGCGCACGATGATTTCGAAAATCTCCCTGGTCAGCTTGGGCGACAGGCCCAGACTGGGTTCGTCGAGCAGCATCATGGTCGGCTTCGCCAGCAGCGCGCGGCTGATCGACAGCATCTGCTGCTGGCCGCCCGAGAGCTGGCCGGCCGGCTGGTTGGCGCGTTCCTTGAGAATCGGGAAATAGGCGTAGACATCCTCGATGTCCTGCGCCACCTCCTCCCGTTGCGAAGCGGGGCGCGTATAGGCGCCCATCAGCAGGTTCTCGCGCACCGTCAGCAGCGGAAAAATTTCGCGGCCTTCCGGCACGTGCACCAGGCCTTGTCGCACGATCCAGGCCGGATCGCGGCCTTCGAGCTTGTCGTCGCGGAAAACGATGCTGCCCTTCTGCGGATCGAGGATGCCGGAAATGGTTTTCAGGATCGTGGTCTTGCCGGCGCCGTTGGAACCGAGCACGGTGACGATGGAACCCGGCGCCACCGTCAGCGAAACGCCGCGGATGGCCTTGACCGCACCATAGGCGGCTTCGACGTTGTTGAGCTGGAGGATGGGTGCGGCGTCAGACATCATGTCGCGCCGCCGGGCCGCCCCAAGGCGCGACCGTCAATAACCGGAGCAGGCGCAGCCTGCGAACCGTGGTCACCCCCTTCCTTGGGGAGGGGGCCGGGGGGTGGGTTCTCTTCGGTGCCTCCCAGGTAAGCCTCGATCACGCCCGGATGCGCCTGCACTTCCTCGGGCGTGCCCAGGGTCAGCACCTCGCCGAGGTTCAGCGCCAGAACGCGGTCGGAAACGCGCGACACCAGGCCCATGTCGTGCTCGACCATGATCACCGTGATGCCGAGGTCGTGCTTGATGTCCTCGATCCAGAAGCCCATGTCCTCGGTCTCTTCGGTATTGAGGCCCGACGAGGGCTCGTCCAGCAGCAGCAGGCGCGGCCGCATCGACAGCGCGCGCGCCAGCTCGACTACCTTGCGCACGCCGTAGGGCAGTCCGGCGACCATGCTGTCGCGATAATGCTGGAGGTCGAGGAACTCGATGACCTCCTCGACCTGGCGGCGGAACTCCAGCTCGGCGCGACGCACCGAGCCGGTGAACAAAAGGTCCTGCACCCAGCCGGTATGGCGATGGCAATGGCGGCCGACCAGCAGGTTCTGCAGTACCGTGGCGTGCTCGAACAGCTCGATGTTCTGGAAGGTGCGGGCGATGCCATGGCGCGCCACGACATGCGGCGGCATGCGCGAAATCACCTCGCCCTCGAAGCGCACTTCGCCCGAGGTGGGGCGGTAGAGCGCCGAGATCAGGTTGAAGATGGTGGTCTTGCCGGCGCCGTTGGGCCCGATCAGCGAGAACACCTCGTTGGGCCAGACGTCGAAGGAGACGTCGTTCACCGCCTTGAGCCCGCCGAACTGCACCGACAGGTTAACGGCCTGCAACATTGGAGTGGTCATGCGCCGCTCCCGAAAGTCGGCGCTGGCGGCACGGCGACAATATAGCCCTGAGCCGCGCAGCGGCGAACCAAGGTCACCCCCTCCCTCGGGGAGGGGGCCGGGGGGAAGGCCCACCACTTTTCTCGGCGCGCATGCGCGCCCGAGAGACGAAATGAGAAAGCGCGCTTTCTCATTTCATTCTCTCCGACTTCATGTAGCTCTTCTGGCGCCTGAACATGCCCTTGCGATAGAAGGGAAAGATTTCGAGGAAGGTGCGGAACTTCAGCCAACGGCCGTACAGGCCCAGCGGCTCGAACAGCACGATGGCGATCAGGATGATGCCGAAGATGGTCGGCTGCAGGCCGGTCTGCTGACCCAGTGCCGGCGGCAGCCAGTCCTTGCCGACCACGATCACCTGCTGCACCACGAACCAGAAGGCCGGGCCGAAGATCGCGCCCTGGATCGAACCAAGGCCACCGATCACCACCATCATCAATAGCTCGATCGATTGCAGGAAGCCGAACTGGTCGGGCGTGATGAAGCGGATCTTGTGCGCGTAGAGCGCGCCGGCGATGCCGGCCAGCGCCGCCGAGAGCGCGAAGGCGACAGTCTTGTAGTGCGCCAGGTTGATACCCATGCTCTGCGCCGACACTTCGGAATCGCGGATCGCGACGAAGGCGCGGCCGGTCGGGCTGCGCAGCAGGTTGAGCACGCCCAGCACGCAGATCACCGCGATGCCGGTGACCAGATAGTAGAAGTTCCTGCCGTCGTCGAAGTCGATGCCGGCGATGACCAGCTTGCCCAGCTGCAATCCGGCGTTGCCGCCGGTGATGTGCTCGGCGCGCACCACCACTTCTTCGAGGATGAAGCCGAAAGCCAGCGTCGCGATCGACAGGTAGAGGCCCTTCACGCGCAGTGCCGGCAGGCCGATCATGATGCCGGTGATGCCGGCGACCAGCGCCGCCAGCGGCAGGGAAATCATGAAAGGCCAGCCATGGGCCTGCAGATAGGCCTCGGTGTAGGCGCCCATGGCGAGGAAGCCGGCATGGCCGAGCGAGACCTGCCCGGTGAAGCCGGCCAGCAGCATCAGGCCGAGGCAGACGATGGCGTAGATGCCGATGAAGGTGATCTGCGACAGCGTGTATTCCGAAAGCAGCCAGGGCGCCGCGACCAGCGCCAGCGCCAGCACGCCATACCAGAAGCGCTGGCCGGAATGCTTGAACAGCGATATGTCCTGCTCGTAACGCGTCTTGAAAATGAAATGCATCGCCGTTCAGACTTTCTTGGTCAGGTTGTCGCCGAACAGGCCGTTGGGCTTGACCACCAGCATGATCAGCACCACCACGTAGGCGGCGATGTCCTTGAATCCTTCCGGCAGGTAGAAGCCGGCCAGCGATTCGACGATGCCGATCACCAGGCCGCCGACCAGCGCCCCCGGAATGCTGCCGAAACCGCCGACCACCGCCGCCGGGAAGGCCTTGAGGCCGACGAAGCCCATGTTGGCATGGACGAAGGTGATCGGCGCCAGCAACAGGCCGGCGACGCCGCAGATGGCTGCGGACAGGCCCCAGATCAGCATGTTCACGCGACGCACCGGAATGCCCATGTAGAAGGCCGCGAGCTGGTTCTGCGAGGTTGCCTGCATGGCGATGCCCAGCCGCGTGTAGCGGAAGAAGGCATACAGCAGCGCGACCAGCAGCACCGTGGCGAGAATGATCACCAGGTGCTCGACCGACACCACCAGCCCCTTGCCTTCGCCGCCGAGCCAGAACACCTCGTCCTTCCAGGGCACCGGCAGGGTGTGAGTCTCGGTGCCCCAGTAGGGAATCATGGTCACCACGCCGCGCGCCAGATAGCCGAGGCCAATGGTCATCATGATCACGGTGAACGCCGGTTGGCCGAGCAGCGGGCGCAGCACCAGGCGTTCGGTGCCCATGCCGACCAGGGCCATGGCCACGATGGTAAGCAGGAAGGCCAGCCAGAACGGCAGGCCGGCGACGGTCATCGCCGTGAGACCGACGAAACCGCCGATCATCATCAGATCGCCCTGGGCAAAATTGACGGTTTCCGTAGCCTTGTAGATCAGCACGAAGCCAAGCGCGATCAGTGCATAAATGCAACCGATCGCCGCCCCGCTGATGATCAGTTGCAGGAGCTGCACCACCCGATTTCTCCTCCCGGGATTACTGCTGTTTTAGCGCTCGTTCAGAGTCTGCTTCACGTGTCGATTATGCATCATGCCGGATAGAAACGTTCTCCCTTTGCCGCCATCTCGCGCAGCAGTTTCGGCGCAGCGAAACGCGGGCCATAGTGTTCCGCTAGGCGGTCGAGCGCCGCCACCGCCTGCGCCGCGCCGAGCGTATGCAGCCAGCCTATCGGGCCACCGCGGAAAGGTGGATAACCCCAGCCGAGTATGGCGCCGACATCGGCGTCGATCGGCGCGCGCAGCACATTCTCTTCGAGGCAGCGCACGGTTTCCACCGACTGCACGAGGATCAGGCGTTCGATGATTTCGTCGAGCGAGATCATCGCCGTACCGTCAGCGCCGACTCTTACTGGAAACTGCTGCGCCAGCCCGGACCACAGGTGCTTCGGCCCGTCCGCCGGGTAGTCGTAGAAGCCGGCGCCAGACTTGCGCCCTAGTCGACCGAGGTCCGCCACCATCTTCGCCGCGACGCGATCGGCGGCGCGTTCGACATAGGCCTTGCCCAGATCGGCCCGGGTCTGCTGCGCGATCTTGTGCACCAGCTCGATCGAGACTTCGTCGGCCAAGGCCAGCGGCCCCACCGGCATGCCGGCCATCAGTCCGGCCTTGTCGATCAACGCCGGCGGCACGCCCTCTTCCAGGAGCGCCATGCCTTCCGAAACATAGGTGCCGAAGACGCGGCTGGTGTAGAAGCCGCGCGAATCATTGACCACGATCGGCGTCTTGCCGATGGCGCGCACGTAGTCCATCGAACGCGCCAGGGTCGCGTCGGACGTCGCCTTGCCGACGATGATTTCCACCAGCGGCATCTTTTCCGCCGGCGAGAAGAAATGCAGGCCGATGAAGTTGGCCGGACGCACGCTGGCTTCGGCCAGCCCCGTGATCGGCAGGGTCGAGGTGTTGGAGGCGAAGATCGCATCGCTGCCGATCACCGCTTCGGTCTTCTTCGTGACGTCAGCCTTGATCTCGCGCTTCTCGAACACGGCTTCGATCACCAGTTCACAGCCAGCGAGGTCGGCATAGTCGGCCGTGGAATGGATGCGCGCCAGCAGCGCATCCGCCGCTTCTTGCGTCATGCGTCCCCTGGCAACCTGCTTGCCCCACTGCTTCGCAGCGTAGGCCTTGCCCTTCTCGGCCGCCTCGACGGAGGTGTCGAGCAGCACGATGTCGATGCCGGCCGTGGCGGTGGACATCGCGATGCCGGCGCCCATCATGCCGGCGCCGAGCATGCCGATCTTCGTGTATTTCTGCGTCGCCACGCCGGCGGGGCGCGAGGCCAGCTTGTTGGCTTCCTGCATGCCGAAGAACAGGCTGCGGATCATGTTCTTCGACACCGGCGACATCACCAGATTGGTGAAGTAACGGGTTTCGATCGCGAGCCCGGTGTCGAGGTTGGTGGACAGCCCCTCATAGACGCAGGACAGGATGTGCTTGGGCGCCGGGTAGTTATCGCAGGTCTTCTCGCGCAGCATGGCATTGGCCGCCATCAGCATCTGCATGCCGTTGGGCGTGTTCGGCCCGCCGCCGGGAATCTTGAAGCCTTTCGCATCCCAGGGCTGCAACGGCTTGACGCCCGAGGCGATGGCCTCCTGCACCCACTTGCGCGCCGCCTGGCGTTCTTCGCCCATGGCCACCACGGCATGGATCATGCCGATCTTCTGCGCTTCGGCCGCCTTGATGCGCTTGCCTTCCATCAGCAGCGGCGCCGCGGCCATCATGCCGATCAGGCGCGGCGTGCGTTGGGTGCCACCGGCGCCAGGCAAGAGGCCTAGCGTGACTTCCGGAAAGCCGAAGCGCGCCTTGAGATTGTCGGCCGCAACGCGGTAATGGCAAGCCAGCGCGATCTCCAGGCCACCGCCCAGCGTCGTGCCGTTGAGCGCCGCGGCAACCGGCTTGCCGCCCAGCTCGATGCCGCGCAGGAGCTTGTGCCAATCGCTGATCGAGGCATGGAAGGCCGCCGCGTCGGTGCATCCCGCCATCTCGGCAAGATCGCCGCCGGCGATGAAGTCCTTCTTCGCCGAGGCCACCACGATACCCTTCACCGCCGGATCGGCCAGCGCCTTTTGCATGGCCTCGGCGTAGGCACCCATGGACTTGGCGTTGAGGATGTTCTGCGACTTGCCCGGGTAGTCGAATTCGACGGTGGCGATGCCTTCTGCATCGACGGAATAGTTCAGCATGTCAGTGGCTCCAGGGTGCGTCGCACCTTGATGGAAGAAATGCGTTGGTTGGCGAGGGTAGTGGAGGCGCCAAGGATGGCGGGTATCCGTCTCCGGTAAGTAAAGGAGGAGGGCCGGCGCCTTTTCGGCCCGGGGGACATGGACGGAGACGGATACCCGCCATCCTTGGCGGGATAGGTTTGCGCCTTGCAACTGAAAACCCGCGAGGGCGCCCACCGATCGGGATGGGGGGTACCCCGTTCCGGTAAGTAAAGGAGGAGGAGCGGGCGCAGCCCGCGACGGGGGACATGGACGGAACGGGGTACCCGCCGTCCCGATCCCGCCAGCCTCGAAGAAAAAGCGCCGGTTTTCATCTCACACACGCTCAATAATCGTCGCCGTCCCCATGCCCGCGCCGACGCACAAGGTCGCCAGCCCGGTCCCCACACCCCGCCGCTCCATTTCGTCGAGCAGCGTACCGAGGATCATGGCGCCGGTGGCGCCCAGCGGGTGACCCATGGCGATGGCGCCGCCATTGACGTTCATCCGGTCGTGCGACACATCCAGTACCTGCATGAAGCGCAGCACCACGGCGGCGAAGGCTTCGTTGAGTTCGAACAGGTCGATGTCGCCCACCTTCATGCCGGCGCGCTTGAGGGCTTTTTCCGCGGCATACGAAGGACCGGTCAGCATGATCGAGGGCTCGGAACCGATCGAGGCGAAGGAGCGGATTCGCGCGCGCGGCTTGAGGCCCAGCGCCGCGCCCATTTCCCTGGTGCCGAACAACACGGCGGCGGCACCATCGACGATGCCGGAGCTGTTGCCGGCGTGATGCACGTGCTCGATCTTCTCGACTTCGGGATAGCGCTGCAGCATCACGCTGTTGAAGCCGTACTTTTCGCCCTGCTCCTGGAAGGCCGGCTTCAGCGAAGCCAGCGATTCCATCGTCGTTTCGGGGCGCATGTATTCGTCGCGGTCGAGCATGGTCAGGCCGTTGATGTCCAGCACCGGCACGATGGACTTCTTGAAGTGGCCGGCGTCCCAGGCGGCCTTAGCCCGGCACTGCGATTCCAGCGCGTAGGCATCGACGTCGTTGCGCGAGAAGCCCCACTTGGTGGCGATCAGGTCGGCCGAGATGCCCTGCGGCACGAAGGCGGTTTTCGCCGCCACCTGCGGGTCGATCGGCCAGGCGCCGCCGGAGGAGAACATCGGCACGCGCGACATCGACTCGACGCCGCCGCCGACGACGAGGTCGGCCTGGCCGGACATGATCTGCGCCGCGGCCTGGTTACAGGCTTCGAGGCCCGAGGCGCAGAAGCGGCTGACGGTGACGCCCGGCGCGCTGATCGCGTAGTCGGCATAGAGCGCGGCAACGCGGGCGATGTCGGCGCCCTGTTCGCCGACCGGCTCGACGCAGCCGAGCACCACGTCGTCGACCTTCGAGGTATCGAGATGGTTACGGTCGCGCAGCGCGCGCAAGGCGGTCGCTGCGAGATGGATCGGCGTCGCCTGGTTCAGCGCGCCGCCCTGCTTGCCCTTGCCGCGCGGAGTGCGCAGGGCGTCGAAGATGAAGGCTTCGGTCATTACAGGCTCCTGCTGATGAGTTCTTTCATGATTTCGTTGGTGCCGCCGTAGATGCGCTGCACGCGGGCATCGGCCCAGGCGCGGGTGATCGGATATTCCCACATGTAGCCGTAGCCGCCGTGCAATTGCACGCATTCGTCCATGACCTTGAACTGCAGGTCGCTGCACCAGTACTTGGCCATCGAGGCGGTGGCCGGATCGAGCTTTTTTTCCAGCAGCAGTTCGATGCACCGATCGACGAAGACGCGGCCGATCTGGATTTCGGTCTTGAGTTCGGCGAGTTTGAAACGGGTGTTCTGGAACTTGGCGATTTCCTGGCCGAAGGCCTTGCGCTCGTTGGTGTATTGGATGGTCCAGTCCAGCGCGGCTTCGGCCGAGGCCATCGCGATCACGGCGATCTGCAGGCGCTCCCAGGGCAGCTCCTGCATCAGGTAGACGAAGCCGTTGCCCTCGTCACCGAGCAGGTTTTCCACCGGCACCTTGACGTTGTCAAAGAACAGTTCGCAGGTGTCCTGCGCCTTCATGCCGGCCTTGTGCAGCGGCCTGGCCTTGGTGAAGCCAGGCATCGAGGTATCGACCACCAAGAGGCTGGTGCCCTTGGCACCCTTGGCTGGATCGGTCTTGGCGACGACGATGACCAGGTCGCAGAGGTAGCCGTTGGTGATGAATATCTTCGAGCCGTTCAACACGTAGTGGTCGCCGTTCTTCACTGCCGTGGTGCGCACTCCCTGCAGGTCGGAACCGGCCGCCGGTTCGGTCATGGCGATCGCCGCGATCATCTCGCCGCTGGCCATCTTCGGCAGGTATTTCTGTTTCAGGTGCTCGCTGCCGTAATGCAGCAGGTAGGGCGCGACGATCTCGGAATGCAGGCCCCAGCCGAGGCCGGTGGCGTTGATGCGCGCCGCCTCTTCCATGACGATGACCGAGAAGCGCTTGTCCACGCCGACCCCGCCGTATTCTTCCGGCATGGTGGCGCAAAGAAAGCCGGCGGCGCCGGCCTTGGTCCAGATTTCGCGATCGACGTGAGACTGCTCCTCCCAGCGCGCGTGGTGGGGAGCGACTTCCTGTTCCATGAAGCGGCGGGCGGTATCGCGGAAGGCTTCGTGGTCGGCATCGAACAGGGTGCGCGGAATCGACATCATGACGGCTTCTCCATCTTGCTCCAGAAGGGCAGCCATGCTACCAAGCAAGCGCTTGCTTGACAAGAAATGGGGGCGGGTCAAGAATTGACGGTTCGCGAGAGGAGGGCAGCCAATGATTCCGACACCACCCATCATGACCGCCACGCATGAAGTGCTGAACCAGGCCCATGCGCTGGAAAACTACAACGCCTACACCAACAACCTGCCGCTGCAGGAGGCTGTGAAGACCCAGGGCGCCGGCTGGGCGCAGGACTGGCTCATGGCGCGTGGCGCTGAGGTCGGCAGCGCGGAATGGATAGAGCACGGCCGCCTGGCCAATGCCTACCCGCCGGTGCTGAAGCTGTTCGACCGCTACGGCAACCGCCGCGACGAGGTCGAGTTCCATCCCTCCTGGCACGAATGCCTCGGCTGGCTCAAGCGCAATGGCTGCGACACCGGCCCCTGGGCCGATCCCAAGCCGGGGGCCCACGTCGCCCGCGCCGCCGCCTACGTGATGTTCGCCGAAATCGAGGACGGTTCGCTATGCCCGACCACCATGACCTACGGCGCCGTGCCAGTGCTCAGACACGTGCCGGAGATCGCCCGCGAGTGGATGCCCAAGCTGCTTTCCCGCGAGTACGACAAGCGCTTCATGCCGGCCGCGCAGAAGAAGGGCGTGCTGATCGGCATGGGCCTCACCGAGAAGCAGGGCGGCTCCGACGTGCGCGCCAACACCACGCGCGCCGAACGCATGGACGACGGGTCCTGGCGCATCACCGGCCACAAATGGTTCCTCTCGGCGCCGATGTGCGACGCCTTCCTGGTCACCGCGCAATCGCCGAAGGGCCTGTCCTGCTTCTTCGTGCCGCGCTGGACGCCGGAGGGCCGGCTCAACGAACTGCGCATCCAGCGCTTCAAGGACAAGATGGGAGACCGCTCCAACGCCGGCACCGAGGCCGAGTTCTGGGGCTCGCAGGGCTGGCTGGTCGGCGAGGAAGGGCGCGGCATCCCGACCGTGCTGGAAATGGGCGTCTATACGCGCCTCGACTGCGCCATCGGCAGCACCGGCATCATGCGCGGCGCGCTGTCGCAGGCCATGCATCACGCCGGCCTGCGCTCCGCTTTCGGCAAACTCCTGAAGGACCAGCCGCTTATGATGAACACGCTGGCCGACATGGCGCTGGAAACCGAGGCCGCCACGGCGCTGTCGCTGCGCCTCGCGCGCGCCTTCGACGCGCAGGAGGACGAAGCGGAAAACCTGCTGCGCCGCCTGCTCACGCCGGTGGCCAAATTCTGGATCTGCAAGCGCTGCCCGACGCTGGTGGCCGAGGCCATGGAAGTGCACGGCGGCAACGGCTATGTCGATGAAGGACCGATGCCGCGCCTGTTCAAGCAGAGCCCGCTGAACTCGATCTGGGAAGGCTCGGGCAACGTCATGTGCCTCGACACCCTGCGCGCCATGGGCCGGCATCCGAAGAGCGTCGAAGTGCTGGCCGCCGAAATCGCGCCGGCGCTGGGTAAGAACCGCGCCTTCGACAGCTTTGCCGCGAAGCTCAAGGATGGCTTGAGCAACCCGCAGGACATCGAAACCCGCGCCCGCGAACTGACCCAGGGCATTGCGCTGGCGATGCAGGGCGCGCTGCTGCTGCGTCATGCGCCGACCTCGGTGAGCGAAGCCTTCTGCGCCTCGCGCCTGACGCCGAACCATTGGGGCACGGTGTTCGGCACGCTGCCGGCCAATAGCGAATTTGCGGGGCTGCTGGCTCGCGCCTGGCCGGGCCACGCCGGATGATTCCCGACAATCCCGCCTGGCTCGCCGCCACCGAGTTCATCGACCACGAGCATCCGGCCATCCAGGAATTCGTCGCCGCAGAAGTCGGCGCCGGCGAGACGGCGAAGGAGAGGGCTCTGGCCCTCTACTTCGCAGTGCGCGACGGCATCCGCTACGATCCCTACAGCGCCAGCATGCAGCGCGAGGCGATGCGCGCCAGCACCACGCTGATCAAGGGCGTCGGCTACTGCGTGAACAAGGCGCTGGTCTATGCCGCCTGCCTGCGCGCGATAGGCATCCCGGCGCGGCCGGGCTTCGCCGACGTGAAGAACCACTTGTCGACGGAAAAGCTGACGCGCCTGATGGGCACCGACATCTTCGCCTGGCACGGCTATGTCAGCCTCTGGCTCGACGGCAAGTGGGTCAAGGCGACGCCGGCCTTCAACCTGGAGATGTGCCAGCGCTTCGGCGTGCTGCCGCTGGATTTCGACGGCGAGCACGACTCGCAGATGCATCCCTACAACTCGTCCAACCAGCGCCACATGGAATACGTCAAGCAGCGCGGCGAGTTCGACGACCTGCCCTATGACGAACTGGTAGGCGACATGTTCCGCATGTACCCGAAGCTGGTCGCCATCAGCGAAGGACATGCGGGCGATTTCGACCACGAGGCGATCGTGCAGCCGGCGGCATGAGTGTAAGAATCGAACGCCAGGGTGCGGTGACCACGGTCGTCATTGACCGGTCCGCGGCGCGCAACGCCATCGACCGCGCCACGGCGACGGCGCTGGCCGACGCCTTCCGCGCCTTCGATGCCGATCCCGATGCCAGCGTGGCCGTGCTCTGTGGATCGGGCGGCCACTTCTGCGCCGGCGCCGACCTGAAATCCTTCGTCGCCAACCCGGATGAATGGCAACTCAGCGAAACGGGCGATGCGCCACTGGGGCCGACCCGCATGCTCTTGTCGAAACCGGTGATCGCCGCGGTGTCCGGCTACGCCGTGGCCGGCGGCCTGGAACTGGCGCTCTGGTGCGACCTGCGCGTGGTCGAGCAATCGGCGACCTTCGGCGTCTTCTGCCGGCGCTGGGGCGTGCCGCTGATTGACGGCGGCACCATCCGCCTGTCGCGCCTGATCGGGCATTCGCGCGCGCTGGACATGATCCTCACCGGACGCCCGGTCGGCGCCGACGAGGCGCTGGCCTGCGGCCTAGCCAATCGCGTGGTGGCCGATGGCGAAGCGCGGCGCGCAGCCGAACAACTTGCTGCGCAGATCGCCGCCTTACCGCAGACCTGCATGCAGCACGACCGGCTTTCCAGCTACGAACAATGGGGCCTGCCGCTCGCCGATGCGCTGCAGAACGAATGCCGCCACGGCCGGATTTCGCTGGACAGCGACGATGCAAAATCCGGCGCCGGCCGCTTCAAGGAAGGCGAGGGCCGCCATGGCCGCTTCTAAACGCAAGAGCGTCGCCGAGGAAACCAATCGCCGCGGCGACATCGTGCGCGCCGCCGGCCGGCTGTTCGCCGAAAAAGGCTATGCGGCGACCACCATCCGCGACATCGCCGGCGCCGTGGCCATGCAGTCGGGCTCGCCCTTCTACCATTTCAAGACCAAGCACGACATGCTGCGCGCCGTGGTGCTGGAAGGCATGGGCGCGATCGATGCAGCCGTGGCGCTGGCGGCGCAAACCGGCAAGTCGCCGCGCGCCACCTTCGAAGCCATGCTGCGCGCCCATCTCGACCAGCTGCTGGGCGAGGAAGGACGCGATTTCGCCGCGACCCTGTTGCACGAAAGCCGCCACCTCGACCCCACGGTGCAGGTCGAAGTCGTGGCGCTCAAGGACCGCTACGAAGCGATGTGGCAGAAGGCGCTGAAGGACTTGAAGCGGGCCGACCTGATCGCCGACGACAGCCATGTCGCGCGCCTGTTCCTGATGGGTGCGCTGAACTGGACCGTGCAGTGGTACCGGCCGGATGGCGGCAAGAGCGTTGCGCAGATCGCGAAGCAGCTTTCGTCGCTGCTGTTGAAACCCGGCAACTGACGTTCCCTGTCACGACTCCCCGCTGCGGCAGCGCTGCAGTGCCGCCTCCGCCTTCACTCCACCCTGCGCCGGATGCTGGACGGCTATTTGCCAACGGCGTATTCTGGCGCGAGCGGCGGAATCGTGGTGAGCGAAAACTGTTTCAACGGGTGATGGTTTCACGACCGCCTTTTGCGCTCCCTCCGAATGAACGGACTGTCGATGTGCAAGCTTGTTTCTTTACTGCAATGCTCTTGTTTCCGCCTGTGTTGACGAGATGTACTCCGTGATGATGCAAGACAGCGCTTTGTTACAGATCCACACTTGACGTTGGGGGCTTTGATCATGCGCAAATTACTCGCCGTCATTCTCTTTTTTGTCTCTGTCCAAGTTCTTGCCAGCGACGAAGAGACCACGCTGTTTGACGGGGCGGGAAAACCAGTCGCCTACATCGCAGAGGAACTCACCATCTACCTGTGGTCGGGAAAGCCCGTCGCGTACCTTCATTCTGACTCTGGCAAGTTGCACGTCTACGGTTTCAACGGCAAGCATCTTGGCTGGTTTGTGAAAGGCATAGTTCGTGACCACGAAGGTAATGCGGTAGGCGCAGTGAAGGGAGCTTTCCGATCATCTGTGGAATACGAACCCTACAAGTCCTACAAGCAATACAAGCCTTATCAGAGCTACCGCGAGTACACGCCTTATCAGCCATACTTGAGTACCAGTTGGTCCGAAGTGCCTCTGCGACTATTTCTAATGCAAGGCGCAAGTAATTGAGCGGGAGAAACCATGACAACAAATGACTGGCTAATTATTGCTATCTTTCTCCTTGGCATCATCGCGCTGATCGGCATCTTTCGCACCAAGACTGCCGGCTTCGGGCGTTATTCAATGAGCCTACTTCTTCTCGCAGCGGGCAAGATCGAAAGTTCGCTATTTGCAAACATCGCTTTTGCCGTTGCTGGGTTCGCGGGTGGCCTTATCACACGCAAGCATGAAAGCGCCCCCAACCCAGCAGTCCACACGAACGCTGTGCAATAAAGCCGCGCAGCGCCGGTGACTTTTACGTTGGATATCTGGAGATCTACAATGTCGCTCATAACGTGCCTAGATTGTGGCAAACAGATTTCGGATCGTGCAACGGCATGCCCCGGATGCGGCGCGCCAGTCGCTCCGATGCTCACTACGATCCTCCCATCTCCACCAGTACCAGACAATCAGACAATCGACAGTGGTACATCTACCAGTTACAGATCTTATGCAGAGGTACCGTGGTATCGCCGATCAAATGTAAATACCGCATTTATTTTGATCAGCATGGGTACCAAGGGTTTGCTTCCTTTGACTTTGGTGACTTGTATTCTCGTATTGACCGGGGACATCTACTACAAAGCGCCTGATAAAGCGGGAAATATTCGAACCTGGAGCAAAGCGAACAAAATTGCCGCTGTGTTTATATTGCTTGCCAATATTGTGTTACTTGCCTACATGACGGGACGTCCCTGATACCGCTAACAATTTGTTCTTAGGGTCTGTTGACAATCAAGCTAGCCAAATCACGGAGGCGGCCAAGGCGACGAAAGAAGCGAAGCGTTCGGCGAGCTTGTCATAGCGAGTGGCAATGCGCCGGAATTGCTTGATGCGACAGAAGAA
>JAPTVL010000544.1 GCA_028065725.1 Betaproteobacteria bacterium
AAACGCGATACCGACATCTGGCTCGCCGTGGGCGAAGCATCGTGACCCCATCATGAACGTAGAACAGCTGATCGCCGCGCTGCAGCAGATGCCCGCGCAGGCGGTGGTGCTGCTCGAGGGCGATGCGGGCTACTCGCTGGTCGGCGGCCTGAGCTTCGAGGAAAACGGCAACGGCGTGCCGGACGAAGTGATCCTGCTGCCGTCGATGGAAGACGACTGATGGCGATCAAGTTCTACATGACCCCGGGCTCCTGCTCAACCGGCATCCACATCCTGCTGGAGGAGCTCGAACTGCCCTTCGAGGTCACCATCGTCAACCTGCCGAGGGGCGACCACTTGAAGCCTGGCTACCTCGCGATCAACCCGAAGGCCAGCATTCCCGCCCTGGTGCGCGACGACGGCTCGGCGCTGACCGAGTTCCAGGCGATCGCCTGGTGGCTCGCGCGCAGCCATCCCAAGGCGAAGCTGCTGCCGGGCGACGCGGACGGCGAGGCGCGCGTGATCGAGACCATGGACTACGCCGTCGGCAACATCCATGGCCAGGGTTACACCCGCATCTTCACCACCGACCAGTTCACGCCGAACGCAGCCGACCACGAAGCGGTGCAGGTGCGCGGGCGGGAAATCGTCGAGCAGGGATTCGCGATCATGAACGATGCGCTGGCCGGCAGGGACTATGTCGCGGGGGATTTCTCCATCGCCGATGCGGCGCTGTTCTATGTGGAATTCTGGGCGGACAAGCTCGGCATCGCCTTGCCGGACCACTGCGGCGCGCACTACCAGCGCATGCGGGCGCGCCCGGCGGTGCAGCGCGTGCTGCGGGAAGAGGGGTATCGCTAAAGCGATGGACACCGCTGCCGTTCCGGACCCGCAGCCGCACAGCGCGTTGCCCCTCGACCCCTGCTATGCGGGCTTGAGCGCGCCTTATCTCACGCCGGTCGCCCCGACGCCCCTGCCTCACCCGCGGCTGGTGCATTTCAACGCGCAGCTCGCCGCCGAGCTCGGGATCGATGCCGGGGACCAGGCGCTGATCGACATTCTCTCCGGCAACCGGCCCTGGCCCGCGTATGCGCCGGTGGCGTCGGTCTACGCCGGGCATCAGTTCGGCAACTGGGTCTCGCAGCTGGGCGACGGCCGCGCGCTGACCATCGCGGAAATCCGCAAGCCCGATGGCGAGCGGGCGGAACTGCAACTCAAGGGCGCGGGGCCGACGCCCTACTCGCGCGGCGCCGACGGGCGCGCGGTGTTGCGTTCGTCGATCCGCGAATACCTCTGTTCCGAAGCGATGCATGCACTGGGCGTCCCCACCACGCGCTGCTTGAGCCTGGTGGCGTCGCCCGAGCCGGTGCAGCGAGAAACGCTGGAAACCGCCGCCGTGGTCTGCCGCGTCGCGCCCAGCTTCGTGCGCTTCGGCCAGTTCGAATTCTTCTACCACCGCGGCCAGCACGCCCAGCTTGCGCCGCTGGCCGATCACGTCATCGCGGCGCACTTCCCGCACCTGGTCGGTGAACCGAACCGCTACGCACGCTGGCTGGAGGAAGTGGTCGAGCGCACCGCGCGCCTGATTGCGCAGTGGCAAACGGTGGGCTTCTGCCACGGCGTGATGAACACCGACAACTTCTCCATCCTCGGCCTCACCCTGGACTACGGCCCCTTCGGCTTCATCGACGCCTTCCGCCAGCACCACGTCTGCAACCACTCCGACTACGAGGGCCGCTACGGCTACGACAGCCAGCCCCTGATCGGGCAGTGGAACTGCTCGCGCCTGCTGCAGGCCATGCTGCCCCTGCTCTCCGACAAGGAGGAAGAAGCGGCGGACATCGTCACCGGCATCTACGAACGCTATGCGCCCGCCTATTCGCGCGAAGCCATCCGCCGCTGGGCGGACAAGCTCGGGCTGCGCGAGGTGCGTGGGGGCGACACCGAACTGGTCAGCCGCCTGCTCACCCTCCTGCATCGCAGCAAGAGCGATTTCACGCGCACCTTCCGCCATCTGTCGCGGGTGCGCACCGACAGCGACGCGCCGGCTACCGGCGTGCGGGAGGAGATTGTCGATGCTGCGGCCTTCGATGCCTGGGTCGCGGACTACCGCGCGCGGCTGCGCGCCGAATCGAACACCGACGACGCTGCGCGCGCCGCCGGCATGAACCGGGTCAATCCGAAATACGTGCTGCGCAACCACCTCGCCCAGGCCGCCATCGAACGCGCCGAGAATAGCGACGACAGCGAAGTCGCCGCGCTGATGCGGTTGCTCAGCAGCCCCTACGACGAACAGCCCGACATGGAACGCTACGCCGCCGCGCCGCCCGACGAATTGCGCCATCTGGAAATCAGCTGCTCGTCCTGAGGCGTGCCGACATGGACATGGAAAACCGGGCAGCGGGAAAATTCGTGGTGGCGGAAATGAACACGCACCACTTCATGTTCCGCGGCGCGGGGTACAACCGGGAAAGCGCCCGGCTCACGCTGCTGAACGCCTGGCGCGCGCATCGAAGCGCGCTGCTGCAACGCTACCCGGAACGGGCCGATTCCATTCCGGACGAGGGCAATGTCGAAGCGCACTTCAGGATTTATTACCTGGAGTTCGAAGTGGATGCGGGTTATCGCGACGGCGAGCGCGTGGTGTAGCAAGCCATCGCGCCACTATTCAACCAGAGAGCCCAGAACCATGAACTACGCCTTCCCGCCCGCCCCCGTCGTCACCCTCGACGCCATGTCGAGCAACCCCTTTCCGGTGCGCCGCATTTTCTGCGTCGGGCAGAACTACCCCGATCATGCGCGCGAGATGGACGCAGACCCCGCCGCCAACGAACCTTTCTTCTTCATGAAACCGGCCGGCGCCATCCTGCAGAACCATTCCGTCCTGCCCTACCCGCCCCACACCGAAGATTTGCAGCCCGAAGTGGAACTGGTGGTGGCCCTGCACAAGGGTGGCCGGAACATCCCCGCCGACCGGGTCGATTACGACTACGTCTTCGGCTATGCCGTCGGCCTGGACATGACCCGGCGCGACCTGCAACGGACCGCCCGCGCAAAGGGCCGGCCCTGGGACATGGCCAAGGCATTCGACCATTCGGCCCCCTGCACCGCGATCACGCCGGAGTTTTACGCCGGAAATATTTCGCGCGGCAAGATCGAACTCAAGGTGAATGGCGAAATCCGCCAGAGTGGCGACGTCGGCGACATGATCCTGAAGATTCCTCAGATGGTCAGCACCCTGTCGAATCAGGTCGAACTGTTTCCCGGCGACCTGATCTTCACCGGCACCCCCGCCGGCGTGGCGCCGGTGGTCAGGGGCGACGTCATCGAAGCCACCGTCGCCGGGCTGGAGCCGCTGATCGTCATGATCGGCTAGGGAGCGTTGTCATTGCGGGGAGCGTAGCGACGCGGCATACGATTCCACACGTGCTTTTAGCACGTAGTGGATCGGAGTCCTTTAGGGCAATCCAGAATGTGCGATTAATCAATGCACTGAATTGCCGCGCTTCGCTCGCAATGACAGGATCGTTGG
Organism: Betaproteobacteria bacterium; assembly: GCA_028065725.1. Next base: position 3,512 of record JAPTVL010000544.1, read on the forward strand.
ACCTCACCTTCGTCATCCCACAGCAACTTCAGCACGTTTTTCTCAATCAACCCAATGATCGGACGCCAATGAACGACCCCACCCTCCTCGATCGCAATCGCGTGATCCTGTGCCACTTCGACAGCTACAGCACCGCCCTGCTATTCGCCTGCTACGGTGACAGCGTGCTGGCACCCGCGCCCTTGCCGGAGGCAGCGAGCGCCATGCCCACTCCTGATGACGTCGGCGCACAACACGAACCCCGCGCGGTCCTGGATGCCCTGGCGGCCCAGCATGGCCTCGACCCCGCACAACTAAAACTCGATGACGGCTTCCAGGCCTGGCTATCCAGCGACGACGGCCCCATCCGCATCCATCTCGCCAGCTTCACGACTTTCGAGGCCCCGCGCGAGGCGATAGAGCCGCTCGGCGGCGTCTTCAAGCCCATCAGTCAAATGCGTGGGATGCCCGTGACCGAGCTGAATCTGATGCGTCAGGTCTTCAATCTGATCATGGGTGGAAGGTAAGTCGGGCGATTCAGGCAAGACCTGCGTGGTTTTGATTCACTGGAAGTCCGCCGACTCTATTTGCAGATACATTTGGCTGATCACGCCGCCTAATTTGTCAAAGTCATACCACTGCTTATGAGCTGCCAAATCCACTTTCAGTCGTTCGGTAATTTCGAAGTCGCTTAAACCGTCCTTGTAGTAACGCGTTACGCCGCCATACAAGGCGTCAAGAAACCGCAGCCCTCTTTTGGGCAACTCGACTCCTCCAAAGTGGCCCCGTCCGGGAACGTACTTATCCGCGGCCAGGCTGATGGCAAGTCGTGTCGCCGCAATCTGCCCCTTGAATTCAGCATCTTGCGGTACGCCTTGAGACGGAACTTCCGGTTCGACCACAACGCCGCCAAGAAACAGTGTTCGCTCTTCGGGGACCTCGATCATGATGTCGTGATCGGTATGTGCGCGGCCCGGGTGGTGCAGCTTGAAGGTAACGCCCGAAATGACCTTCACTTCACCCCCACTCAGGGGAACATCGGGCACCACATATTGGGTCTTCTCTCCCGGGAGCTTGCCGGTGATTGCGTTCACCCAGAAAGACCCCTCGCCGCTTTCGACGCGTTCGATCATTCGCTTGTGCGCATAAATGCGCGCATTGGGAAACCGCTCTTTTATGGCTTGATTACCCAGCCAATACAAACCATGTATGTGCGTATTGAACACGGCAACCACTGGTTTGTTCGTTATGCGCTTGAGTCGTTCCAGGACCAATCGTCCCACCTGAAGGCTGCTGCCAGGATCAACAACGATGACGCCGGTTTCGCCGACAATAACGGACGGGTTGGTAAGGGGGTGTCTTGCTTCGTCTGTCGGGCAGGTTGCATGATCAGACCCGACAATCACATAAATCCGTTTGGTCAGCTGCTTGAAGCTGCAATCGATATCGCTGGCGGCGACGGAGGCTGAGCTTATCGGGAGATACAGTGCAAGAGTTGCCAGGATGGATAGTGCGGTGCGCCTATTTATGTCGATAGCCTCGTCCAGGAAACATCGCACGCCCTAGTCCACCGAAACCCGCACGCACTTGTCGATGCCGATGAGCACATGGGCCTTGTTCGCCACACTGACGCAGAGGTTGTGCTTGCCGGTCGACAGGGTTTCCAGCAGATAGCTGCCCTTCAGCTCGCGCAGAATGGCGACCTCCGTGTTGTCCACAAGGACGTGCGCGTGGTCCCCGTGCGGCCCCGGCTCCACTTCATATACCAGGCGGTTTTCATCCATTGCATCGAGGGTGGCGCCATCGGCTGGCGACTGTATCCTGACGCTGCCCTGT
>JAPTVL010000036.1 GCA_028065725.1 Betaproteobacteria bacterium
GGTGTTTCGCCGACATCACGGCCAAATTCATCGAGCAACAGGTGGCTGAGGAAAAGCGCCGCGAAGAGCTCCTTGCGCGACATACGGCGGTTCTGAATGCGGAGTGCTATTCGATTGTTTACCAACCCATCGTGCGGATCGCTGACGGCAAGGTCGTTGGATACGAAGCGTTGACGCGGTTCCTGGCAGAGCCCGTTCGTACGCCTGACGTCTGGTTTGATGAGGCGTCGGAGATCGGGCTTCAACTGACGCTTGAGCTGGCCGTGATCGCCAAGGCGTTGCGTAGTCTTACCCTCTTCCCGGAAGACACCTATGTTTCCATCAATGCATCCCCGGCAACCATTCTGAGCGGGGCACTGGACGAGGTTTTTTCGGGCTATCCATGCGAGCGCCTGATGTTGGAGGTCACGGAACATTCTTCCGTGCATGACTACGCGCAGATCATGAAAGCGCTCGATCCTTTACGGCGCCGTGGATTGCGGCTTGCCGTGGATGATGCGGGGGCCGGATATGCAAGTTTTCGGCACATCCTCGAACTGAAGCCGGACGTCATTAAACTCGACAACAGTCTGATTCGACAGATCGACTCCAATACGGGTCATCGTGCGCTGGCCGCCGCGCTCGTTCGGTTTGCGCAGGAGACGGGAAGCATGGTCGTCGCCGAAGGTGTGGAGACAGAGGCCGAATTGGCGATCTTGCGCGAGTTGCGCGTCGACAAGGCGCAGGGGTATCTGCTTGGGCGCCCGGCCCCGATCGAAACCTTCCTCAGCGGTAGGGTCGCTTAGGTTGGTGGGCTGCTCTTCGGTCGATGCGGTCCATCCATCCTCGGTGCCAACGTCTGCCTTCCGGCGTTCAATCAGGCGGGGCGGAGATCAACGGGTCGGAAGTGGCCGATCGGCCCTACCGAGTCAAGGCGCGCCTCGCGCCTGGTCGTGATGTCCGCCGGTCGGGGAGCGTGCGACGAGCCGTTCTGTGCATTGAGTGGTTGACCGGCGGATGCCTTCAGTCACTTATTGCAAATAGCCGAAAAATTGGGCCTCGTGCGCCGCTTCCAAGCCTGCTGTTGTCATAGTCCCATTTCGGGACTATGCTGTATATGATGCGAGTGATTGCAGTGTCCACCCTTCGAGCTTTCTGGGCGTTGCACGCCGGGGCTGAGCAGCCGCTCAAGGCTTGGTACGACGAGGCGACAAACGCGTCCTGGACCCAGCCCGCAGACATCAAGGAGCAGTACCGCAGCGCCAGCGTGCTGAAGAACCGTCGCGTCGTCTTCAACATCAAAGGCAATGACTATCGGCTGATCGTGGCGATTGCCTACAAATTGCAGATCGTCTACGTGAAGTTCGTCGGCACCCACAAGGAGTACGACGCCGTCGACGCGGAAACCGTTGAAATGGCCTGACCGGCCACGGAGGAAGACATGGACATCCGTCCCATCCACACCGAAGCAGACTACAAGGCTACCCTCAAAGAGATTTCGGCCTTGATGGAGTCTGACCCCGATCTGGGAAGCCCGGAGGGGGATCGTCTGGACATCCTGGCCACGCTGGTACAGGCGTATGAGGCCAAGCACGTTCCCATCGCTGCTCCCGACCCGGTCGAAGCGATCAAATTCCGGATGGAGCAGAGTGGCCTGTCCGTCAAAGACCTTGAACCCATCATCGGCAAGAGCAATCGGGTCTACGAAGTCCTGAACCGCAAGCGTCCGTTGACCTTGGCCATGATCCGAAGGCTGCACCACCATCTGGGCATCCCGGCGGACGTCTTGATCGCCGAAACCGTTGCCGGGTAACGCAGTACGTCAGACATTGCAGTTCACCGCCCGATCCCTTGCGCTCGCTTGCGCTGCCTGTCCATCTCTGCGATGAACCCTCGCATCGCCGCGGCCGATGCCTCGCCGCGGCGGTTGACGACTCGATCCACCACTTCGGCGATCAGCTTGCGCCCATCGGCTCCTTGGCGCGTTGCGCGGTCATGCTCAGCAATGAACGCCTTGACCGGCCCGCCGCTGCGGTCGCCGTCAACCCAGCGCTCGAGTGCTTGCTCCATCGCCTGTTTTGCCCGCTCGTGCGGCACGCCTTCGGTCGCCTGCTTTTTAGGCACCGCAGCTGATTGCTGTCGCAGCGCGGAGCTTGGGCACTGGGGCGTCGACTTATCCCCAGAACTTGGGGATAAGTCGACGCTGGTCTTATCCAAAAGAGAGGTGTAGTCAGGAACACGGGCTGGCGTAGTCAAGAACACGGGTTCTTGACCGAAATCGATGCTTTTTCGCTCCAGAGCCCGGTCCGAATTCCGATTTTCCTTTGTTGCCCACTTGGGCGCCATCTCGGTGTGCATCCGAGCCTGCTCATCGGACGCGATCGCCTGCAAATCCGCGTTCGCCACCTTGATTCCGAGCCGCACCGCCTGGCGGGCGGCGCGTTCGCGGAACTCGCTGCTGCCGGTGATGTCTACTTTGCCGCCGTATTTCTGCGCTGCCACACGCAGGGCGGCTTCCAGCGTGTCGTCAGCTTTGTCCTGCATGACGATGCGCGGCCCGGTGTCGGTGAATTTCTCGCGTCCGTCCTGGCCACGGTAGATCACCAGTTGCCGCTTGTGGTCGACCTCTGCATGCAGGGCGGCCACGGTGAGCTTGCGCAGCGGATCGAGTTCTTCGCCCTCGATGCCATCCTGCTCCTGATACTTCTTGCTCTTGCGCTGCTCCCGGTACCGCAGCCCGCGGAGTGCCGCCTTGGCCGCCTCGTCGCCCTGCTCGACCTGTTTCTCCAGCCACGCGCGCCAGTCCAACGATCGACGGACCTCAACAGCCAGTGCACGACGTTCCAACGCCTGGCGTTTTTGCAGCGCCTCGCGGCGCAACGCCGCGCGATAGGCAAAGAGTGACTGCGACACCTTGAAAGGAACGCCTTCCGCCTTGTCTTTTGCAAGAACTGATTTCCTTTCATCGCGCAAGTCGGCCTGCAGCTGCTTGCGCTCGCCCAAGTGGCGCCCGCGCATCTCCGATCGCATCTGGGCCCGCGACTCCTTCCATCGCTTTTGCTCGTCCTCGAAGCGTTTGGCCAAGTCTTCTCTGGCCCGGGCGCGTTCCTCGCGACGCGCCGCTCTTTTTGTGTCCGTTGCGGGTTCAAGTTCACGCGGATGATCCGGACGGACTTTCGCGGTATCGATGTATCCCTGATAGGACTGCGCAGCGCGCCCGCCTTGAAGAGCGGATGCCGGTTGATAGGGCCCGATTTTCTTTTCCAGGGCGGACTTGCTGGCCCAGCGGCCCAACTGCGATGCTTTCGCTGCGACCACCTGGCCGTCAGCCAGGGTCAATGTCACCACCATGCCAGAGCCTTTGATCTCAATCCGGAGTCCATGCTTGGCCAACGCCTGGTGAGCGCTTTCCCAGGTCGCTCCAGATTGGTGGATTGCATCACGCAGATCCTTGGCCGGCTGTCCGGCGATCCAGACTTGAAAGGGTTCGGCCCCGAGTCTTTGCGCTGCTGCATGTGCATGGCTGCTCACGTTCGGACGCCTGATCTCCTCTTCCTTCCAAAGCCCCATTTTCACTGCGATGTCTCGGCGCATGATCTGCGGCTCACCCGGGTTCGGCTCCGTGACAACATAGGCGCCGACGTCGTGGCTCCATCCCTGATCGAGCTCGACCTCGCGCGCGAGTCTATGCAGCAATGCGTAATCAAACCGTGGCGGCCCCGTCACGATGCCTCTCTCGGGGTGCACTTTATTGACGATCATGTGCAGATGATCGTTGTCGGTATCGCGATGGATGGCCCAGAACGACTCGTTCTCCTCCATGCCGACACCTTGCATGAAATGATGAACCGTCCTTTCGCACTGCTCCCGCGTGGGATGCTCTCCTTCGGGCCAGCTGATGCTGACGTGGTAAACGGGGTTGCCTTGGAATCGCACTGACCGACTGGATGTCGCCGTCATCGCCTGTCCAAGCCAAAGCCGCTGCTCTTCCGTATCCAGATCGAAGTCGATGTTGACGCAACCCATGTCTTCTTCCGGAATCGGCGCCAAACCCTTGGCCTTGGAGTCAAGGTCGTCACGGGCCGCGTATTGAATCGGTTCGACAAAAACACCTTTGGTCGACCCGCTCTTTGAGAGCTTGATGACGTGTGGGATCACGCCCCATCCTCAGGCAGATCGATGGAGGGCCGCGTCCGACCGTGCTCGATTCTGTCGGCAATACCGACCAACTTCTCATACCCGGCCCAATAGCGTCTCTTCTCTTCCGTCGTCCAGTTCGAGTTCTTCGGGTAGTAATGCCTGAGCATGCCCGCGATCTTGCGAATCTCGCCGACCGCTGTTTTGTCGGCAGTCGTCAGGATCTTGAGTCCCATGGTGCATCTGCGGACGTATTCGCTGACGCTGAGATCGCAAGACTGTGCCGACTCGCGCACCCTGCTGTAACCGTCGGCATCCCAGCGGATTTCGACGCGCTTCTTTCTGTTCGACGTGTTCTTGCCCATGACTGGATTCGGCATCCAGTTGCATGAGGTTCTTCAGAACGTGTTCATCAGCGATCAGTAGTCGTTCGCCGTCGATCGTTTTCTGACGGGCCTTGATCGGCGGTTGACCGCGATTGACCACAACGCGTTCGCCGACCGTTTGACCATTCCCGTACAGGATAAGAGTTGTCCGTACAGCGACCCTGCTGGCGCACGGTTCCTGTACGACAACATCCTGGTCAGGCTCCGCCCGACACCCGAAACCATCACGCGCTGATCGATGGGCACCGCGTTTCGACCGACGATGCATCGCCGACGAACGGTTCGGCATCCGCGCCGTGCAGGGGTTCTCCGCGGTCCCCTTGTCGCACCTCCTGCAACCTCCGCCGCAATCCAAGTATGGGATCAATGCCGATTCGGATCCTTTTGGAGGTTTCATGGAAGGACAAGACAAGCCCGACAAGGCGCAAGAATTTGACCGGGACGCCGCTCTCGAAGGGATGGCGCGCTTCGACGAGCTTCTGCACCGCGCCACGCGCAACGCCCGGGCTGCACAGGAGGCGGAGTCCTCACGGTCATTCGCAACGCGCGCCGTTGCCGCGCGTGAAGCCGGCATCCGCAATGCCATCGCGTCAGGCATTTCGGCCCGCAGCCTGGAGAACGCACTGGCCGAGGCTCTGCCCAACATCCCACGCGCCGACTTGCACCTCGCCATGCAGAAGCTGCTCGAGAAACTGCAGGGCCGGGCGACCGAGCGACCCAAGCCTCTCCCGAACAAGAACAAGGGCACGCCCCCGGCGAAGGAACCCGCAAAGGCGCGCCAAGCGACATCCC
>JAPTVL010000239.1 GCA_028065725.1 Betaproteobacteria bacterium
TGCAATACGGTATTGGGGTGACGCTTACCATCGTTCAAATCTCGCCAAATGCGCCTGGGCGACCCCGGCTGGTGGACACGCGCACTGCGCAAACAACTCCGTGTCAGCCGCGAAACGATTTACATGTCTGCAAACCCCGCGTCGATTAAGTGGATATCCGAACCCGGACAAAGCGAATACAGGTCAATGATTCACGACCAAAAAGAATTCGCCCAAAATCATACATTCGAAGATGGCGAAGGCACGATAATTCAGATGCCGGGGCCAGAGCAAACCATGAAGAAACAGAGAGCCGCACTTATTGCAGCAGCCGTAGGATTTGAAACGCTGGCACGGCAAGCCGGTATGAAGGCGCGGCTGATCACGCTAACGCTTGATTCGCCCTGGCATCCGACGACCACCATTGGCGGAACGCGCCGTCGAAACCCCAAATACAACGGCGCAACGCCAGCAGATGGACACGCTGAACTGACACGCCGTTGGGCGGCAATGCGAAAAGACCTGTCGCGGGCAAAAATCAAAAACTTCTGGATTGTCGGCGCACAGCCGCACGAAGACCAGACGCCGCACTGGCATGTAACTCTGTGGGCGGCGCCTGATAAATGGGACGACATCACGAAACTGTTCATTAAACACTTTAGGGACGGCGACAACCAGCACCAGGTAGACATCCGATCTATAACCTCAGATGCAATGGGTGCGGCAAGTTATGCCATCCGGCAGATCGCGTACATCACCCGCCAGACCGATCTGACCGGTGGAAACGAGGAAGACCAGAGCGAAGCACTGGCTGCAAGCGCATGGGCAGCGGCGTGGGGCATTCGCCGGTTCCGAACATCTGTCAGACACGCGACCACGTGGAAGCTGCTTCGCTCAACGGAAATCGCTGAACAGGCTCATGAATTCTCCGACCTTGCCGGTGATGCCGCCGACGCCGCGCAGCAAGGCAACTTCGCCGACTTTTATCGAGCCGTTAAAAATGAGCGCATCAAGCCACTATATCGCCCCACAACAAACCGTTATCGCGAGCCGTCCCGCAAGGTCGTCGGCCTGCGCCAAAAACCGGTCGGCGAAAAAAAACTTGAAGCAATCTTCGCGCTTCCTGTTGTTGTCGCCACCAAAACCAAAAAATGGACAATCAACAAAGTTGGCAGCGGTTGCGTGGTGGACATAGCGGCGGCGCGAGCAGAAAAAGCAGCGGCGGCGGTTGCGACAGTTAATCCAAAGAACCAAGAAAACCAAAACCCTAAACTCGACAGCAAAACCAGCGATCCGCAGACCTGCAAAACGCCACTACGGACGCCGTTACAACTGTCGCAACCGCCAAAAGGCCGATGCATAACTGTCGCAAACAAACCCGAAACGCAGGACAGACGCGAAGGCACAACCCCGAACCCCACTCGTCTGGACGGTCGGTATCTGGCTGTGCTCGACTTGCAGCCTAGCGCCGGAGATGGAACCAGCCGGCTCCACCAAAAGCAATCGCGCTTCGCGCTCATGGCTGCCTGCGCGGCAGCTTAAACCTTGAGCGTGAGAACAGGAAAGGGGTTGAGGCAAAAGCATGTGGCAACATGAGGAACCATCAACTGCCTTGTGTTTATATTCGATTGCCATTAGAGCTAGTCAAGATTAAAATAGCGAATCTCCCCGGTTTCGACGGATGGTATTTGGTTTGACGGTGATTAAACATGAGCATGAAATACTACAAAAAGCTCATCCCTGAAAAATGGAAAGTGTTCGCGTTTGAGGCCGATGGCTCGCAAGATAGCTATGTGAGCGAGGACATGATAGCCATAACACCCGAGCAGGCAGAGGAAATAGCAAGCGCCAGTCCGCAAGACCCGCTGGTGTTGGACATGCTTAGAGCTGGCTCCACCCCGCGAAACTGGTCATGGCCACCAAAGGCATATCAAGAGGCAATTGGCCAAATTGCCGTCAGCTCTTCTAGCATAGAAGTCCTAATTCGAACCGTGATTTGGCATATCGCAGGCTTGGATAGCATTACTGGTAGAGCTTTCACCGGCAAGGCCCGAATAAGTGAACTTATGGAGATGCTAAAGGCCCTAATTGAGTGCAAAGCTCCCCATCTGAAAGATCAAGCCACACATATCACTACAAACATCAAAAATGTTTTTGAACGTCGCGCAGTGTACATTCACCAAGTATGGACAGTTCAAGATGGGGTTCCTGCTGTTGGAAAGCTATTCATTGAGCGATATGAGCGACTTGAGAGGCTAGTCCCGGTCTCGCTTAGTGATATGTACGGGCTGGCAGATGAGATGAATCAAGTTCAAACTGACCTGATGACTTCTATCTTAACTCCGTTGCTTTCCAGCAATAATGCCTAACAATTCATTCAACTGGAACGCGTCCAACGTGGCTTAAATGCGATTCTGGCCGAAAGGTGGTAGGTGGTAGGTGGTAGGTGGTAGGTGGGTTTCAAACTCGTTACTTTAAAACGGGTAAAAAACCGGGTAACTGTATTTTCCTAACTGGCAGGAAATTCCTTAATCCATCGGCATTTCAAGCGGTTTTCATGAATCCCCCTCTCCGCCAATAACCTGCTGATTTAATTATATTCTGTTTTGGATTTCTGCCCCAAAACAGGCGCTGATTCACCTGTCTTCGGCAGATTTTTGCTGGACATTTCTACCGCTTTGCCACCGACCTTTGGTGCCGCATCTGCAATCCAGGCGATCTGGCTGACTATGCACACGGCATGTGCTCGGCTGCCTTTTACAAAAGGCGGAGTAAGTTTGGCGGCATGGATGCTTCTCTGATGCCCCGGCTCAAGGAGCTTGAAGATGAGAACCAACGGCAGCGCAGCGTATTTGCCTGGTGTTGGGCAGCGCGGACTCGGACCCAAACCAGCCAAATTCGCCGACGAACATCCCGTCTTTAAAATCAATCGTCAGCCAGTTTGGCACAAACGCTTCGCTTCTGGCTACGGTAAAGTCCGTTACCGGAGGCGGCCCCATATAGTCCGAGACCAGGCAGTTTTTGGTCATGACAATATTGAATCGCACGTGGATCTTTCCGGTTAAGGGTTGGGCGTCAGCGAGAATTTCCCGGAATGGGTCGGCTTCCAGTCGGTATGTGCCAGGAATGTCGGCAGCGCTATAGTAGGCCAGCCTTTTTCCTATCATGCAGCTAAAGTAGATCTGCATTTCCATGACCACTGGCGCATCGAGCCTGTTTGCCATCTTTTCTGCCTTTTCACTGCATTCGATTTTCAGCGCTTTGCCATGAAATGACAGGTTTCTTGTCATGCTGATCTCCTGATCGCTGTGTGTACACCCGCGTTGTGTTGCGCTGCATGCCTGGTTCGGACACCAGTGCTGCATCAGACAGGCTTGTCGCACCAGTTTACCACCCGGATCGTTCGGTGGGGATGGCGCTATCGTTCGGTCAGAACCGCTCCCGGGCATGTTCGATCCAGTCATGCAGGGTCTGGAGGGCCGGTTGCGCTGGCTGGTCGATTTCGGGCCACTGCCGCAAGGTCTCGCCCAGGATGTTCCGCACCTGCCAGCGTGCTTCGCGTATCAGCAGATTGAGTTCGAGCAGGCAGTCGCGATCGGTTTCGATGTCGTGGGTCATCCGATGCGGGCTGGTGGGATCGAAACCGGCGTCGAACAGGTTCTTTTTCAGGATGTCGAGACGGTCGGCAACGTACCGCATCGGGCGAGGAGCATGCTGCCGCAGATGGGGGCCGACCATTGCGTCCCATGCGGCAAGCAAACCGGCAATGTCGTCCAGGCTGGCGCGCAATGCGTCAAGATCCTTGATGTCCTCAGCGAATTGCTGAGTGGCGTTCGGGGTGCGTGGGGCGAGAAGATACTGTGCAAGATCGTTGCGGAATTGGCCGGGATTGAATTTGAATGCCATGTTCAGCCGTTCGGAACTTTGATCGTGGCTGCCGGTGCACAGGCTGCCTGTCACTTCGGCGACGGCGAGAATCTGTGCCAGCGGATGAATGTCGTGGGCAGTCAGGTGGCGCGGGTAGCCGCTGCCATCCAGCCGTTCGTGGTGATCGAGCACGATTTCGCTGATGTCGGGGTGGTACTCCGGGTATTCGCGCAGCAGCAGATAGGAAATGACCGGGTGGGCATAGAACTGTTTGTCGAGCACTTCGGGGTTGATGTGCATTTCCCCCAGGTCATGAAAAATGGCCGCGCTGGCCAGTTTGTGCTGGTTGTCGGCACTGAGGCGGATCTGGCTGGCAAGGTAGAGACTGGCGGCCGCGACGCGCAGGCTGTGCTGGTAGATCACGGGCCATTTTTCACGGGCGAGCGTCAGTTTGAACGCCAGGGCGGAATTGAGCACGATGCCTGACAGGCGTTGTTGTATGACTGTCAGGTCGCCCAGGCCGCTACGGATGCGTTGCATCAATCTGTCATCACTGTCGAACAGTTGTTCGGTGTCCAGCCAGAGGTCGCGGGCAGTGAGCGCGCCTTCGACGCTGAGGTTTTTGTCGATGGGCGCGGCGGCCAGTTTGTGCCGCATCAGTTTGTCATAGAAATTGCGGTTGATGGGCGTGCCTTGCGCCACCAGTTTGATGCCCGTGCTGGAGTAGATGTCCTCGCTGCAGACGACTTTCCGGACGTCGCTGAATTCAGTGACATTCCTGATGTAATACGGATCAGGATTGGGAAGGTCGTCGTTAACCTGGATCATGGCACCCGGGTGCAGGATGAGTCCCGGTTACGGTACGCCAGACGTGGTGTAGCGTCTCTTGTGCCGGGGAGTTGTTCCGGCTCGCGTACCCGACCCGGGATATGTCAATCAGCCACCAAAGCGGTTTGTGATGACCACCTCGTCGATGGGCAACTGCCCGCCGCGTGGCCAGGCTTCGCGCGTGGCGCGGCCAATGGCAAGCATCATGGCAATGACATGGTCGTCGGGCAGGTTGATCAGCTTGCCTACGGCATCGAAATCGAAACCGTCCATGGGACATGAGTCGTAACCCATTTCGCGTGCCTGCAGCATGAGCGACATGGCGGCGATGCCGCGGACCGCATGGCCTCGTCACGCTGGACCTGCTCGCGACCGTCGTAATATTGGTGGATGGCCGGCACCATGAAATCGCTCACGGCCGCGTCGGCATTGCGCCAGTAGCGTTCGGGCTGCTTGTTCCATGCCTTGAGGTCGGCACACAGCACGAGCAGCAGCGAAGCGTCGGTGACCTGGGCCTGGTCCCAGGCCACGGCACGGATGGCCTGGCGCAGGGCCGGCTCACGCACCTGCACGAAGCGCCAGTTCTGGATGTTGAACGCGGTCGGCGA
>JAPTVL010000124.1 GCA_028065725.1 Betaproteobacteria bacterium
TTACATCCACCAATGACGCCCTATCAGCGGGTCATGGATTCAGATAGCGTTTTAGAAATGATCAAACAGCGCCTCGAAGAGCAACATCGAACCCTCAACCCATTCGACCTCATACGGCGCGTCGAGGCTAAACTAAAAGACATCTTCTCAATGGTCTCGGTTACCTCGAATGTGAGGCAACATATCTGACCTTCGGTTACCTTTTGTTATGGGGCAACGCGCCGGTGGATGCAACACTCCTTCTGCTTGCGCAGTCTCTAGTGTGTTGCATCCTCCGGTTGAATTCGCATGGTTGGGGTGGTGTTATCGACTTTCTTCTGCGCCACCAGGGGGCAACGCCAGCGTATCCTGCAGCTGGCCATAGCACAGGTCGGACAGCCTGATCCGCTCGCGCCCCCTCGTTATGCGGTGGCGGTTTGTGTCGCGTAGCGAATAGATGCAACCGCAATACTCCTGCTGGCAGAAGTTTTCGCGCTTGCTGATCTCGATCATGCGCGCGGAGCCACCGCCTTGCACCAGTTGTAGTCCCAGTAGATCAAGCCCGGATAACGCGCGGCCGCGCGCGCGCCGCATTCATTGATCTGCTGCACGTTCTTCCAGCGCGAGATGCCCAGCGAACTAGTCATGACCGGAAAGCCATGTTCATGGGCGTAGAGCGCCGCGCGTTCGAAGCCATGTCAAAGCACATAGTGCAGCGGATGCCGCGCTCGGGCTCGTTTTTCATCCTCTTGGCCCGTGCGAACCAGTGGTTGCGATCATAGTCCGCATCGACGATGGGAATGCCAAACTTTTCGGCGAAGCGGATGTGCTCGTTCTTGCGCAGATCGTATTCCTTAAGCGGATGGATGCTGGGGTTGTAGAAAAGAAGGGTGAAGTCTATGCCCGATGCTGCATGGCTTCCATTACTTCACCGGAGCATGTCGCACTGCAAGAGTGCAACAGCACCTTGGTTTGATCATTGGGCAAAGGCAAAGGTTTTCGTTCGAAATCCGGTGTCATGAAGACGGTTGCTCGATGGAGGTAGATAGCGGCTGCCGAGCCAGATCGATAAACGCGCGGAGATAATCGATCCCGATTTCCGCCTCGCGTGCGCCCAGAAATATCTGTTTGGCGATGCCCGTGGGCCCCAGACGAATTGGCACCACTTCCATCTTGCCGACGTATTCCTGCACCAGCCAGCGTGGCAGCGCCGCCACACCCCGCCCGCTGGCGACCATCTGCAGCATGATGTCGGTCGTCTCGATGACCTTATGGCGCTTGGGGCTGATGCCTGCTGGCTGAAGGAACTGGTTGTAGATGTCCAGCCTGTCGGTTTCCACAGGATAGGAAATCAGCACCTCGCGACTCAGTTGTTCCGGTTCGACATGCCTGGCCGAGGCCAGCGCATGGTGACGGCTCACCACCAGTACCTGTTCATAATCGAACACTGGCTCGAAGCGCAGCCCCGGCTTGTACAAGGGGTCAGGCGTCACCAGCAGGTCGATTTCATAACCGAACAGTGCGCCGATTCCCCCAAACTGAAACTTCTGCCGGACGTCTACATCGACGTCCGGCCACCGGGCCAGGTAGGGTGACACCACCTTGAGTAGCCATTGATAACAGGGATGGCACTCCATGCCGATGCGCAGAGTGCCGCGTTCACCCTCAGCATACTGACGCAATCGCTCTTCCGCCCGATCCAGCTGGGGCAACAAGCGGTTTGCGACCTCCAGAAGGTAGCGGCCGGCTTGGGTCAACCGCAGGCTGCGTCCTTCGCGCAGCCAGATGTCGGTGCCAAGCGCTTGCTCCAGTTTTTTCATTGTATGGCTCAGGGCCGACTGTGTCAGGCACAACACGCTTGCGGCGGCAGTCAGCGAGCCCTGCCGATCAACCTCACGGAGGATGGCCAGATGCATTCTTTCAATCATGTGAATCCATGAGCAAAATTGATCGATTGTTGAAATAAGACCATTTTACTTCATGAGTACGCTTTTTTACCATGCTGCCATTCCCCTTCTCATTCGGATAAAGGCAAGCATGGTCACCACACACAACCTCGGTTTTCCCCGCATCGGCGCGAAGCGCGAGCTGAAATTCGCCCTTGAGTCTTACTGGAAAGGCCAGTCCTCCCGTGACGAACTGAAAGCGCTCGGTGCCCAACTACGTCAGCGCCACTGGCAAGAGCAATCCGGCCTGGGCTTGGTACCGGTGGGGGATTTCGCCTTCTACGATCAGGTGCTCGACATGAGCTTCACGCTGGGCAATTTGCCCGAGCGCGCCCATGAGTTCCACGGCGATCCACTGGATAACTACTTTCGCGTGGCACGCGGTCGTTCCGCTCAAGGTGCGGAGGAACACACGGGTTGCTGCGGCGGCATCGCCGCAGGCGAGATGACCAAGTGGTTTGATACCAATTACCACTACATCGTCCCGGAGTTCACGGCCGCGACCGAATTCAAACTGGACGTCTCACGCCTGCTGGAACAACTGGCCGAAGCCAAGGCGCAGGGTGTCAAGGCCAAGCCTGTCATCGTCGGTCCGGTCACCTACTTGTGGCTGGGCAAAGCCAAGGACAACTCCGACAAGCTGGGCCTGTTGGAACGTTTGCTGCCCGTCTACGGCGAACTGCTGGAGCAACTGGCCGCACAAGGGGTCGAATGGGTGCAGATCGATGAGCCGGTGCTGGTCACCGAACTGAATGCCGACTGGCAACATGCACTGAACCTGGCTTACCACCACCTCAAGAGCAGTCGCGTCAAGTTGCTGCTGGCGACCTATTTCGGCACCTTGCAGGAGAACCTACATCTTGCCTGCAATCTCCCTGTCGCCGGTTTGCATCTCGATACCATCAACGCCCGCGACGAAATCCAGCCGCTGCTCAACCTGCTGCCGTCGCACAAGGTGCTGTCGCTGGGCGTGATCAATGGCCGCAATATCTGGAAGACCGATCTCGGCGCCACGCTCGATTGGTTGGAGCCGCTTGCCGAACGGCTGGGTGATCGCCTGTGGATCGCGCCGTCCTGCTCGCTGCTGCATGTGCCAGTAGACCTCGCCAGCGAGCAAAAGCTGGACGCCGAGATCAAGTCCTGGCTCGCTTACGCCTTGCAGAAGCTGGACGAGTTGAAGGTACTGGCCAAAGCCCTGAATCAGGGGCGTGCAGCAGTGGCAGCCGAACTGGCCGCCAATCACGCCGCCATCACCGCCCGCCGCACTTCGCCGCGCGTGACCAACCCGGCGGTCAAGGCGGCCATTGCCAGCATCAACCCGGCGCTGGGCCAGCGCAAGAGTCCCTATCCGGTACGCGCCAGGAAGCAAGCCGCGCTGCTGAACCTGCCTGCCTACCCGACCACGACCATCGGCTCCTTCCCGCAAACTGCGGAAATCCGCCAGGCACGCAGCCAGTTCAAGACCGGCGAACTGGACGAAGCCGGCTACAAGACCGCCATGCAGGCAGAGATCGCCCTCAGCGTGCGCGAGCAGGAAGCCCTGGGGCTTGATGTGCTGGTGCACGGCGAAGCCGAGCGCAACGACATGGTCGAATATTTCGGCGAACAACTCGACGGCTACGCCTTCAGCCAGTTCGGCTGGGTACAGTCCTACGGCTCGCGTTGCGTCAAGCCGCCCATCCTGTTCGGCGACATCAGCCGCCCGAAGGCGATGACCGTGGAGTGGATCCAATACGCCCAGTCGCTGACTAACAAGCCGATGAAGGGCATGTTGACCGGTCCAGTCACCATCCTGAACTGGTCTTTCGTCCGCGACGATCAGCCGCGTTCGGTGTCCTGCTACCAACTGGCACTGGCAATCCGCGAGGAAGTGCTGGACCTGGAGAAGGCCGGTGTGCGAGTCATCCAGATCGACGAGGCCGCCCTGCGCGAAGGTTTGCCCCTGCGCAAGTCACAGTGGCAGCGCTACTTGGACTGGGCTGTGGAGTCCTTCCGCATTACCGCCAACGGCGTACAGGATGAAACCCAGATCCATACCCACATGTGCTACTCGGAGTTCAACGACATCATTGCCTCCATCGCCGACATGGACGCAGATGTAATCACCATCGAAACCTCGCGCTCAGACATGGAATTGCTCGATGTTTTCGACGATTTCAAGTACCCCAACGAGATCGGCCCCGGCGTCTACGACATCCACTCGCCGAATATCCCGACGCAGGAGCATATCGTACAACTGATGAGGAAGGCCGCCGAACGTATACCGGCCGAGCGTCTGTGGGTGAATCCGGACTGCGGCCTGAAGACCCGCCAGTGGCTGGAGGTCATTCCTGCACTGACCAACATGGTAGCGGCGGCCAAGGCCCTGCGCGCCACCGCTGTCTGAGCTGAACTATCCGCCATGCGTGGCGTACTGCGCTTGACGCCGCGCACGGTGTTTTCATCCAAACATCCCGAGCTCGTCTCGGGATTAATTTTTCTACAAGGACAAGCATGTTTGAACGCAACCGCTATACGGTGGAGCGGATCGACCCCGAGATCTTTGCTGCCATTGAGAAAGAAAATCAGCGTCAGGAAGACCACATCGAATTGATCGCTTCGGAGAATTACACCTCGCCGGCCGTGATGGCCGTCCAGGGGTCGCAACTGACCAACAAATATGCCGAGGGTTACCCAGGCAAGCGTTACTACGGCGGCTGCGAATATGTCGATGTCGTCGAGCAGATCGCCATCGACCGCGTCAAGCAATTGTTCGGTGCCGAGGCCGCCAATGTACAGCCCAACTCGGGCTCTCAGGCCAACCAGGGCGTGTTCTTTGCCATGCTCAAACCGGGCGACACCATCATGGGCATGAGCCTGGCCGAGGGTGGCCATCTGACCCACGGCATGGCGCTCAATATGAGCGGCAAGTGGTTCAACGTGGTTAGCTACGGCCTCAACGCCCAGGAAGACATCAACTACGAAGCTCTCGAAAGACTGGCTCTCGAAAAACGGCCCAAGCTGATCATCGCCGGCGCTTCAGCCTTCGCACTGCGCATCGATTTCGAGCGCATCGCCCGTGTCGCTAAATCCATCGGTGCCTGGTTCATGGTCGACATGGCCCACTACGCCGGGCTGATTGCCGCCGGGGTCTATCCGAACCCGGTGCCGCACGCCGACTTCGTGACGACGACCACCCACAAGAGCCTGCGCGGTCCGCGCGGCGGCGTCATCCTGATGAAGGCCGAGCACGAGAAAGCAGTAAATTCGGCCATCTTCCCCGGCATCCAGGGCGGTCCGCTGATGCACGTGATCGCTGGCAAGGCAATTGCCTTCAAGGAGGCGCTGGCCCCAGAGTTCAAGATCTATCAGC
>JAPTVL010000314.1 GCA_028065725.1 Betaproteobacteria bacterium
TGATGACCATGGGCAAGATCGACATCGCCGCCATCGAGGCGGCGCGCCGCGGCTGAGGCTTTGTTCGATCCGGTATCCGAGCAAGCGGGAGGAGCAAGATGAGCAAAGTCTTCGTCAACATCGGACTCAGCCTCGATGGCTGCATGGCGCCGGAAGGCATGACCATGGGCAAGCCCGAGCACATGAACTGGGGCGCGAAATGGGGCGCGCTGATGGGCTGGCTGGTCAGGCAGCAGGCTTTCCGCGACCACCTCGGGCTCGGCCCGGGCGGCGAGACCGGCGCGGTCAATGATCTTGTCCGCAGCACCATGGAACGCACCGGCGCCAGCATCATGGGCAAGCGCATGTTCGACCAGGGCGAGGTCGCCTGGCCGGAGGAGGCGCCGTTCCACACCCCGGTCTACGTCCTGACCCATACGAAACGCGAACCCTGGGTGCGCCCCGGCGGGACGACCTTCCACTTCATCACCGACGGGCCGCAGCGCGCCCTGGAACTGGCCCGGGCATCCGCAGGCCATCGTGATGTTCGCATCGCCGGTGGCGCGGACGTGATCCAGCAGTACCTGAACCTGGACGTCGTCGACGAGCTGGAAATCGCCCTGGCGCCGGTGCTGTTCGGCGGCGGTCGGCGTCTGTTCGAGTACTTGCGCGAGCCCGCGTCGCGGTTTCGTATCGACCGGGTGCTGGATGGCCCGGCCGCCACGCACTTGCGCTATGTGCGCGCGTGATGGCGCTTCGTATTGCGCCGCGTGAGCCTGCCCAGAGCTGCTTCGGAAAACCTGACGTGAAACCGCAATCCAAGTCATCCACAACTCTGCCAGTTGAGCACTTTGAGCGACAGAAAGACTGGGCCAACTGGCTGGCTGAAAACCACGAATCGTCGCTTGGCGTGTGGGTGCAGCTCGCCAAGAAGGGCAGCGATGCGCCGTCCGTTTCGTACGATGAGGCCGTCGAGATCGCGCTTTGCTACGGGTGGATCGATGGGCAAAAGCGGACCCTCAGCGAGCAATTCTGGCTTCAGAAATTCACTCGGCGCGCGGACAAGAGCGTCTGGTCGAAGATCAACAAGGACAAGGCGCTGGTTCTGATCGAAGCGGGAAGGATGAAACCTGCCGGGCTCCGGGAAGTCGAGCGCGCCAAGAGTGACGGGCGCTGGGAGGCAGCGTATGACTCGGCCAGCAAGGCCACAGTACCCAGCGATTTCCAGTCCGCGCTGGACGGCAATGCGCGGGCCAAGAACTTCTTTGCCACGCTCGATGGCCGGAATCGATACGCCATTCTGTTCAGGATTCAAACCGCCAAGAAGGCCGAAACACGCGCGAAGAAAATTGCCCAGTTCGTACACATGCTGGAACGGCACGAGAAGGTGCATTCATGACCCTTCGTCAACGCTGTCCGGTCGAGTGGGACAGGCACCGGAGGAAATGGCTATGAAGCATTCCAGACTCACCCGCAGCGAGGAAACCGCATGAAGCCCTTAGCCATGAATGCGCTGATCGACACGCTGAAGGCCCGGTTCGAAAGGAACGCTCGGCGCCACGAAGGCCTTGCCTGGGAGCAGGTACAGGCCAGACTCGAAGTCGGCAAGGCGGCGCTCAAGTCTCTTGGCGAGATGGAGCGGACCGGCGGTGAGCCGGACGTGATCGGCCATGACAAAGAATCTGGCCAGTTCCTGTTCTGCGACTGCTCCGCGGAGAGTCCGGCAGGGCGCCGCAGCCTGTGCTACGACCGCCAGGCGCTGGACGCGAGGAAGGAGAGCAAGCCGAAAGGCTGCGCAGTGGAGCTTGCCGCCGCGATGGGTGTCGAACTGCTGACCGAGCAGCGCTACCGCACGCTGCAGCAGCTTGGCGAGTTCGATACCAGGACATCCAGTTGGGTCGCGACTCCTGATGATGTCCGTGCGCTGGGCGGCGCCCTGTTCTGCGATCGCCGCTACGGCAAGGTGTTCGTCTATCACAACGGGGCCGAGTCCTACTACGCCGCCCGCGGCTTCCGCGCCCTGCTGCGCGTGTGAGCAGTTGAACCGGCGCCCGTCTCACCCAGCCAATCAGAGGAGCCTGCCCATGCCCCGCACGATCATCGTCAGTCTTCCCGTCGCCGACCTGAAGGCCTCCGTGGCGTTCTACACCGCACTCGGCTTCGTCATCAATCCGCAGTGCTCCGGCGAGACCGGCGCGCTCATGGCGTTGAGCGAGACGATCAGCGTGATGCTGTTGACGCATGAACAATGGTGCTCGCTGACCGCGCGCCCGATAGCGCCGGCCAGCACGAGCGAAGTCGGACTCAATATCTCCTGCGAGACACGCGAAGAGGTCGATGCCATGAACGAGGCGGCGGCCGCACACGGCGGGACGGCGGACATCAACCCCGTCGAGGACTTCGACTGGATGTATGGCCGCGACTTCATCGACCCCGACGGCCATGTGTGGGGCCCGAAGTGGATGGACCTGTCCCAGATGCCGCCCGGCTGACCGCGAGGGCGCTTGCTCGCACAAGGTACGGGACCGCACCCGATGTGCGTAGCATCGGCCTCGGCGAATCGAAGGATGACGGTCGATGAACGATGAGATGCATGCACTGTTCGGCGTCGGGCAGATCGGCCCGGCGTTGGCCGCGCTGCTGCCGGCCTCGGGGGATTGCCGCGCGTCATGAGCCGCACCGCCCGCCTGTTCCGCCTGATGGACGCGCTGCGCGCGCGGCGCCTGCCGGTGACCGCGGCGCAGCTCGCCGCGCAGTTGTCGGTGTCGGTGCGCACGGTCTACCGCGACGTGCAGACCCTGGTGGAGCTGGGCGCGCGCATCGACGGCGGCGCGGGCGTCGGCTACGTGTTGCGCGCCGGGTTTTTTCTGCCGCCGCTCATGTTCGGCGAGGACGAGATCGAGGCGCTGGTGCTCGGCGCCCGCTGGGTGCAGGGACAGGGCGACGCGGAACTTGCCCGCGCGGCCGAGACGGTGCTGGCGAAGATCGCCACCGCCTCGCCCAAGGATCTACGCGACAGGATGGCCGATACGGGCCTGTGGGCGCCCCGATTCAAGGAACCTGCGCAAAGGGTCCAGGGCCTGAGTGTCATCCGGGCGGCCATCCGCCGCGAGCGCAAGCTCGGCATCCGTTACACCGACGCGGCGAATGTCGCGACCGAGCGTGTGATCTGGCCGCTGGCGCTCGGCTTCTTCGAGGGCGCGCGGGTCGTCGCGGCCTGGTGCGAACTGCGCAGCGACTTCCGGCATTTCCGCGTCGACCGCATCGCGAGCCTGCGGGCGTTGGATGCCGCATTTCCACGCCCGCGCCGCGAGTTAGTCATGCTCTGGGATCAGCACATGCAATCGAAGGCATCACGGGCCGATGCACCGGATCACGCTGCTGACAAAAGCTGACACGCGCGCTGCCTACGATGGTGCGACCGAGGTCAACCCCGACGGAGCAAACACCATGCGCCTGTACTACCACCCACAGTCCACTTGTTCACGCCGCGCCTTGCTGGCCGCCGCGCATCTCGATGCGCCGGTCGATTTGGTGATGGTGGACTTGTTTCGCGGCGAACACCGCACACCCGAGTTCCTGCGGCTCAATGCCAACCACAGGGTTCCGGTGCTCGACGACGACGGCTTCATCCTCTGGGAATCGCATGCGATCATGCAATACTTGGCCGACAAGACGCCGCGGCAAACCGTCTATCCGACTGGGGTCCGCGAAAGAGCGGACGTCAACCGCTGGCTGTTCTGGTGCGCGGCGCACCTAATGCCCGCGATCACCATCCTCAACTGGGAAAACAACATCAAGGGCCTGCTCGGCCTGGGCTCACCCGATCCCGCCGAGGTCAAGCGTGGCGAGGAGCAGATGCGCGAATTCGGCGGCGTGCTCGATACCCACCTTGCGCAGCGCGCGTGGATCTGCGGCGATGCGCTCACCCTGGCCGACTTCGCCATCGCCGCGCCGCTGGCCGACAGCGCGGCCGCCAGACTGCCGGTGGACGACCTCCTTCACGTGCAGCGCTGGTTCGCCGGCGTGCGCGTGCTCGATGCGTGGCAGGCCACCGAGCCGCAAAGCCCGCGCTGAGCGGCGCGCGGGTTGGGGTGATGCGATGGGTCGAGACCAGCCACACCCTCGCGCAGGGCTCGTAGGAGTGGTACAAGATCGGATCCGCACCTCAGTCCGGACCCGGCGCACTGGCGCGCCGGGCTGAAGTGCCCGCTGCTGGATTGATGCCCGGCGCCATCGGCAAGCAGGTCCGGCCGCAGCCCCGCACGTCGTCGTCGCCATGCCCCGTCCACCCATGTCGCCGCCGCCATCGTCTGATCCCGACGTCGCCGCCAGTGCCGGCGACGCCACGGTCCGCACCGTCGCCGCCATCTGGCGCATCGAGTCGGCCAAGGTGGTGGCGCACGCGGCGCGCGTCACGCACGACCTCAGCCTTGCGGAGGACTGCGCACAGGACGCGCTGCTGGCCGCGCTGGAGCACTGGCCCGAGTTCGGCGTCCCCGAGCGTCCCGGCGCGTGGCTGATGACCGCGGCCAAGCGCCGCGCGCTGGACCATCTGCGCCACGCCAAGCTGGCCGAGTCGTGCCACGAGGTGCTCGGCCACGAAGCCGATCTGCAGCACGCCATCGCCGTGCGCGAATTCAGCGAAATGATCGACGCGCGGCTGGACGACGCCATCGGCGACGAGCTGCTGCGGCTGATGTTCACCGCCTGCCATCCGCTGCTGGCGCCCGAGACGCGCAGCGCGCTCACCCTGCGGGTGATGGGCGGCCTGTCCACCGCCGAAATCGCGCGGGCCTACCTCAAGCCCGAGGCCACCATCGCGCAGCGCATCGTGCGCGCCAAGCGCAGCCTGCTGGAGGCGCGCGTGCCCTTCGAGGTCCCGCGCGGCGCGGAACTGCAGGCGCGGCTGGCCTCGGTGCTGGAGGTGCTGTATCTGATGTTCAACGAGGGCTATGCCGCCACGGCCGGGCCGCAATGGACGCGCCCGGCGCTGTGCGCGGAAGCGCTGCACCTGGGCCGCGTGCTGGCCACGCTGATGCCGCAGCAGGCCGAGGTGCTGGGCCTGCTGGCGCTGATGGAAATCCAGGCCTCGCGCCTGGCCGCGCGGGTGGATGCGCAGGGCGAACCCATCCTGCTCGCCGCGCAGGACCGCAGCCGCTGGGACCCTCTGCTGATCCGCCGCGGTCTGGACGCATTGGCGCGCGCCGAGGCGCTGCCCGGCCCGCTCGGGCCTTACGCGCTGCAGGCCGCCATCGCCGCCTGCCACGCGTGCGCCGCCA